>JACSRI010000123.1 GCA_014879845.1 Opitutaceae bacterium
GACCCCGGCGAGGCCGGGCTGCCGACGACGATCGCCTGGGAGCTTCCGCCGGGCTTCACCGCGGGACCGCTGAAGTGGCCGAGCGATGTCGAGTTCGGCACGGGTTCGGTCATGTCCCGCGGCTACGAGCACGAAGTCCTCCTGATCACGACCATCACGCCGCCGGCCGAGCTCACGGCCGGCGGGACGATCGCGATCCGCGCACGCGCCAGCTGGCTCGCCTGCGCCGACCAGTGCATGCCCGGCAGCGCCGACCTCACCCTGGCCCTGCCTGTCTCGACATCGCCGCCGACCCTCGATCCGGCGGCCGGACTGTTTGCGGCCACGCGCCGCTCGGTCGCCGCATCGCCGGCACCGCAGGACGCGGCGACCTCGTCGCTCCTCGGACTCATGCTGCCCGCGTTCATCGGCGGCCTGATCCTGAATCTCATGCCCTGCGTGTTTCCCGTGCTCGGCATCAAGATCATGGGCTTCGTGCATCAATCGGGCGCCGATCGCCGCAAGGTCACCACCCACGGCCTCGCCTTCGCCGCCGGCGTGCTGCTCTCCTTCTGGCTCCTCGCCGGCGTGCTGCTGGCGTTACGGGCCGGGGGCGAGCACCTGGGCTGGGGATTCCAACTGCAGTCGCCCGTGTTCGTCTTCGGGCTCGCCGCATTCCTGCTGCTCTTTGGGCTGAGCATGAGCGGCGTGTTCGAGTTCGGCCTCGCCGCGACGGGCGTGGGCTCGTCGCTGCAGTCTCGTAGTGGATACGCCGGCTCGTTCTTCACCGGCGTGCTTGTCACGGTCGTGTCGACGCCGTGCGCCGCGCCGTTTCTCGCGCCGGCTCTGGGCGCCGCGCTGGCCATGCCGGCGGCGCAGTCGTTCGTGCTCTTCACCGTGATCGCGGCGGGGCTGTCGCTGCCCTACCTGGTCCTCTCCGCCGCGCCCTCCCTGGTCAGACTCCTGCCGCGCCCGGGCGCCTGGATGGAATCGTTCAAGCAGGTCATGGCTTTCCCGCTCTATGCGACGGTGGCGTTCCTTACCTGGGTGCTGGCCGGGCAGCTCGACGGCGATGCGCTCTTCACCGCGCTGCTCAGCCTGGTCCTCGTGGCCCTCGCGGCCTGGATGTACGGCCGCTGGGGTCAACACGGCTCCTCCGTGTCGCGGCGCCGCATCGGCATGGGCCTGGCCGCGGCTGCACTGCTCGCCGGCCTCGCCCTGGGCCTGCCGCGCAGCCACGAGGGAGCGATCACCTGGCGCACCTGGTCGCCCGAGCTGGTCGAGGATCTCCGCGGCTCCGGCCGGGTGGTCTACGTGGACTTCACCGCGCGCTGGTGCGCCACGTGCAAGGTGAACAAACTCGCGGTCTTTTCCTCGACCAAGGTGGGGCGCGCGTTCGAGGCACACGATGTCGTCGCCGTGCGGGCGGACTGGACCAACCGCGATCCCGCCATCACCGGCGCTCTCGCCCGGTTCGGCCGCAGCGCGGTGCCGTTCAATCTCGTCTACGGCCCCGGCACCCGCGAGCCGATCGTGCTGCCCGAAGTGCTGACGCCCGACCTCGTGCTCGATGCGATCGCCCGCGCCTCGGATGCGAAGGTCGGAGCCCTGCAAACGCCCTGAGTGTTCGCACGTGCGCGGTCCATCAACGATGCGCCCGCACCCGCGTTTGCGACCGGTGCGCCGCCGCGTGCCGCGAGGTCGCCGGCTTCGAGAAGGCCGGTGCGCTCACGCTCGATGCCGGGCGGGTCGACACCGGCGGCGCGGTCCGCGCGCACGGTTGCGACGCCGTCTCGGCGGTGGAATGGCGGGGGGATCTCATCGCCTGGGCGCAGCGCTCGGCATGATGCCCGACGTCCGCGACGAGATCCTCGTCTTCGCGCTCGACATCATCGACAACCTCGCGGCGCCCGCCGATCCTGCCGAAGGCGCGCGCAAGCTGTCGGGCAACTACCTCGGGGCCTCGGCGCGATAGCGCTCGGCCTCAGAGAACCGGCCCATCGCCTCAAGCGCAGCCGCGAGATCGCCGTAGGCCGGGGCGAAGTTCGGGTCGAGCTGAACCGCGCGCATGAGCAGCTCGGCGCCCTCGCCGTAGCGGCCGCGCTCAGCGAGCGCGCGACCCACGGTGTAGCGGGCCATCGCCGAGGCAGGATCGAGCTCGAGGGCCCGACGGTAGTGGGGCATCGCTGCATCAAGGCCGCGGTTGAACAGCAGGGCGTTGCCCACATTGAGCACGTACTTCGCATCATCCGGTCGGATACGCACGGCCGCCTCGAAGCAGGATTGCGCCTCGATCGTGCGGCCGAGGCGGGCGAGCGTCAGGCCGAGGTTGAAGTGGGCATCGCCGTCGTCGGGAAACATCCGGAGCGTCTCGCGGAACACCTCCAGGCTCTCGTCGCCGCGGCCCAGGGCGAGGAGGGCCGAGGCGAGATTGTTGCGCGCCTGACGGTAGTCCGGCCTCAGTTCGACCGCGCGCCGCAGGTGCGGCACGGCCTCGGCAGGGCGGCCGAGTTCGATCAACGCGTAGCCGAAGTTGTTCTCGATATCCTCGTGCCCGGGCCGCAGGCGGAGCGCCTCGCGGTAATGCGGCAGCGCCTCGCTCGCGCGGCCGTCCTTGACGAGGGCGATGCCGAGGTTGTTGTGCGCCATCCAGGACCCGGGGTTGCGCGCCAGCGTCGTCTCGTAGAGCACGAAAAGGTCGCGATAGGTCCGGCTCTGCCGCGAGCTCAACACCCCACAGACCACGAGCAACGCGGCCGCGGCGCCAAACACCCACAGTCGCGCGAGCCGAGCCGTCGCCCGCGTCAAACCCGCGGCCGCCCCAGCGAAGACCGCCAGCGAGGCGTGGTATTGGAAATGGTCGGCCACGAGCGAGTAGATGAACGGATACACGTTCACGAAGCCGAGCACGGGGAAGAGCGTGCCGCCGAAGAGCAGCGCCACGGCGAGCGGGGCGCGCCGCCCCTGGCGCCACGCCAGCATCACGAGGGCGGCGAGTCCCACCAATGCCGACGCCGGAAAGAGCCACGCCACCCAGGACGACGCGTCGATCTCCCAGCGCGGGTAGGTGAAGATGAGCGGGTGCGGCCAGGCCAGTTTTCCGAGGTAGAACCACACCACGCGGCCCGCCAGCAGCAGGCGTTCGAGCGGACCCAGTTCGAACGCCTCACCCTTGGCGCCGATGAGCGCGTGCTCGAACCAGGCGGTGAGCAGGCCGCCCGAGACACCGAGCACAAACCACGGCAGGAGCGGCACGACGTCGCGGCGCCAGTCCACGCGCCCACGTCGCCACCAGGCCACGACGAGCAGGGCGGCCGGGAGCGAGGCGGTGACGGTCTTGGTCAGCAGCGCGAGCAGGAAAAGGCCGGTCGCGAGCGCGTGGCGCCACGGCCGGCGCTCGTCATCGAAACGCAGATACGCCAGCGCGGCCGCGAGGTAGAGCGTGAGCGAGAGCGTGTTCTTCTGCTCGGAGATCCACGCGACGGACTCGACGCAGACGGGATGGAGCGCGAAAAGCAGCGCGGCGAACCACGCGCCGGGCACGGCCAGCCGCCGGAGGACCAGCCCGAATAGCCACGCGGCGAGCGCGTGCCAGACGAGGTTGATGGCGTGATAGCCGAGCGCCGCGTCGCCCCAGAGCCGATGCTCGATCCAGAAGGCCGAGTGCAGCAGCGGGTAGTACTGCTGGGTGGCGCCGATCTCGAACCAGATGCGCCCGAGTCCGCCGAGCGACCGGAGATCGGCACGCGTGAGGTGAGCGTTGTCGTCCCAGATGAATCCGGCGGAAAACACCGGCCAGTAGGCGATCAGGACGACGAACAGGATCAACGCGGCGTTGCCCCCCGGCGAGTCAATCGGCCAGCGCCGAGCGCCGTGGGATGTCGACCGGGCGGCGGCGGTTGTGGTTCGTCGTGTCATCGGTGATCGGCGACCGGATCCAAGCCACGGAGCTGGCGGGTGGCGAGCGAGACCTATGCAGGTGCGTGCGCAGACCCACCGGCTCGGCCGGAGACCTGGCCCTACCAGCGTCCCGTCTTTGGACAGCCTCCGGGGGCTGCCGCCGCGCGTCAGCGATCGGGGCGGAGTTGATCGAGGACCTGCCGGGCCGGCTCGAACCCGGGATCGAGGCGAAGGGCCGTCTCGAACTCGCGTGTTGCCTCCATCCACCGTCCGAGATCGAGCAGCACATTGCCGTAGGCGAAGCGCGAGGTCGGATCACCAGGCAGCAGCTCGACCGCACGCCGCAGGTGCGGCAGCGCCTCGCTGGAGCGGCGGTGCATGGCCAGGGCCAGGCCCCACTTGAGTGCGACGTCGGCGGAGTCGGGCTCCTGGCGGCCCGCCTGCTCGAAGTGCGCGAGCGCCTCCGGCAGGCGGCCCGTGTTGGCCAGGGCCCACGCGAGATTCACGCGCATGCTCGTGCGCCAGGGCGCCAGTTCGACGGCGCGCTCGAAAGCGGCGATCCCCTCCGGCGCGCGACCGAGCGCCATCATCGCCACCCCGTGCGTGTTGTGCGCCTCGGCAAAGCCGGGCTGTACCTGCAGGGCCTGCTCGACAAACGGCAGGGCCTCGGACGGCCGGTTCAGCCGGTTGAGGACATCGGCCAGGCTGTTGAGGATCTCGGGAGTCCGGGGCTTGAGCTCCAGGGCGCGCCGCAGGTGCGGCAGCCCTTCCGACGGCCGGCCCGCGTCGGCCAGGGCCGTCCCGAGATTGAGATTCGCCGCCCAGCTCGAGGGGTTGCGCGCCAGCGTGGTGTTCCAGAGCGTGAATACGTCGTGGTACATCCCGCATTGCCGCCAGGTGAGCCCGCCGAGGAGCACCACGAGGCCCGCTGCGGCGGCGGGTCCGCTCCATCCCGGCAGGCGCAGTCGCTCATAGCCGCGGACCGCGACCGCGGCGACCGAGGCGATCACGGAGAGACACGCCAGGTACTGGAAGTGGTCGGCCACATAGGAAAACACAAAGGGGTACACGTTCACGAAGCCGAGCACCGGCACGAGCGTGCCCCCAAACAACAGGAGCATCGCCAATGGTCCGCGGTCGCGTCGACTCCACCACGCCGCGAGGCCGAGCGCGCCAAGAGCCGCGACGGGAAAGAGCCACTGCCACAACTCCCCCGCATCGATCGTCCAGCGTGGGTAGAAGAAGGTGAGCCCGGCCGGCCAGACCAGCTTGCTCAGGTAGAACCAGACCACGCGCCCGGCCAGCAGCACACGCTCCACGGCGCCGAGGGCGAAATCGCCGCCGCTCGCCCCGATGTGCGTCGCCTCCATCCAGGCCGTGCCGACGCCGCCGGCGATCCCGAGGAGCAGCCACGGCAGCAGCGGGCGCACCTCGCCGCGCCACGACAGACGACCGCGTCTCCACCACGCCACGACGAGCAGAGCCGCGGGCAGGGTCGCGGTGACCGTCTTGGTCAGCAGCGCGGCCGCGAAACAGAGCGTGGCTGCGGCGTAGCAAATCGGGCGGCGATCATCCTCGAAGCGCAACCAGGCGAGAGCGGCCGCCAGGTAGAGCACCGTCGAGAGGGTGTTTTTCTGCTCGGATATCCAGGCCACGGATTCGACGCAGACCGGATGCACGGCGAAGAGCATCGCGGCCAGCCAGGCTCCCGGCAGCTGCAGCCGCCGCAGGAGCAATCCGAAGAGGACGGCGGAGACGGCGTGCCAGAGGATGTTGATGAAATGATAGCCCGCCGCGGCGTCGCCCCACAGACGGTGCTCGAGCCAGAAGGCCGAGTGCAGCAGCGGGTAATATTGCTGCGTCGTGCCCGGCTCGAACCAGATGCGCGCGAGACCCGACCACGTCTGAAGGTCCGGCGCGGTGAGGTGGCCGCTGTCGTCCCAAATGTAGCCGGCGGATAGAGCCGGCCAGTAGAAGACCAGCACTGTGACGAACAACGCGGTCGCGTTGCCCAGGGCCGAGCGGATCGGCCAGACCGCCGTGCGCGGGTGCGGCACCGACACGGTCGCTGCGGCGGGGGGACGGGTCATGGGCGAGGCATCGCGGTATCAACGGACAACATCGACGGCTGGAAAGGAAAGCGCCGCCCAGTCAACAGACCAGGCGGCGCTGCTCCAAGACCCGAGAGTCAGGTCTGCCTAGAAATCGAACGTGGCGGAGAAGAGAAACTGCCGGGGATCGACGATGCGATAGGTGGAGGTCAATCCGTCAAAGAAGGCGGCCGTCGGCTGCAAGCCGCCGCCGCTTTCCCCGACATTCTTCACGTTGAACTGGAAGGTCGCCCGGACCTTGTCGCTAAACAGCTTGGTCCGGTAATTGACGAACAGGTCGACATACGTTTCCTCCGGCGAGTAGATCGGCCGGTCGGGATCGAGCTCCAGGATCCGGTTCTGCGGGAGGGTGAGGTCCATGCCTTCTTCGTAACCGAGGCCGTAGAACCCGATGGAGCCCTTGCTGGTGTAGCGGAGCGAGCCACCGACGCTCATGTTCTTGAGGATCTCGTTGTCGCTGATGCCGGCCAGATTGTACTTCGTGTTGAACTTGATCGCGTATTCACGGACCTGGGGCCGAGGGCGACCGATGAGGGCGCGGAACACGGACATCGGGGCGTTGACATTGCCGGCGAAGTTCGTGGCGGCGGAGTTGGTGTTGTTGTAGCCCGCGCCGACGGCCCCGGTGTTGAACTGAGCCCCCAGGATTTGCCACCAGAGCAGGTGACCGGTCGCGCCCGTGGGGATGGTGTGCGGAGCGAGAGGCGTCGTCACGCCATTGATGGTCGCGGTGGTCGCCGTGTAACGCGGATCCTCGAGGGTCGTCCAGATGGGCATGCGCGCGGCGATGTAGTCATCGACGGCCGCGCCGGCCGCGGTGTTGATCGCTTCGATCTTGGTGACGGACCCGCTGACGGTCCAATAGCGGTTGGGGTTGTAGTTGATTTCCAACTCATGGCCCTTCGACTCCATGTCATTGACCGCGGCATAGGTGCCGTTGGCGCCGATCGTCACCAAACCGCGATACTGCTCGATGGGCATCTGGATGGCCTCGGCGATCTGCTCGTCGGTGGCCGTTCCGCCGGTGCCCACGCCGCTCAACCAGGCGGTGACCTGCTTCCTCAGGTTCCACGCATCGTTCGCGACAAAGCCCTCATAGCGCAGGATGCGCTGGGCCATCGTGGAGATGTCGCCGTTGCGCAGGTTGAGCTGCTCGGTCTTGAAGTTCGTGTAGCGGATGGAAAGCCGGCCATCGAGCAGCGTCAGCCAGAAGCCGATGTCCTCGCTCGTGCCGGTCTGGTTCGGAAGCTCGTTGAGGAAGAGATCGTAGGCCGGACCCTGTGCGATGAAGTTGTCCGAGTTGTTGTAGGTCAGGCTGAGGCCGCTCACGGCCTCGGCGAGGAACTTGCTGAACCCGCTCCCGCCTTCCATCTCGCGCTTGAGAGCGCTGAGGTCGCGGAACGGGCGGGCCACGAGCGACAGGGACTTCGTCTTGCCCTCGGCCGGGCGCCACCCGGAGTTCCACCGATTCGAAGCCTCGAAGTCGTATTCGCGGAGGTCCGACGTCAGAAGGGCGGAGGGCGCGTTGCGGTCCAGCACCTCGTCCTGGCGCAGGCCGTAGGTGGCGATCAGGCGGCCCTCGAAGAAAGTGCTCTGGAGCACGCCGCCCACGGTCTTGACGCGCGTGTTGATGTTGGAGAGGCCGCCACCCGCGTGGGGGCTCGGGGTGAATCCGATCGTGGACTCTTCACGGCGCAGCGCGCTGGACGACGGTCCCCAGACATAGGGAACACTCACGCCTTCCGGGAAATAGCTCGGGGCATATTCGATGCCGCCACCCGGTGTGTCTCCGACATAGTACTGCTCGTTGAGCCGGGAGTAGTTTCCGGGAATCGCCACGGCGCCGGCGGTCGGGTTGCTGGGGTTGACGAAGAGGTACCTGGGATCGAGGTTCGAATTCGATTGGTTGCCCAGCGGCGCATTCCGCTGGATATACAGCTGCTGCCAGTCGAGGTTGGTCCCCGTGGCGGTGTGCCGGTAGGTGTAGGTGCGATTCTGTCGGTCCTTGTATTCGTAGTAGCCGAGGAGCTGCTGTGTGCCGAGCCACTTGGTCCAGCCGTCGTCCTGCGAGAAATCGATGCGGTAGACCGCCTGGGCGCGCGAGGTCTCCCACAGCTGGGGCTTGTCCCGCATGAAGGGCTCGCTGCTCCGCAGGTAGGGCCGGCCGAAATACGGATTGGGCGTGCCGTCCATGTAGTGCGAGTTCACGTCGACCTGGAGTTGACCGACATTGCTGTTCACGCTCGCGGGACCCATGGGCTGGTCTTCCAGCCGGTCGACATCCTCGCGCAGGTAGGTCAATTGCGCCGCCAGGGTATGCTTGGGTGTGCTGAGGATGATCTGATCGAGCTGGGCGAGGTAGATGTTGACGTCGTCCCAGGCCTTGCTGTTGCCCGCGAGATTGACCTCCGTCCAGTCGTAGATCGACTTGTTGGAGATCGGTCGGGCCACGGAATTATAGAGGGGCTGCTGCGTCGCCGTGTAGGTGTCGGACGGCCCCATGGTCAGCAGGCCAATGCCGGTGGCTCCGGCGAGATAGGGATCGGTGACGGAGAAGTTATTTCCGGGCGGCTGGGCGGGATTCGAGGTGTATCGCGTCATCGACCAGTACGGGGACTCGCCCGGTCGGCCGATCTGGAACATCGAGCGGCTCTCCGCGCCGCCGGTGAAGTAACTCGGATTGGACGTGTACGGCGTCGGAGGAGTAGTGGAGTTGGGGTCCCAGCGGACGTTGCCGTTGCCGTAGATATCCCCGTTGGCCATAGTGACCAGTCGCGTGAAGGGGTTCCAGGCGGGCTGTCCCCGGTCGAACCAATCCGTGAAGTAGTCGCGCGGCGTCGTGTAGTTCGGTCGAACTGAGTCGTTCTTGTAGTTGAACCAGGAGAGCGCGACGGTCGTGTTGGCGAAGGGCTTGGCCTTGAGCTGCAGGCTCAGCCGGCGGGCATCCTCACCCGAGGGCTTGCGGACGAATCCCGTGTGCTGGTAGGCGTAGCTGCCGCGCGCAGCCAGTTTGTCCTCGATCAGAATGCGGTTTACATCGAGCGACGTGCGCCAGCCTTCGTAGCTGTCCACGCGCCCTTCGACGCGGGCGAAGTTGCGCGTCAGGTTGGCCGTGGCCGGTACCTGGTTCACCGTGCCGGAGGCGTTGCCCAGGCCGAAGATGTTGGCGTTGGGTCCGCGGCTGAGCTCGAGCGAGTCGAGCCACAGCGGGTCCACCGGCACGCGACCCGTCATCTCGATATTGCTGAAGGCGATGTTGGCGTTGCCGATGCCGCGCACGCGGTTGGCGTTGTTCGGATTGAGGCTCACCTGGTCCACCACCGCGCCGGTGCGGTCGGTCTCGAACAGGGAGTAGGTCCCGGTGCCCTCGGTGCTCGCCATGTAGTCGAACACGTCGTTGATATCGAGCATCGCGAAGTCGCCCATCTGCTCCTTGGTCATCACCGTGATCGACTGGCCAAGGTCCTCGATCTTCGAGTTGAGGCGGGTGCCCGACATGGTGTTGGACTGGAAGTAGCCGGTCGCTTCCGCTGTCACTTCAAACGGCGAGAGCACCACGGTATCGTCCTCATCACCCGCGCTCGCCGCGGGCGCAGGGGCCGGGGTCACCTCGGCGGCCTTGGCGTCGACCGGAGTCTCGGAGGCGGGTGTCGTCGATTCGGTCGGGACGCTCTGCGCCTGGGCGCTGAACACTGCGGTCATCAGGGCGGTACCGAGGAGCATCGTCCGGCTCAGCCCGCGATCACGCGGGCGTACTTTCAGGGTGAGATCTGCAGGGATCATGGTCTGGGTTTGGGTTTAGGTCGACCGGCTCAACCGAGCCGAGGTCTGGAGAGTGCAGAGGGCAACTGCGCGGCGCATGCGGCAGCTGCGCCGATACGGAGTCGTGCGCGCGGCTCGCGAAGAGAGAGGCGGGGTGACGAGGGGGGCCTCGTGAATGAATCAGAGGGAGCTGGGGTACAGGAGTCTGATAACTTGGACCCGACTCACATCGGCGGGCCAAGTCAACGGACGCCCCGTGCGCATCGTTGACTGGCGTCGATGCTGCTCGGAAAGCTGACAAGCCGCTGCATCCCCGGCAATGAGCGCGGCTGCTGGAGAAATGACTACAGCACGCTCTGTATGCCGTGCGGTCCGCGGCCAAACCGCCTGCCCGATGGAATCGTCGCCCTGTGCGGCGATCTGCGCACTCGGTCCCGTCGGTCCTAGATCCGGCCCATCGCGCTCGCCTCGGCGGGAAAAGTGCCTACGTCTCAGCCCTCACCCCTCTTCGACCATACGGTCCGCACATCCATGAGCCTACGCCACGCCCTACTCATCCTCACCATGGCCCTCACGACCCTCGCCTCATCCGGCGCCGACAAGGTCCGGCTCCAGCTCGACACGAGCGCGACCGCCGCCGACCCGATCAGCCCTCTGATCTACGGCCAGTTCATCGAACACCTCGGCCGCTGCATCTACGGCGGCATCTGGGCCGAGATGCTCGAGGACCGGAAGTTCTACTTCCCGATCACCGCCGAGTACGCGCCGTATCGGGATCTCAAGGACTCGGCCTACCCCGTCGTCGGCGCCTCGCCCTGGGAGATCCTCGGGGCCGCCGATGATGTCACGATGGCGACGGAAAACGCCTTCGTCGGCCGGCACTCGCCGCGCCTTGCGCCCGGGGCTGCCATTCGCCAGCGCGACCTCGGTGTCGTCGCGGGCAAGGCCTACGCCGGCTACCTCTGGGCCCGCCCGCTCTCCGGTGAGACGGAGATCGAGGTGACGCTCGCGACCGGCGATGCCAATCCACCCGCCACCGCCCGCCTCACCTTCACCGGCACGGACTTCACCAAGCAGGTCTTCACCCTCACCTCCCCGGCCACGACCGAACGCGGCGCCACCTTCTCCATCCAGGTCCTGCGCGGCGAGGTGCTGCTCGGCCCGCCCTCGCTCATGCCGGCTGATAACAAGAACGGCCTGCGCCCGGACACCCTCGCCCTGCTCAAGCAGCTCAACAGCCCGGTCTACCGCTGGCCGGGTGGCAACTTCGTCTCCGGCTACGACTGGCGCGACGGCGTCGGCGACCGCGACCGCCGCCCGCCGCGCAAGAACCCCGCCTGGACAGGCGTCGAGCACAACGACTTCGGCACCGACGAGTTTCTCGCCTTCTGTCGCGAACTCGGCACCGAGCCGATGATCGCCGTCAACACCGGCCTGGGCGACGCCTACTCCGCCGCGCAGTGGCTCGAGTACTGCAACGCCGCCTCCACCACGCTCGCCGGCGGCTGGCGCGAGAAGAACGGCCACGCCGCACCCTACGCCGTGAAATACTGGTGCGTGGGCAACGAGATGTGGGGTCCCTTCCAGCTCGGCTGGATGCAGCTCCACCACTACGTGATCAAACACAACCTCGTGGCCGAGGCCATGCGCGCGGTCGATCCGACCGTGACGCTGGTCGGCGTCGGCGACATCGACCAGATCAACAAGGACAATGACCCCCAGCAGGTACGCCGCGGCATCCCCTGGTCGCACGGCATGCTCGAGGCCTGCGCCGACCACATGGACATGCTCTCCGAGCATTTCTACGCCGGCCGCGTGCCGTGGTGGGACGCGAGCAACACGAACACCTACCACAATGGCGAGCGGGTCGATCTCCTCTCCCACGTGCGCCAAGTGAAGGACGCCATCCGCCACCGCGCCGACAAGCACCGCGCGCTCCAGCCCACGCTGCCCAGCCTGAACGGGCGCACCATGCCGATCTCGATGGACGAGTGGAACTACTGGCACCGCGAATACGCCTACGGCGAACTCGGCTGCGTCTATGAATTGCAGGACGGCCTCGGCATTGCCGCCGGCCTGCACGAGTTCTACCGCCACACCGACATCATCAAGGTCGCGACCTACGCGCAGACGGTGAACGTGATCGGCGCGATCAAGACCTCGAAGATCGCGGCCGAGATGGAGACGACCGGCCTCGTGCTCGCCCTCTACCGCGCGCACTACGGCGAGATCCCCCTGAAAATCGCGCCGCTGCCCGAGCCGCTCGACCTCGCCGCCGCGCTCACCGCCGATCGGCAGACACTCACCGTCGGCCTGGTCAATCCCACCGACAGGCCCGTGCCGCTCGCGCTCGAACTGACCGGCGCGATCCCGCGCGCAATGGCCACGCGCTGGCACATCACCGGCGCCTCGCCCACCGCGCACAACGCCCCGGGCCAGCCCCGGGCCGTCGACATCGTCGAAACCAAGGGCGTGTCCACCGGCGAACTCGTGGCCCCGGCGCTGAGCGTCACGCTTTTCTCGATACCACTGCGCTGATCCCCCTGCAGGCTGGCGCTCGCGCCAAGCCGCGCCCACGAGTGATTCCGAGCGGCACGCCGCAAGCGGCGGTCCTACTCCGATCCCGCGGCGCTCAACGTTCCAGGCCGACAAGACAGTTTTCGCCGCAAGAAGGCACTAAAGGGTCCGGAGTCCTTCCGCTAACCATTCGTGCGCCTCTGGGCGCGCGGGAGAGCCGCGTCGAAAGACAGGATCTTGCGCCTCTTTGCGGCGATCCCGGCCTGGATCGTCGAACTCTCGATCGGATTCGTGTTCATTCGTGTCCATTCGTGGTTAACTTCCGTCCGGAATGAAAGTCGCCGGCCGCTCCACTCGCACGATCTGGCTCCACGCCGACGGCTGGTCCGTCGAGATCATCGACCAAACCCAGCTTCCGCACCGCTACACCACGGCGCGACTGACCACGCTCGACGAGGCGGCCCACGCCATCCGCGCGATGCTCGTGCGTGGCGCGCCGCTCATCGGCGCCACCGCCGCCTATGGGCTCTGCCTCGCGCTGCGCAAGGACGCCTCCGACGAGACCCTCGCCGCCGCGGCGAAGACGCTGCTCGCCACGCGCCCGACCGCCGTGAACCTGCGCTGGGCACTCGAGCGCATGCAGACCGCGCTCCTCCCGCTCGAGCCCGCACAACGCCCGGCCGCCGCCTACGTGCTCGCCGCGGAAATCTGCGACGAGGATGTCCGCCTCAACGAGGCGATCGGCACGCACGGCCTCGAACTCATCCGCGCCATCGCCGCGAAGAAACCACCGCGCGCCCGCGTGAACATCCTCACGCACTGCAACGCCGGCTGGCTCGCCACCGTCGACTGGGGCACCGCGCTCGCGCCCGTCTACAAGGCCTACGACGCCGGCATCCCCGTGCACGTCTGGGTTGACGAGACGCGCCCGCGCAACCAAGGCGCCTCGCTCACCGCCTGGGAGCTCGGCAGCCATGGCGTGCGCCACACCGTCATCTGCGACAACGCCGGCGGCCACCTCATGCAGCGCGGCCAAGTCGACCTCGTCATCGTCGGCACGGACCGCACGACCGCCGCCGGCGACGTGGCCAACAAGATCGGCACCTACCTCAAGGCGCTCGCGGCGAAGGACTGCGGCGTGCCGTTCTACGTCGCCCTGCCGAGCCCGACGATCGACTGGACGATCGAGGACGGCGTGCGCGACATCCCGATCGAGGAGCGCGACGCGCGCGAGGTGTCCCACATCCGCGGCGCGGATACGTCGGGGAGGATCACCGAGGTGCAGCTCATCCCCAACGGCAGTTCCGCCGCCAACCCGGCCTTCGACGTCACGCCGGCGCGCCTTGTCACCGGCCTGATCACGGAGCGCGGCCTCTGCCCGGCCACACGCGAGGGATTGCGCAGCCTCTATCCCATCTGATCGGACGGTCCCGAAGAAGCGCACGCGCCACTGTCCGCATCCACGGCCGACGTCGATGACCCGCGCACGGAGGAGGCCGTGCTCTCGGTCTCTTCATCTGTCCGGCGCCCTCGCATGGTGCACGGCGTTTTCCAATACACACGGCAAGCGCGGCCTGCACCTGGGAACACCCGGCGCAGCCCTGGGCCCCTGCGGATCGCCGCGGCCGCAGGCAGAGCCACTGCGCCGCCGCAAACCCGCGCCATGGCCGAGATCCTCGCGCGCGAGATGCCCGGCTCGGTCACCGTCCCGCTCAGCAGCGCTGCGTCAAACGAACAGACGTTCGCCGACGGACGTGCTGGGTGCTTGAAAACGCGCGGGCGGGCGACGTTGTCGACAGGGTGACTTCAAACCAATCGGTCGCGGCCGACGGGGCGGTGGTTCCGACCTCCGCTGCTCGGGGCCGGGTGATCGCCGCCTTCGTCGCGGTCTACCTGATCTGGGGCACGACCTATTTCGTGCTCGGCGAAGTGGTGCACGAGGTGCCGCCGCTGTTCATGACGGCGATGCGATTCGTCGTCGCCGGCAGCGTCCTCTACGCCTGGCGTCGGAGCCGGGGCGCGCCGCGACCGACGCGCGGGAACTGGATCGCCTCCGCCTGGATCGGCGCACTCCTGCTCCTCGGCGGCTACGGGCTCACCGCGTGGGCGCAGCAGCGCGTGCCATCCGGGCTCACGGCCCTGCTCGTCGCGATCTCGCCGCTGAACATGGTGCTGCTCGACTGGCTGCGGCCGGGCGGGCGGCGGCCGGACACTGCGGTGTTTGCCGGGCTCGCACTCGGGCTCGCGGGAATGGTGTTGCTCATCGGCCCGGCGCGCCTGGAGGCGGCCAAGGATGCCGACCTCGTGTCAACCCTGGCCTGCCTCGGGGCCTCGCTCTGCTGGTCGACCGGCTCCGTGCTCGGGCGGCAGGCGCGGCAGTCATCCGACGTGTTTCTCGCCGCCGCGATGCAAATGCTCGTCGGTGCGGTGCTGCTCCTCGGCGCCTCGGCGGCGACGGGCGAGTTCACGCGTCTCGGCGCGCACATCCTCTCGCCCGCCATGCTCGGCGGCTGGCTCTACCTGACGATCGCCGGTTCGCTCGTGGCCTTCAGCGCCTACATCTATCTGCTCAAGGTGAGCACGCCGGCGCGCGTGAGCACCTACGCCTACGTGAATCCTGCCGTGGCGGTGTTCGTCGGCTGGGCGTTCGGCGACGAGGTGGTGACAACGCGCATCCTTGCGGCCGCGGGCCTGCTGCTCGGTGGCGTGGCGTTGATCACGGCGTGGAAGGGCCGGGCCGCGGCCCGGCGGCTCGCGGCGCCATGAACGCGCCGGCTTCTCGGTACGCCGCGCGCGGCCGCGTGCTCATGCTCGCTTCCGCGCTCTTCTTCATCGCCAACGTGCTGCTGGTGCGCGCGATCGGCACGCACTTCGCCGTCGACACCTGGATGCTGTCGTCGGTGCGGTTTCTCATCGGGCTCGGCCTGGTCTTCCTTCCGCTCATGCCGGGCGGTGCAGTCAACCTGCGCTCGCTCTGGCGCAACCCGCTGGTGATCGCGCGCGGCGTGATCGGCGGCTCGGCGGTGGCGATCTTCTACGCGACGATCCCGGAACTCGGGGCGGGCCGGGCGACCTTCGTCAACAACACGTACATCCTCTGGGGTGCGCTGCTCGCCGCGCTGTTCCTGCGGGAGCACCTGCAGGCGCGCATGGTGGTGGCCCTGCTGCTCGGCCTGCTTGGCGTGGGCCTGCTCACGGGCGTGTCGGCGCACGGCTGGGCGTTCTCGCGCGCCGATGCGCTCGCGATCCTCGGCGCGGTGTTCTCCGCCATCGTGATCGTGATCATCCGGCGGCTGCGCGAGCACGAGACCATCGCGACGATCTTCGGCTCGCAGTGCGCGTGGGGACTGGCCTTCACCGCCGTGCCGACGGTCACCGGCTGGCAGACGCCGGGCTGGCTCGCCGCCGCACTGCTCGCCCTCGCGGGCTTGCTCGCCGGGGCCGGCCAGCTCTTCATGACGGCGGGATACCGCTGGCTGCCGGTGGCCGAGGGCTCGCTGCTGCAGATGAGTGTGCCCGTCGGCATCGCCCTCGGCGGCGTGGTGTTCTTCCAGGAGCGCTATTCGCTGGCCGAGTTGATCGGCGCCTCGCTCATCATCGGCAGCTGCGTGCTCGGCGCGATGACGCGTCCGCGCATCGCCGGAGCGCTGCCGAAAGATTTTCAACGCTGAGGGAAAGTCGCGCGCCTGCGCGGCGTGTGCGGCGCGGCTCATACCCGACGTCGCGCACATGATTTACGGCTGACGCACGGGCGGGGAGTCCGACAAGCTTCAGGCACGATGGTCCGCCTTCCCCACTTCGCCCTCATCGCCCTAATTGCCACGACTGCCCTCGCCGCGGGCCCGTCCGGTTCGCCGCCGACTGCCGCCGCAGCGGAACGGGATGCGGACACACTCCTCGCCCGCACCGATCTCGCGACCTACCGGGGCTGGATCAAATACCTGCGCGAGGTCGCGCGCAGCACCTCGGCGCGCGAGGGCGATGGCTCGGAGGCGGCGCAACAGGCCTGGGAACGCCTCGCGACCTGGACCGCGCGCATCGCCGCCGATCCCAAGGTCATCACGCGACTGCGCGGCGTGCAGGAGTGGGCGTACGAGTCGCCGGTCGATGATTCCGGCCAGCCGTTCAAGCTCATGATCCCGACCGACTACGATCCGGCGCGGCCGCCGGGGCTCGCGGTCGCGATGCACGGCTATACGGGCGACCACCTCAAACACTCCACCGGCATGGCCGACCACGCCGGCGACTTCGAGGCGGCCGTGCTCGGCCGGGCCCGCGGCGGCTGGTACACGGGGCTCTCGCAAGCGGATGTGCTCCAGGTGATTGACTATATCGAGGCGCACTGGCGCATCGATGCGGCCCGCGTCCGGATCGGCGGCGGCAGCATGGGTGGCGGAGCGACCTTCAAGCTCGGCGCGCGCTATCCGCACCGCTTCGCGTCGGGCCAGATCACCTGCGGCTATCTCGAGCAGGAGCCGGTCGCGAACCTCCTCACCGTTCCGATCTACGCGACGCACAGCGAGGACGACTTCGTCGTGCCGGTGCTGCACGCGCGCGGGCCGCTGCGCGAGCTGCGCGCCCTCGGCGGTCAGGCAATCTTCGATCTCACACAGGGCCTCGGCCACGCGGCGTGGAACTACACCGAGGGCAATGCACGCTCGGCCGCCTGGGCCGCACAGCAGGTGCGCCCGGATACGCGCAGCGTGCGGCGGCTGGACTTCACCGCGCTCGACGGTACCGCGCGGCGCGCCTGGTGGGCGGAGGTGACGGAGTGGGGCCCGGCGGCGCGTCCCGCGCGGTTCCAACTCACCGCCGGCGCAAACAACACCCTCTTCGCCGAGCTGCACAACGTCACGCGCCTGGGCCTGCGGCTCGCGGAGTCGCCCTTTGACCGCGCCCAGCCGCTGCGCGTGGTCGTCGGCGACGCCATCGCGATCGAACATCCCGCACCCTTGCCTGAGACACTCGTCCTGGCCGCCACGCCCGCGGGCTGGACGATCGAGACCCACGCGCCGGCGTATCCGTATCGCCTGCACACGCCGGGTGGCGCGGTGCAGCTCTATGACGGCTCGCCGCTGCTCATCGTGCACGGCACCGGCGGCTCGGACTCGTCCCGCTCCGCCCTGGGACGCGTCGCGCTGGCCGCGAGCCGCAGCCCCAATCCCGCGTGGGTCGGCGACACCGGTGAGACCGATCCGGCCGACGCCGACCGCACGCCGCACCACATGAACCTGTTCGGTGCCCTGCGCGTGAAGGCCGACACCGAGGTGACGGCCGACGACATCGCGCGCTGCCATCTCGTACTCCTCGGCACCGCCGAGGAAAACGCCGTCGTGCGCCGGATCGCGGCGCGACTGCCTGTGCACCTCAAGAACGGGCGCATCACCTGCAATGACGGCCTCGAACTCCCGGCCGCCGGGCGGATGCTCGGCCTCGTCCACCACAATCCCGAGGCCCCGCAGCGCCTGGTCTTCTGGGTCGCCGCGGATTCGCCGGACGGATACGCGCCGAACGCGACGCTCCCGCTCCTCGCCGCCGGCGTGCTCACGCACGCGGTCAGCGACACCAACTTCTTCCACGCGGCCGACCTCATCGTGACCTCCACCACCTCGCGCACGCTGGTCGCCGCTCGCAGCTTCGACAGCCACTGGCGCTGGGTCGGCGATCGCACAGGCTCGCCGCTGCTGCCCGCCGAGGCCACCACGCGCGAGGGCTTCGCCCGGGCGGTCGCGGAGGCGGCACGACGCGCGGCGGGCTGCGACTTCGCCGCAGCCGGCCTGATCCCCGCGCTGGGCGACGAGCCGGTCGACGCCGACACGACCCGTGTGGCCGACGTGGTGCCCTTCTTCTTCGGGCACCCGGTCGACGTGGTCGAGCTCACCGGCGAGGAGCTGCTCGCCGCCGCGACGCGTATCGAGGCCACGATGACGCCCTCGATCCTCCCGGGCGACTGGTGTCGGCTGCAGCCTGCGGTCGAGCCGGCGACGATCGATCCCCGGCGGCGCTACCGCGTCGCACTGCCGATGCTCCAGGTCGGCACCTACGCGCGCGCCACGCAGTCGGCACCGCGTGCGCAGTGGCGCAGCGATGCGATGATGGCGGAGGCGCTCGAACGTTTCCTCGCCGCTCCCGTCCCGGGGCGCTGATCCCGCGCGGGCCCTGGCCGTGCGCCCGGGCCCGGGTCCGGCTCAACCGGCAAACACCTGCGGGTCCTGGTCGCGCAGCGGCTGCAGGTCGGGATCGTGGTGGGCGAGTTCGCGCAGTTCGCCGCGCAGCTGGATCGAGCGCCACACGCGGCGGCGGGCCTCGTCGAGTTCGCCGAGCTGGCAGGCGTAGCAGCCGAGGTTGAAATGGATGATCGCCTCCTCCGGGTGCGCGCGTTCGGCCGCGAGCAGGATCTCGCGGGCGTCCTCGATCGAGGCGGTGCGACGCGTGGCGAAGGCGAAACTCACCCACCAGCCCGGTTCGTCGGGCTGGCGCTGCACAAGGACGGCGGCGACGCGGCGCAGTTCGGTCCAGTCGCATCGCTCGTGCAACAGCGCCACGCGGATCGCGTGCACCTCGGGACGGTCGTTGTCCGGAGGCGGGATGGCGCCAAGCTCCGCTTCCGCCTCGGCCAGCATGCCGAGGTCGAGATAGCCGCGCGCATGCGAGAGATGCCAGCGGAGGTTCATGCCGACGGCCGGGAGTCTGCCGGCTTTCCGCCCGGGCGCAACCGCAGAACCGGCCGGGCGCGGGTCAGGCCTCCCGCTCGTGTGCCGCCACGAGGCGGCGCAGGTGCGTGCGGGCCCGGGCCAGCTCAGCCGGCGCAGGGGTGCGCGGCAGGCGGTGGACGAGATCGAGGTCGGTCCCGGCCTGCTCCGCCACCATCCACGCCTGCCCGACCGTGCGTTTCTCCAGGAAATCCTCGGTGCGCCAGTCGTAGTCCCAGAGAAATTCGCCCGCCACGCTGCCGGCCTCGCCGAGGAGCATCTCCTGCCACACATCGGCGGTGAGCAACGGGCACAGGTGCACCTGCGCATCGTCGTAGATCAGCTCGAGGTGCTCGATGAGGGGATAGACGCGCCGACCGTGCGCGTCGTGCTCGCCGCACAGGGCGGCAAACGATCTCCAGGCCGCGCGCCGCGCCGGAGCGGCCGGATCGTCGCCGGCCTCGGCGAGTTCGAGCTCGACGAGACCGCAGCACTGGTCGAGCAGCTCCGCGATGAGCGCCTCCTGATACCCGGGATGACCACCCGCCGGCACCGGCGTGTCGTCGAGCAGCGCAACAAACACCTCGTGCGTCGCGAAGACCAGTTCGCCCGTCTCCATGCGCTGGAGGATCGGTTCGGTCACGACCTCCACGGGTGCGCTCGCGCGCAGCGCGTCGAGCATCAACCCGAGGGGCTCGAGCAGGGCGGCGATCTCGGCCGGCGTGTAGCGCTTGCCGCCGGCCGAGGTCTGGCGGGGACTATTCCACATCGCGGTGCTTGGGGAAACGACGGACTGGGGTGCCCGAGAGCTAGCGATCGGCCGCGCATCCGCGAGCCGAAAGCCGTCGGGACGGCGTCCCGGTTCGAGGCCGCCAGCCGTGAGGCGTTCGACAGCCCGCCGTTTTTGCATTCCCTCCGCGACGAAACCGTCTTCGTTTCCCGCTTTCTCACGGGCGCAGCCTCCGTTCGCGCCCACCTCCGCTCTCCCGCCCACTTTCACTCCCACTCCTCTCCGCGATGGCCGAAAAGCACAATTACACCGAAGCCTCCATCAAGACCCTCTCCTCGACCGAGCACATCCGGCTGCGTCCCGGCATGTATATCGGCCGGCTTGGCAACGGCACCCACGCCGAGGACGGCATCTACGTGCTGCTCAAGGAGACGATCGATAACGCGATCGACGAGTACACGATGGGGTTCGGCAAGAAGATCGAGATCGAGCTGACCGACCGCACCGTGCGCGTGCGCGACTTCGGCCGCGGCATCCCGCTGGGCAAGCTCCTCGAGTGCGTCTCGGTCATCAACACCGGCGCCAAGTACGACAGCGAGACCTTCAAGAAGGCCGTCGGCCTCAACGGCGTCGGCCAGAAGGCGGTCAACGCCCTCTCCTTCGCCTACCGCGCCCAGGCCGTGCGCGAGGGCCAGACCAAGGTCGTCGAGTTCTCGCAGGGAAAACTCAAGAAGGACGCGCGCGTCTGCTCCTCCGACGAGAAGAACGGCACGATCATCGAGTTCACGCCCGACGAGGCGCTCTTCGGCAAGGACTTCAAGTTCCGTCCCGAGTTCATCGAGGACATGCTCTGGAACTACGCCTTCCTCAACCGCGGGCTCACGCTCACGTTCAACGGGAAGTCCTTCAGGTCCGAGAACGGCCTGCGCGACCTGCTGCAGAAAAACCTTTCCGGCGACATCCTGTATCCGATCTGCCACATCGAGGCCGACGACATCGAGGTGGCGATGACGCACGGCGCGCACTACGGCGAGGAGTATTACTCGTTCGTCAACGGCCAGCACACGACGATGGGCGGCACGCACCTCGCGGCCTTCCGCGAGGCGCTCGTCGCGACGGTGCGCAACTTCTACAAGAAGGAGTACGACGCCGCCGACATCCGCCAGTCGATCATCGCCGCCGTGGCCGTGCGCGTGATCGAGCCGGTCTTCGAATCGCAGACGAAAACCAAGCTCGGCTCGACCGACATCGGCCCGAACGGGCCGTCGATCCGCCAGTTCGTCGGCAACTTCATGCAGCAGCACCTCGACAACTGGCTGCACCGCAACCCGGAGGCGGCCGACGCATTCAAGCGCAAGATCGAGGAGAGCGAACGCGAGCGCAAGGAACTGGCCGGCATCCGCAACCTCGCGCGCGAGCGCGCGAAGAAGGCCTCGTTGCACAACCGCAAGCTGCGCGACTGCCGCATCCACCTCGGCGACCGCGACAAACGCAACGAGGAGTCGATGCTCTTCATCGTCGAGGGCGACAGCGCCGCCGGCTCCCTCACCGCCACGCGCGACGTGCAGACGCAGGCCGTGTTCGCGCTCAAGGGCAAACCACTCAACACCTACGGCCTGACCAAGAAGGTGATCTACGAGAACGAGGAGTTTCACCTCCTGCAGAGCGCGCTCAACATCGAGGAGGGCATGGAGGGCCTGCGCTACAACCAGATCGTCATCGCGACCGATGCCGACGTCGACGGCATGCACATCCGGCTGCTGCTCATCTCGTTCTTCCTGCAGTTCTTCCCCGCGCTCATCCAGAACGGCCACCTCTTCATCCTCGAGACACCACTCTTCCGGGTGCGCAACAAGAAGGAGACGCACTACTGCTATTCCGAGGACGAGAAGCGCGCCGCGATGGCCAAGCTGGGCGCAAGCGCCGAGGTGACGCGGTTCAAGGGCCTGGGCGAGATCTCGCCCGACGAGTTCAAGCGCTTCATCGGCGAGGATCTGCGCCTCGAGCCCGTATCCACGGCCCACCTGCACAGCGCCGAGCAGCTGCTCTCGTTCTTCATGGGCAAGAACACCCCGGAGCGACAGGACTTCATCATCGGCAACCTCCGCGTGGAGAAAGATCTCGTGGAGGTGTGAGACCGCTCCACGGCGCAAGGTCAGATTTGAACCACAGAGGACACAGAGAGCACAGAGGAAATCCCGAGTCCCTGTTTCGCAATTCACCTCCTGCCTTCCTCTGTGCCCTCTGTGATCTCTGTGGTTAAGCTCCGATCAGCGACACTGCTCATCGCCGCCGCGCTCGCGCTGGCGGCGCTGCCCGGCTGCATCGGGGTGTGGGGCCGCGCGCCAGTCACGCCGGCGGATGCGCCGGCCGCCTATGATTCGCGCCAGGCCTACAACCGCCGGGTCTACGACGTGGCCTGGGACGCGGTGCGCCGGCACTATTACGACGCCGCGATGCACGGGGTGGACTGGAACGCCGCGCGCGACCGCCACCGGCCGCGTGCAGAAGCCGCGGCCGACGAAGCCGCGCTCTACGAGGCGATCAATGCCCTGCTCGGCGAGCTCGAGGATGAGCACACCTACGCCGCGAGCCCCGACGAGGTCGAGGAGGACCGCCGGCACCAGGGCGTGCTGGTCGGCCTGATCAGCTCGCCCTACGGCGAACAGGACACCCACCGCCTCGTGCTCGACGTACTCCCCGGCAGCTCCGCGGCCGCGAGCGGCGTGCAGCCGGGCTGGGTGCTCGTCCGCGTCGAAGGCCGCCCGCCGGGTGAGGTGCTCGGGCCAGGCCGCCTCCAGGATGGCCAGCAGGTGCGCTGCGAGTTCCTCGACAACACCGACACTCCGCGCCTGCTCACGCTCACGGCCAAGCCCGTGTCCGTGGACCCGATACGAACGGTGCGCGTCCTCGACGGCGGGGCGGTGCTCATGCGTTTCGACCGATTCGACCTCGACACCGCGCGCTGGGTGCGGGCGCAGCTCAAGGCGCACAAAAAGGCGCCGGCCATGATCGTCGACCTGCGGCAGAATCCCGGCGGCGAGGCCCTCGCGCTGGCGCGCGCGCTCGGCGAGTTCTTCCCGCACTCGATCCCCATGGGCCGCTTCGTGCGCCGCAGCGGCGACGACGAGCCCCTGCGCGCCTCGCCCGGCCTGGTCGGCGCGCGCTACCCGGGCGCCGTCGCCGTGCTCGTCTCGGAAAACTCCGGCAGCAGCAGCGAGATCTTCGCCCACGCGATCCAGCAGCAGAAGCGCGGCATCGTCCTCGGCGCGAAGACCTCCGGCGCCGTGCTCGGCGCCGAGACCGGCTCGCTCCCGGGCGGCGGCGAGTTGCAGGTGAGCGTGCGCGATTACCTGACCGCCGACGGCAAGCGCCTTGAGGGCGCCGGCGTGACGCCGGACATCGCCGTGGAGACGACGATCGACGACCTGCGCGCCGGTCGCGACCCGGTCGTCGCCGCCGCGCTCGAGCGCCTCGCGACCACGCCGGCACGCTGAACGCGTGCGTGCGCGACTGTTGCAGCGCGGTCGGGGGCATGCCTGCGAGCTTGCTCGTGGACAACCGGCCGCAGCCCGCTTGATCCTCGACGGTTTCCTTCGACTGATCGTGCGCACCGTTCGCTTCCTCCCACCCACCCTTCTCAGCCTGCTCGCCGCAGTGGCCGCGCCCGGCGACGACACAAACCCGGCCGCCGAGGCCCCGATCGAGCTCGCGACGCTCGAGATCACGGCCCACCCGACCGGCGCGGATGAGCGCACGGCCGCGGTGTGGGTGCAGCGACCCGACGTCTCGGAGCGGCCGACATCCGTCGGCGGCCTGCTCAACCAGATCCCGGGCGTGCACGTCGATCGCGCCGGCGGCGCGGGCGGCCGCTCGACTCTCTACCTGCGCGGCGGCGAGGAGAACCACACGCTCGTGCTGCTCGACGGCGTGCCGCTCAACGACCCGACCAACTCGCGCGGCGGCGGCGTCGACCTTTCGCTCATCGACCCGGCCGCGGTCGACTCGCTCGCGCTCGTGCGCGGACCCGCCTCGATGCGCCACGGGCCGGAGGCGATCTCCGGTGTCCTGCATCTGGATACTTCGGCCCATGTCGCCCCCGGCCACACCGCGGCCATCGAAGGTGGCGGCGACGGGCTCGGGCGCGCCGCGTTCCGCTCGACGCTCGCGCTCGGCCACGACGGCGACACGGCCACCCTCGGCGGCACCTGGCATACCGAGGACGCCGCAAACGATGCCGGCGGCCTCGACCGCGTGTTCCTCCACGGCGGCTTTCACCATGCCGGCCCCCTCGAGTTCTCCCTGCAGGCCTGGCATCTCGACAATTGAGTGCATTGCTGTTGCGGCAGACGGCGGCAGCTCTGGAGAAGTGCCGGCTTCCTGCTAGCCATGAAGTCTGCGAAACGGATCGACTGTTGCCGCCGTGTCCTGCCAGTGAAAACAGAGGAGCATGTCGATGACAGGTCTTCGGACTGTGGTCAAGCGAGACTCTCCGAATCGAGTGTCTGAGCCTTCCCGGGCGCAGTCAAGGCCGCGGGCGGAAGCTCTGTCAGCTGCCCTATCAGGGATTTCTATCGTCCGCTGCAGGCTTCTCGCCCGCCCGGGCAGGCGTAGCAGCTGGCTCCGGGCTGCCCCGTTGCCAGTCACATTTCGCTTGCTGCGGGTTCAAGGCTCTGATCCCTGGCTGCTTTTTCGAGGCCAGGAGTCGGAAGGGAGCGCGCATCCGGGGAGGACAAGCTTGACCGATAGGCTGGGTCTATCAGGGTGCCCCGGCGATTGGACGGGGAGTTTTCGAAAGCAACAAGGCAGGTCTGGTCTTCCCAGAAAGCGTGTTCATGAAAATGGCTATCGTACCCGGGAACGGGTTTGGTATCGAGCGCCTGAGTGTACTTGTCGACGCGCGGCGCATACTGGCGCGGGTCGAGCCCGTCGTCGCCTGCGATCACCTCGAGGAGCAGCGCGTTGTCGCGCACGTTCTGCGTGATCGGTCCGGCGTGGTCGATGGTCGGCTCGATCGGCATGATGCCGGTGTAGGGCACCAGCCCGTGGGTCGGCTTCATGCCGTAGGCGCCGCAGAAGGAGGCCGGCATGCGGATCGAGCCGCCCTGGTCG
>JACSRI010000143.1 GCA_014879845.1 Opitutaceae bacterium
GAGGCCATCCAGAATCGGCTCTGGTTCAGCACGCACGGCGGAGGAACCATCGCCCAGGACGCCAAAATCGTTCTTTCCGACCGACCAGAGCGAACCATCCGCCTTCAGGTAGCACGAATACGAGAATCCGGCATCGACCGCCGCCACGAGCGTCGCCACCTGGATCGGGCTCGTCCGGGACGTACGCGCGCCTGTCCCGAGGTTTCCGTACGCGCCACTGCCGGTCGCCCACAAAGTGCCGTCGGCCTTCAGAAACATCGAGAAGTTTCCGCCGCCCGACGCGCGCATGACATCCGATGCAACTTGGGCAAACGCGGTCTTGGAGGCCGACGAACCATCCCCCAACTGACCAGAACTGTTTGAACCGGTAACCCAAAGCGAGCCGTCCGTCTTCACCGCCAGCGCGTGGGCATTGCCGGCGGCGACGGACGCCACACCGGTCAGGACCTCGACCGCCAGATTTCTCGACGTGGTTGTCCCGTCGCCGAGGTTTCCTGAGGCGTTCTGTCCGGTCGCCCAGAGCCTGCCGTCGACTCCGACCCAAATCGAAAAATAGGTGTCGGCTGCGACCGACGCGACCCCGGTAGCGACCTGAACCGGCGACCGCTGCATGCTGTTATTGCCGAGCCCGAGCTGGCCAAAGCCGTTATATCCAAAGGCCCATAGCGTCCCGTCCGTCTTGATATAGAGCGTGTGAGACCAGCCGGCTGCCACGGAAGCGACTCCCGATGCGACCTGCACCGGCGTCGACCGGTCGACGGAGGACCCGTCGCCCAGCTGACCGTAGAAGTTGCTGCCCACGGTCCACAGTGTTCCGTCGGATTTGACAAAGGCCATGTGGTCAGAGCCGCAGGCCACCGAGGCAACGCCCGACGCCACTAGCACCGGCATCGTGCGATGCTGCGTCGAGCCGTCGCCGAGTTGGCCTTCGCTGTTTTCACCGCACGTCCAAAGCGTGCCGTCGGATTTGATGAACGCGGAAAAGGCAGCGCCCGCGGCAACCGACACCACGTCATCAGCCACGTGCACCGGCTCCAGCACGTAGCCCGGATATCCGTCGCCGAGCGCCCCGCCGGACCGATCTCCGAACCCGAAGGCAACGGGCACGGTGGCCGCGTTCACCTGCGACTGCAGGGACAGGGCGAGGGCAAGGTCCCCCACGATAACCATAAACATGCCAGCGCGATTCAAGCACCGGCGGAAGCAAGACACTCCGCGGTTCAGCATATGTAGGGGGAGCCTCTTTGAGCCCGTGTTCTCTGTTTCAGTCAATCGCAGACCCCAGGACCTGCAGCGGGACCGAAGAGCGATGCCCATTCGTCGTGAAAAGGACACCCCGCGACACGACGGCCCAAGCGGACCTCCGGGCGTCCCGGCGCGTTGCTCCATTGACACCCCCCGGCCCGGGCGCTTTGGCTCACGCCTTTGCGTCTTAGGGTACGCCTCAAACTCCAACCTTCCTCGAAACCTCACATGGTCGCTAAAGCAAAAGCCAAGAAACCCGCCGCCAAGTCGGCGAAGAAACCTGCAGCGAAGCCCGCCGCCGCCAAGGCCGCCAAGTACGTCTACACTTGGGGTGCCGGCAAGGCCGACGGCGATGGCTCGATGAAAAACCTCCTCGGCGGCAAGGGCGCGAATCTCGCCGAGATGACGCGCATCGGTCTCCCGGTGCCTCCGGGCTTCACGGTGACGACCGAGGTCTGCACCTACTATTACGCGAACAAGCGGACCTACCCGGCCGCGCTCCAGGCCCAGATGGAGGCCGGCGTGGCGAACATGGAGAAGATCATGGGCACGAAGTTCGGCGCCACCAACGGCATGCCGCTGCTCGTGGCCGTGCGCTCCGGCGCCCGCGACTCCATGCCGGGCATGATGGACACGATCCTCAACCTCGGTCTCAACGACCAGACCGTCGTCGCCCTCGAGAACGCGACGAACAACCCGCGCTTCGCCTGGGACTGCTACCGCCGCTTCATCCAGATGTACGGCGACGTCGTGCTCGGCGTGCAGAAGCGCGAGAACGAGGACCACGAGCCGTTCGAGGTGGCGATCCATGCGCTCAAGCACGAGCGCTACCACGCCGACATCGAGGACTCCAAGCTCACCGCCGACGACCTCAAGACGCTCGTGCGCCGCTTCAAGGCCCTCGTGAAGGAGCGCACCGGCAAGGATTTCCCGAACGACCCGTGGGACCAGCTGCGCGGCGCCGCCGGCGCTGTATTCGGTTCCTGGATGAACGACCGCGCCATCGTCTACCGCCAGAAGTACAACATCCCCTCCGAGTGGGGCACCGCGGTGAACGTGCAGGCCATGGTCTTCGGCAATACCGGCGACACCTCCGGTTCCGGCGTGGCCTTCACCCGCAACCCGGCCAACGGCGCCAACGAGTTCTACGGCGAGTTCCTCATCAACGCCCAGGGTGAGGACGTCGTCGCCGGCGTGCGCACGCCCGAGCCCGTGATCAAGCTCAAGGACCAGATGCCCAAGAGCTACGCCGAGCTCATGAAGGTGCGCTCGATCCTCGAAAAGCACTTCAAGGACGTGCAGGACATCGAGTTCACCATCCAGGATGGGAAGCTCTTCATGCTCCAGACGCGCAATGGCAAGCGCACCGCCGCCGCCGCGCTGAAGTTCTCCATCGATATGGTGAAGGAGAAGCTCATCGACTGGCAGACCGCGATCCTGCGCAACCCGGCCGACCAGCTCGAGCAGCTCCTCGCCCCGATCTTCGACCTCGCCGACGTGAAGAAGGCCAAGGTCATCGCCACCGGCCTCCCGGCCGGCCCGGGCGCCGCCGCGGGCAAGATCTACTTCAACGCCGAGCGCGCCGTCGCCGCCGCCGAGAAGGGCGAGAAGGTCCTGCTCGTACGCGTCGAGACCTCGCCCGAGGACCTCCGCGGCATGATCGCCGCCGAGGGCATCCTCACCGCACGCGGTGGCGTGTCCTCGCACGCCGCGCTCGTCGCCCGCCAGATGGGCAAGGTCTGCGTCTGCGGCGCCGCCGCCGTCGCGATCGACTACGACAAGAAGACCGCGACCATCGCCGGCCAGGTCTTCGCCGAAGGCGACTACCTCTCGATCGACGGCACCTCCGGCACGGTCTACGCCGGCCAGATCAAGACCGCCCCGTCCGAGATCATCGCCGGCCTGCTCCACAACGACGCCGCCGCGCAGAAGACGGAGAAGTTCAAGAGCTACGCGCAGCTCATGAAGTGGTGCTCGCAGGCCACCAAGCTGCAGGTCCGCACCAACGCCGACACGCCCGAGCAGACGCAGAACGCCATCGCGTTCGGCGCCACGGGCATCGGCCTGACGCGCACCGAGCACATGTTCTTCGAGGGCGACCGCATCGACGCGATGCGCGAGATGATCCTCGCCGACACGGTGGAGGCGCGCAAGGCCGCCCTGGCCAAGCTCCTGCCGTATCAGCGCAGTGATTTCCTGGGGATCTTCAAGGCGCTGAAGGGCTTCCCGGCCACGATCCGCTTCCTCGACCCGCCGCTGCACGAATTCCTGCCCCACACGAAGGAGCAGCAGATGGATCTCGCCCGCAAGCTGCACATCCCGGTCGAGAAGATCATGGCCCGCGTGCACGAGCTGCATGAATTCAACCCGATGCTCGGCTTCCGCGGCTGCCGCCTCGGTATCCGCTATCCGGAGATCACCGAGATGCAGGCGCGCGCCGTCTTCGAGGCTGCCGTCGAGGCGAAGAAGGCCGGCGTGAAGGCCAACCCCGAGGTGATGATCCCGCTGGTCGGCTTCAAGAAGGAGCTCGATCTGCAGGTGGAGATCGTCCACGCCGTGGCCAAGGCCGTGCAGGCCGAGGCCAAGACGAAGATCGCCTACAAGGTCGGCACGATGATCGAGGTGCCGCGCGGCGCGCTCACGGCCGACGAGATCGCGCAGACGGCGGAGTTCTTCTCCTTCGGCACGAACGACCTCACGCAGACCACGCTCGGCATGTCGCGCGACGACTCGGGTTCCTTCCTCCCCGCCTACCAAGCCGCGGAGATCTCGAAGAAGAACCCGTTTGCCTCGATCGACCAGACCGGCGTCGGCCAGCTCATGGCCATCGCGATCGAGAAGGGCCGCAAGAGCCGAGCCGACATCAAGCTCGGCATCTGCGGCGAGCATGGTGGTGATCCGGACTCGGTGAAGTTCTGCCACAAGCTGGGCCTCACCTACGTGTCCTGCTCGCCCTACCGCGTGCCAGTCGCCCGCCTCGCCGCCGCCCAGGCCGCCGTGGCCGAGGCCAAGGCCGCCGCGAAGAAGTGAGTATGTAGGCCGCCCGCCCCGACCCTTCGGGGCTCCCGGGCGCCTCCCTTTCGAGCCCCGCGTCCCTCCGGACGCGGGGCTTTTCTTTAGACCGCATCGAGATGAAATCGCCGGCATTTTCAGGGTGGCGGCCCGGCTCGTTCCTCGCCAAGCTCCGCGCTCGTGCGTGGGAGGCCCGCGCCGGTCGCCGGGCTTCCCCTCGCCACCACCCCACACCACCCATGCCCTCGCTTCTATCTCGCGGAATCGCTCTCGCCTGTTTCCTCGCCGCCTCCGGGTCCTTCGCCTTCGCCGCCGACGGCAAACCCAAACCCAAGGTCCTGGTCGACTTCACACGACAAGATGCGGAAATCGAGGCAGGCGTCCCGAAGCCCATCAAGAAGTACGACTACAGCTTCGAGGCGTGGAACAACAAGTTGGTCTTCCTCGACGGAAAGGGCATCTTGATTCCAGCGCTGCCGGGTCGAGGCGGCATGGGGACCGACAACCGCCTCTCGATCGGAGCAACCAACACCCACTGCCTCATCGAGTTCATTATTGGCAACCGCAACGAGTCCGAGTCGTTCACCCTGAGCATGGTCGATGCGGACGGCACCGACGTAAGTTGGTATATCAATCTCAAGGACAAGCCACGCGGCGTGGCGATCACGATGCCGCTGGATCTCGCCAAGCCCGACATGGAGGACAAGCCCGGCAAGAAACCCGGCTTCGACAAGACCAAGACGAAGTCCTGGCAGATCAAAGGCAACTGGCAGGAGCCGAAACTCGAAGTGCTCCTCGTCAGGATATCGGCGACGACATCCTGACCGAAACCGCACGCACTCCGGACGAACCGTGGAGGTGTGCGTCGCCGCGACCGTGCGAACGCGGAGCCTCATGCTGGAGGAGCCTCCCGGCCCACTGATCGCGACGGACTCACCGGCGAGGTGAGCGCGGACCTTTGAGCCGTTCTCTGGGAAACACGCCCACCCTTCGTCGCCATCTCCGATCGTGCGATCCACCCGCGAATCCTCGTTTCAAAACAGGATCCGACGCAGGGCGGAGTGCTTCACGAAACGTTGATGGCGCGGCGCACGAATTCGCGTGATTTCCTCACGCGGCTCCGCCCATGATCGCCGCCCTCGATCACGTCCGCGCCGCAACGAAGCGCCCTTCACTCACGCAAACTCTCTCGTTAATCCCCCGAAAACCATGAGCGATTCCGTCGAAAACGTCGTCATCGTCGGCACCGGATGCGCCGGCCTCACCGCCGCGGTCTACACCGGCCGTGCCAACCTCTCGCCCCTCGTCCTCGAGGGCTCGATGCCCGGCGGGCAGCTCACGACCACGAGCGAGGTGGAGAACTTCCCGGGCTTTCCCGAGGGCGTCGACGGCTTCATGCTCATGGACAACCTGCGCAAGCAGGCCACGAAGTTCGGCACGCGTTTCCGCAGCGCGGTGGTCGAGTCCGTGGACTTCACCGCGTCGCCGCGCGTGCTGCGCACGAGCGACGGTGAGATCCGCGCGCGCGCCGTGATCATCGCCACCGGCGCCTCGCCGCGGCTCACCGGCGTGCCCGGCGAGAAGGAGCTCTACGGTGGCAAGGGCGTGACGACCTGCGCGACCTGCGACGGCGCCTTCTACCGCAACATGGATGTCGCGGTGCTCGGCGGCGGCGACAGCGCCTGCGAGGAGGCCCTCTTTCTCACGCGTTTCGCCAGCAAGGTCTATCTCATCCACCGCCGCGACACGCTGCGTGCCTCCAAGATCATGGCCGACCGCGCGACCTCGCACCCGAAGATCCAGATGGTCTGGGACAGCGTGCCGGTCGCGATCGAGGGTGTGGCCCAGGGCGGCGTATCCGGAATCCGGGTGCGCCACGTCAAGACCCAGGCCGAGACGCTCATCCCGCTCAAGGGCGTGTTTGTCGCGATCGGCCACCAGCCGAACACGGCCGCGTTCGCCACGGCCCTGCGCACCGACGAGAACGGCTACTTCGTGCCGGAGACCGGCAGCCAGGTTCGCACGAATGTGCCGGGGGTTTTTGTCGCCGGGGACTGCGCCGACCACGTCTACCGCCAGGCCATCACGGCTGCCGGCATGGGCTGCCAGGCCGCGATCGAGACCGAGCGCTGGCTCGCCGAACACGGCGGCTGAGCCGCCCCGCCCAGCGACGCGCGCACTCAGCCCCGGCTCACGCCGTCGCCGGCGGCGTGATTTTCCCGAGGGCCGCGCGCACGACGCCGAGGAACTCCTCGACGCGAAACGGCTTCGCGATGAAATACTCGCCGCGGTCGGCGGACACCTCGTCCAGCGCACCGGCTCGGTAGCCGCTCATGAATATGACGGGCACCTGGACGTCGTGATCGCGGAAATACGCGGCGAGTTGCGGTCCGCTCACCCGCTCGGGCATGACCACGTCGGTGACGAGCAGGTCGAAGCGCGCACGCTCCTCCTCCCAGTCGTCGATCGCCTCGCGCCCGCTCGCGGCGGTGATCACGCGGAAGCCGTTTCGCACGAGGAGGGCCTCGACGAACCGGCGCACCGCCACCTCGTCCTCGACGAGCAGCACCCGCTCGCCCGCGCCCGGCTTGTCGCGCGAGGCCGTGCGCTCGCGCACCGGCTCCGGCGGCCGCTCCGGCGACACCGGCACGTAGGCGCGAAAGACCGAGCCGCGGCCGACGGTCGAGTCGACCTCGATCCACCCCTCGTGCTGGGTGAGGATCGCATACACCGTGGCGAGACCGAGCCCCGTGCCCGCGCCGACCGGCTTGGTCGTGAAGAACGGCTCGAAGATCCGCGGCAGCAACTCGGGAGTGATCCCGCAGCCGGTGTCGCTCACTGAGATGCGCACGAAGGCGCCCGCCCGCGCCTTCGGGTGCCCGCGCAAGTAGGCCTCGTCGATCGACACCGGCGACGCCTCGACCTCGAGGAGTCCACCGTGCTCCATCGCATCGCGGGCGTTGACACAGAGGTTGAGCAGGACCTGCTCGATCGAACCGCGATCGGCCATGACCGGCGGCAAGTTGTCGACGATGCGCGCGACCATCCGCACATCCTCGCCGAGCGTGCGCCCGAGCAGGCTGGCCATGCCCTCGATCACGTCGCGCAGGTCGAGCGGACACCGTTCCAGGGGTTGCTGCCGGCTGGCCGTGAGCAGCTGGCGCGTGAGGTCGGCGGCCATGTCGGCCGCATGCATCGCTTCAGTCAACGCCGCGCGCCCTTCCGTCGAGACGCCGGTCTCGCCCTCGAGCAGCGCAAGCTGGCCGAGGATGACGGTGAGCAGGTTGTTGAAGTCGTGGGCGACGCCACCGGCGAGCCGGCCGACTGTCTCCATCTTCTGCGCCTGCACGAGCTCGGCGGCAAGGCGCTCGCGCTCGGTCACGTCGTCGATGAGGCCCAGCATGCGCACGACCTCGCCGGCGGCATCGGTGAGGAAGAACCCCGTCTCCTCGAGCGTCGCGTAGCCACCGTCCTTGCGCCGGAGCCGATAGCGCGCGCGGTAAGTCTCACGCCTCTCCGATGCCCGCTGGAATATCTCGAGCGCGGCCGCGAGGTCGTCGGGATGGATCATCCGCCGCCACGCGTCCGCGTCGACCCCGGCGAACTCCACGGGCGCATAGCCCGTGACGCGCTCGACCGCGCCCGTCCACGTGCTCCGGCGCGAGGCAAAGTCGAAATCGTAGATGAGCTGCCCGCTGCCCTCGGCGACGAGCCGGTAGCGCTCCGCGCTCTCGCGCAGGGCCGCCTCGGCCCGCACGCGCTCGGAGAGGTCGCGCGTGACCGCGACGAGGCAGCGCTCCCCGCCGATCTCGGTCATCTCGGCCGAAAACGAGCAATGGATGAGACTGCCATCCTTGCGCCGGAACGGGCGTTGCAGATCGCGGACGCGGCCGGTGGCATTGAGCATGCCCATGACCTGCTCGCGCGTGGCGAGGTCGCACCACAGGTTGAGGTCGGCCGATGTGCGCCCGATCGTCTCCGCGCGCGTGAAGCCGGTCATGGCCTCGAAGCCCTCGTTGACGTCGATGAAATGCCCGTCGCTCATCCGCGTCAGTGTCACGGCGTCGGGGCTGGCGCGGAAGGCCTTGAGGAACTTCTCCTCCACCTGCCGGCGCGCCCTCTCGGCGTCGCGCTGCCCGGTCACGTCGCGCAAGCTGGTGAGCAGGCATTCGCGTCCGCCGACCTCGATCAGGTCGGCGTCCATCAAGACGGTGAACGGCCGGCCGTTGCGGGCCACGGCCGACACCTCGCGGTCGCGCACGGTTCCATGTCGCCGGACCTGGGCGACGAACTCGCGGCGGTCGGCGAGGCGCGCCCAGATGCCGATATCCGTCGCACGACGACCGATGAGTTCGCCACGCGAGCACTCGATGAGCCGGCAATAGGCGTCGTTGGCATCGAGGAACAGCCCCGTCTCGAGCTCGGTGAGACAGATCGCGATAGGGGCGCGGGAAAACGCCAGCCTCCGCCACGCCTCCGATCCCGGAGGGGCGTCGCCCTCGGTCGGCAGATCACCGTGGCCGGTTGGCATGTCGGGGCCGGGTTCGCGCGTCGCCATGGGGAGAGGGTCGGGCGGCATCGGCACACACGAGCAAAAGTGTCCGCCGCGAGGGGTGCAAGTCGGACTTCGCCGGCACGCGCCCACCCCTGCGGATCAGCGCCATCAGCACCCGCACGCCGCCATCTCCGGGGCTATTAGCGGAATTTCGATATTTGGATTCATTCCAAAAACCCACTTGCACTTTGGAATTATTCCAATCTAGTTCCGCGCTCCTTCAGATCATCCGACCTCACCACGAACATCCACCACCACGCGCGTCCCCCACGCCTGCCATGATCCAGCCTGAACACCAGACCACGCTGACCGAAAAACTCGGCCAAAGTGGACTGCGCGCCACGCGCCAGCGCGAGTTGATCTACGGACTCCTCCTCGAACAGCGCGATCATCCCACCGCGGACGAAGTCTATGCCCGCGCCAAGCAGGAGATGCCCTCGATCTCGCTCGCGACCGTCTACAACTGCCTCGAGACGCTCGTCGGCTGCCACCTCGTCAAGCAGGTCAACTTCGAGCGCCAGCCCACGCGCTTTTGTCCGAACCTCCACGAGCACGCGCACTTTCACGACGAGAAGACCGGCCGCGTCTACGACATCGACCTCGACGACCGCACGCTCGCCAAGCTCCGCACCGTGCTGCCCGAGGGCTTCGAACCACGCGCGGTCGAGATCAACTTCCGTGGGGTCGCCGCCCCGGCGAAAAAGCGGGCCACGCGCTCCGCCACCGCCGCACGCTGATCCGCCCCCTCCCTCATTCCTCCACTCCCTCAATCCCTTTCCACAATGAGCACGCTCGAGATCAAGAACCTCAACGTCAGCATCGGCGACCGGCCGATCCTCAAGGATTTCACCCTCACGATTCCGAAGGGCGAGGTCCACGCCATCATGGGGCCGAACGGCACCGGCAAGAGCACGCTGGCCAAGGCCCTCGCCGGCCATCCCGACTACACCGTGACGAGCGGCGAGGTGCTGCTCGACGGCAAGAACATCCTCGAGACCGAGGCGGACGAGCGCTCGCGCGCCGGCCTGTTCATGGCCTTCCAGTACCCGAGCGAGATCCCGGGCGTGACGATCGCCAACTTCATCCGCGCCGCGCTCCAGTCGCGCCTGGCGGAGGGCGAGGAACTCGATGCCACCGCCTACTACAAAAAGCTCTACCAGAAGATGGACCTGCTGAAGATCGACCGGAAGTTCACCTCCCGCGCGGTCAACGAGGGGTTCTCCGGCGGCGAGAAGAAACGCTGCGAGATCCTGCAGATGGCGATGCTCGAACCGTCGTATGCGGTGCTCGACGAGACCGACTCCGGCCTCGACATCGACGCGCTGCGTATCGTGGCCGACGGCGTAAACTCCCTGCGCGGCGCCAAGCTGGGCGTGCTCCTCATCACCCACTACCAGCGCCTGCTCAACTACATCGTGCCCGACGTCGTGCACGTCATGTACGACGGCCGCATCGTGAAGAGCGGCCCCAAGGAACTCGCCCTCGAACTCGAGTCCAAGGGCTACGACTGGGTCAAGGACCTGGTGCCGGCCTGAAAACGCAGACGAGATTCGTGACGCGAGATTCGAGATCCTGGATACGCGACTTGCGCTCCCTGGCCATCACGAGACCCCTGCAATCCGGATCCCGCATCTCGCAGCCCGCCGCCCGCTCCGCCACTTCAACTTCAGCCATCAACTTCAACTCTTTCCACCGTCATGCCTGGTGAAGATACCACCGCCCTCGAAATCGATCGGGAGAAGGGCAACTTTTCCTACGACATCAAATACGCCTACGACGCCGGCACCGGCTTGAACGAAGGCGTCATCGACTACATCTGCGACGTCAAGGGTGAGGACGACTGGATCCGCGCCTTCCGCAAGAAGGCCCTCAAGGTCTTCGAGGAAAAGCCCATGCCCACGCACTGGGCCACGAAGGATCTCGAGACGATCAACTTCGACAAGATCCGCTATTACCTCGCGCAGGACAAGAAGCCGAAGCGCACCTGGGACGAGGTGCCCGACGACATCAAGCAGACCTTCGAGCGCCTCGGCATCCCCGAACAGGAGCGCAAGTTCCTCGCCGGCGTGGAGGCGCAGTTCGACTCCGAAGCCGCGTATTCAAATATCAAGGAGGCCGTCGGCAAGCAGGGCGTGATCTTCATCGGTTCGACCGAGGGCCTGATGAAGCACCCCGAGATCTTTCGGAAGTATTTCGGGAAGGTCATCCCCACCGCCGACAACAAGTTCTCCGCGCTCAACAGCGCGGTCTTCTCCGGCGGCTCGTTCATCTACGTGCCGCCCGGCGTGAAGGTCTCCCACCCGCTCCAGGCCTACTTCCGCATCAACGCGGAGAACTTCGGCCAGTTCGAGCGCACGCTCATCATCGCCGACGAAGGCTCGGAGGTGACTTACATGGAGGGCTGCACCGCCCCGAAGTTCAACACCTCGACGCTGCACTCGGCGGTCGTCGAACTCGTCGCCCTCAAGGGCGCGAAGATCGAATACATCACGGTGCAGAACTGGGCGGCCAACGTCTTCAATCTCGTGACCAAGCGCGCCTGGGCCGAGGAAGGCGCCACGGTGAAGTGGATCGACTGCAACATCGGCTCGCGCCTCACCATGAAGTATCCCGGCGTGGTCCTGAAGGGCCGCGGCGCGCGAGGCGAGGTGCTCTCGATCGCGCTGGCCAACGACGGCCAGCACCAGGATACCGGCGCCAAGATGATCCACCTGGCGCCCGACACGACCTCGAACATCATCTCGAAGTCGATCTCCGTCGGCGAGGGCCGCGCCACCTATCGCGGCCAGGTGCACATCCCGAAACATCTCACGGGATGCAAGAACAACACCGAGTGCGACGCGCTCCTCATCAACACCAACTCGCGCACCGACACCTACCCGGCGATCTCCGTGCGCGGGAACAAGAACTTCGTCCAGCACGAGGCCAGCGTCTCGAAGGTCAGCGCCGAGCAGATCTTCTACATGATGCAGCGCGGCCTGACCGAAGGTGAGGCGATGAGCCTCTCGGTGAACGGCTTCGTCAATGATCTCACGCGCCAGTTCCCGATGGAGTACTCCGTCGAGCTCAAGCGCCTCATCGACCTCGAGATGGAGGGCAGCGTCGGTTGATCCCGGTCCACGCCACCCGCACGACACGACCCATGTCCACTTCCGCATCACCCATGTCCACCAACGGCACCGGCCTCGCCGCCGCGTTCGAGAAGCACCAGGCCGCGCAAACCGGCGCGCCAGCCTGGTGGCAGGAACTCAAGAAGAAGGCCTTCGCCACCTATGGCGAGCTGCCGATGCCCACGCGCAAGACCGAGACCTGGCGCTTTGCCAGCATCTCAGGGCTCTCGCTCGAGGGCTACGACTTCGGCGCCTCCGCCACCGGCACGGTCCACACGGAGCTCGCCGATCGCGCCCGCCTCGTCGCGCAGCGCGCGGGCCGCATCGTCTTCGCCGACAACAAGCTCGTGACGCACGAGCGCGTGTCCGACGAACTCGCCGCCCAGGGCGTGATCTTCGCCCCGCTGGCCGAGGCGATCGTGAAGCACGGCGACATCCTGCAGGAGTATTTCATGGCGCAGGACCCGCAGCTCGGCTCGGAGAAATTCGCCGCCCTGCACACGGCCTTCGTCAGCTCCGGTGTGCTCCTCTACGTGCCGAAAAACGTCGAGGTCACCCTGCCCTTCGTCGCCCGCTACTGGTCCGCGACTCAGGGCGGCGCGGTCCTCCCGCACACGCTTGTGATCACCGGCGAGAACGCCAAGGTCACGATGGTCGATGCATTTGACTCGGCCGACCGGTCCAGCCGGGGCCTCGCCCTCGGCTTCAACCACATCTTTGCCGGCCGCGGCTCGCGCATCGACTACTACGTGCTGCAGAACTGGAGCGACCAGACACTCGGCTTCCAGATCAACAGCCTCACGGCCGAGCGCGACGCCACGATCAACGCCCTCGCCGTCAACATCGGCTGCGCGCACTACCGCTGCGAGACGCAGAGCATCATGAAGGGCGAGGGCTCGCACGCCGAGATGCTCTCGCTCTCCATCGCCGACCGCGACCAGGAGATCGACCAGCGCACGCTGCAGATCCACCAGGCCGGCCACGCCACCTCGAACCTGCTCTTCAAGAACGCCCTCGCCGACGAGGCGCGCACGATCTTCTCCGGCCTGATCCGCGTCGCACCCGACGCTCAGAAGACCGACGCCTACCAGACCAACCGCAACCTCCTCCTCAGCGGCGAGGCCGAGGCGCATTCGCTCCCCGGCCTCGAGATCGAGGCCAACGACGTGAAGTGCTCGCACGGCGCGACCACGAGCCAGATCGACGAGGCGGAGTTGTTCTACATGCTCGCCCGCGGCATCAACAAGGCCGTGGCGCGCGAGCTCTTCGTCTTCGGCTTTTTCGAGGAGGTCGTCTCGAAGATCGAGAACGAGGAACTGGCGTCCCGCGTGCGCGAGTTGATCCTGCAGAAGTTTCGCGAGGAAGAAGCCCGGCACGCCTGAGCCGCCGCCACGTCAAGCCGTCGGTCACAGAGAGCACGGAGGAGGCACAAGAGGGCACGAAGCTATTCGGAAACACCGGATGCCTTTCTCCGTGAACTCAGTGCCTCCTCAGTGGTCTCCGTGACCGGATCGAATCGATAGCGTTTGCGATGCAGACGATCACGATCCCGCCTGAGATGCCGGTGATGACGCTGCCCGGTGCGGTGTTTTTCCCAAAGACCGTGATCCCGCTGCGCATCTTTGAGCCGCGCTATCGGCAGATGCTCGAGGAAGCGCTCGCTGGAGACCGCATCTTCGCCGTCGCCGCGCTCAACGAGAAGAAGCCGGACATCCTCGCTCCCGCGGAGCCACCGCATCGCGTCGCCACCGCCGGCATCATCCGCGCGTGCCAGAAAAGCGACGACGGCACCTCGATGCTCCTGCTCGAGGGACTCTCCCGCATCGAGATCACCGGAATCGTGCGCGAGGCGCCCTATCGCGTGATCGCCGTGCAACCGCTCGCCGACCTCCCGCAGGATGATCCGAATGCGTTGACGACGCTGCGCGGGCGGCTCGTGCGGGCATTCACGTTGCGGGCAAAAATGGGCGGCGACCTGCCGGCCGAACTCCGCCGCGCCGTCGCCGACATCGCCGACCCGGCCGCACTTTGCGACTTGCTCGTGTTTTCCATCGCCCGCGACAAAGCCTTCAAGCAACGCATGCTCGAAACGCTCGACCCGGCCGAGCGCCTGCGCGCCACGATCCTGTATTTCCAGCGCGAGTCCGAGATGCTCGCCATCCAGCGCCGCACCCAGGGCCGGCTCGCCGACGACGAAGTGGGCAACAACTGAGCCCGCCCCCGCCGCTCCTCGCTGCTGTCACCTGAGCCTCGGCCCTGATGCAGCCGCAGGCCGGCCGCGCACTTGACTCAGAGGCTGTCGAGGCCGTTATTACATTCGTAATAACGGCCCTCCCGCCATGGCCATCGAACTCAAGCTCCGGAAGGTCGGCAATTCCCTCGGCGTCGTGCTCCCCAAGGAGGCGCTCGCCCATCTCAAGGTCGATGAAGGCCAGTCGCTCTATCTGACCGAAGCGCCGGACGGAGCGTATCGCGTGACGGGAGGCGATCCGGAGTTCAACCGGCAGATGGCCGTCTGCGAGGATGTCATCAAGCAATACCGCAATACACTGCGAGAGCTGGCCAAGTGAACGAGCCCACCTCGGTGCGACCCGACGTCGTCCTCGCCCTCCACGAGCGCTTGCTCGCGGAGTTCGGCGGAGCTTCGGGAATCCGCGATGAGTCCACGCTGCACTCGGCGATCGCGCGGCCACAGCAGCGGTTTCACTATGGCGAGGGCGATCTTTGCGACCTGGCGGCGGCCCACGCGTTTGGGATCGCACGCAACCATCCGTTTGTAGATGGCAACAAGGGCACGGCGTTTGCCTCAGCGACGGTCTTTCTGCGGTTGAACGGCTCTCGGCTCAAGGCCGCCGAGGCCGACGCCGTGGTCCAGACGCTCGCGCTCGCCGCCGGCGCACTCGATGAATCTGGATACGCCGACTGGCTCCGCGCCAACTCCCGCCGCGCATGACCCAGGCCCATCCCAACGACCCGCTCCACGGCATCACGCTCGAGACGATCGTGACCCGGCTGGAGGCTCACCTCGGTTGGCACGAACTGGGCAACCTCATCCCAGTCCGCTGCTTCACCCATTACCCCAGCGTGAAGTCGGCGCTGACCTTCCTGAGGAAAACACCTTGGGCACGCGCGAAGGTCGAGGCGCTGTTCGTCGCCGAGCGCCTACACGAGATCCGGTAGGAGCATCGCTTTCCACCGGCGCCAGGGTTGCCGCGATTTCCCGCGGAATTCTCTCTTGCCAAGCGGCGCGCGAGGCTGACACTCCCACACCTTTCCTCCTCCCACTGGCCGACATAGCTCAGTTGGTAGAGCAGCGGTATCGTAAACCGCAGGTCGTCGGTTCAAGTCCGACTGTCGGCTCCAGCTCTCCATTTCGCTCCCATACAACGCCGCGCCCAGCGCGGGTTACATCTCTGTCATCTGGTTGCCCGCCATGCCTCCGGGGCTAAAATCAGTTCAACGATCCGTGCTTCGGATCCGATAAAGAGCTGTTTTTCTCTCACGTGGACGAACCGATCCGCATCCTCTCGGACCTCCATCTCGGGCACTCGGCCAGCCTCGCCCGGGACATCTCCCAGATCGGGCCGTTGTTCCGCGGCGTAGGAACGGTTGTCTTCAACGGCGACACCGTCGAGATGCGCTCGGAGCGCGACCGCGAACTCGCCGACCAGCGCATCCACGCCGTGCACGAGTTCTGCGCCGAGCAGGCGGCCGCGAGCTACTTCATCAACGGCAACCACGACCCGATCATCTCCACGATCAATCACATGGAGATCGATGAGGGCCGCATCCTCGTCACCCACGGCGACGTGCTCTTCCACGAGACCTCACCGCATCGCCCGCGCCGTTTCCGCGGGTCGATGCACGCGCGCCGCCTCGACGGACTCACGCCCGAGGAGCTCGCGCACTTCGAGCAAATCCTGTCCACGAACAAGCGCGTCACCGCCTTCCACGACGATTACAGCTTCTCGATCCCGGAGGGGCAGTGGGGCAAGTTCGCGACCTTCATGAAGCAGACGTGGCCGCCGCGCCGCCTCGTGAATATGGTCTCGAGCTGGACGCACACTCATGTCAACGCGATCAACCTCGTGCGCGCCTACCGCCCGCACGCCCGCGTGATCGTGGTCGGACACACGCACTTCCCCGGGATCTGGCACCGCCACGGCTACACCGTGGTCAACACCGGCTCCTACCTGCCGATGCTCGGCCGCCTGGCCGTCGACTTCGAGGGCGGCCATGTGACCGTGCGCAAGGTCGTCTTCCGAAGCGGCGAGTTTCACCTCGGGCGCGTGCTCAGCCGCATCCCGCTGCGGCGCCGCGGCGGCCAACTCGCCGCCTGACGTGAGCGCGGCCCGGATGCCGCGCCAGCAGGCGGATTGTTAAATCTCGCGGGGCGCGCGAGTACGGAAGTGTCTTTTGTGACGTTCATGTCACATTAAGGCCGGATCGTGACACCAACGTCACACTACGGCCGATGAAAGACCCCGAAATTCCGATCATGCCCTCCCGCGCGCACACGTCGTGCTTCCCCACGCGCTTCACGTCCACCACCCTCGCCTGCCTGGGCCTGCTCATCGGCGGATGCGCCCAAGTCTACACGGTCAAGGTCGATGCGATCCGGACGCCTGAACTGGCTCCGCGCCGCAGCTACCACCTCGTACCGGCGGACCCGACACGCGGCACATCCGACCCGTCTTTCGCCGAGGCGCGGACGATGGTTGATCGGGCGCTCGAGATGCACGGCCTGATGGCGGCGTCACGCCCGGAATGGGCCGACATGATCATCGAGATCGACTATGGCATCGGCCAGCGGCGTCTCGTCAGCGCGCCCGACCCATCGGCCCACGACGCGGGCGCCGCGACGGTTTTTCTTCCCGACCGCACGGGTGACACGGTCGGCTCGACGACAGGCACGCAGGTCCCGGGCACGGCGTTCACCCGTGTGATCGCCGTGTGGGAGAAACATCTCTCGCTCGTGGCCTGCGAGAACTCGCCGACATCGAGCGCCCCCAACCATGCCGGCGCCGAACTCTGGCGCGTCGACGTCTCGGTCCAGGACTCCACGCCATCGATCGACGGCCTCATCCCGGTCTTCGCCGCCGCCCTGGTCGACTCCGTCGATGGACAGTCCAGCGTCCAGACGATCAAGCGCATCTCGAGCAGCGCCGCGGCGAGCCTCGTCGCCCGCGATGACGGGTGACCCGTCCAGGCGGGTCTGACTGCCTAACGAAAAGACCGACGGCCCCTCCATAGGAACCGTCGGTCAGCCAAACCCAACGACCATCGTTGGGAAAACACTTGGGCGGACTTCAATGCGGTTGTCGCAATCGCCCTGTCCGGCCCTCCTGCGCGACTTCCATGATGTCGGTCACCATCGCCTCGGCCTCCCGCGCCTTCTCCTTGTCGGAGAGACGCAAGTGGGCCCAGTCGATGGCTCCATGCTCACGGGTCGGCAGCGCCATCGCCACGATCTCGGCCCTGCGCAGGCCGACCCACCGGCTCTCGGCTCCGTGCTGCAATCGAACCGCATCGCGAGCGCGGTCAAACTCGGTCGCGACAAGCCCCTCGGTCGCGGCACCGACCACCAGCCACCGGCTCACCCGGGTCGCACGATCGGTCAGACACACGCGCGTGAGTCCACCGGCCGAAGCCACACCGGTGAGTTCAAACGCATCCAGCGCGCCGGGCGGCGTGGGGCCGGCGAGCGCCGCCGGCATGGGCCGCCGGAACGGATCGTCGCCCACCCCATCCGCTCCAGCCAGCGGCCATGCCATCGCCAGGGCGATGAACACCAGCGCCATGACGGCGGGCCGCTGCTGAAGGGAGAAGTGCACAGGTCTGCGGGCTTTGCGCCCGGCGGCGCGGACGAAGGGAAACACCGCGCGCCGGGCCATGATGGTTCTCAGCTCACGGGATCGCGTAGACTTCGATCAGCGCCACACCGGTGGCCCCGTTCTTGCCTTCGGCGATCGCGGTATAGACGCCGGGATCGAGTGTCACGAGGAGCGCGGCATCCTTGCCGCCCGCGGGCAGCGAGAACGCGTAGACCGCGGCGGCCGCGGCAGCGACCTCGGTCGCATTCTGCGCGTCGTCCCAGTCGTCGTTGGTCGCCACCGTCGTGCCGCTGCGCTTGAGCGTGAGCACCGGGTCGGCGATCGTGCCGGCCACGCCGAAGCCAGCCGGCGGCGGCAGGCCGAGCTTTTCGCCCACGGCGCGGATCAGCACGCGCTTGGGCGCGGTGCCGTCGATAACGAAGCCCGGGATCGCGACCTGGTCGCCCGTGCCGACGAAGCAACGCGTCGAGAGGTTGACGAACTCCTGGTCCACCCCGGTGACGATCTGCTTCAGGTATCCCTCGTTCGAGAGCTTCGTCCAGCCCTGCAGCCAGGTGGAGGCGAACGGCGCGAAGGCACCCTTGTAGGTGGTCTGAACATACCAACCATCGTTCGGCACGGTCGAGACGGCGCCGCTGAGCGCGGGACTGGCGGCGGTCGGGCGCGGATCCAGGCCGGCATTGGCCGTGCGCGAGATCCCGGCCAGGGCCGGGTTGGCGATGGTGTTGTTGAAGGCGGCGTCGCTGAAGAAGGCCTCGCTGAAGGCGGCGTTGGTGCCGGCCGGGCGGGCGTTGAAGCCGGCGGCCGTGTTGTTGCCGGCGACGTGGCTCCACCAGATGTTGTTGCGTAGTTCGATGCGTTCGGTCGTCGCCGGCACCGCGGTGCCCGTGTCGTTCACCTGCGCGTCGTTCTCGATGTCGATCATCTTGTTGTAGTCGACGAAGACCGAGTTGTAGACGCGGGCCGAGGCGTTGTCGCGAATGTTGAGCGCGGTGTTGTTGAGGCCGCCGGCGCCGTTGCCGATGAATGTGGCGTTGTAGATGGCCGTGTTGCTCAGCGGCGTGGCGTTGAGGGGCGCGGTGGCGCCGTCCCATTCGCCGCCCTTGTCGGCCGACTCGGTCGTGCTGGCGCCGCCGAGCGTGAACCAGAACTGGCCGCGACCGCGCCAGCCGGAGTCGTAGTCAAAACCGTCGTCCTTGCCGAAGACCGTCGCGAGGTATCGCACGTCGACCGTGCCGCCGAAGAACTCGATGCCGTCGTCCTTGTTGGCGAACACCTCGACATACTCGATCGTCGTGCCGTTGCCGACGCCGCCGAGGGTGAGTCCATTGATCTCGTTGGCCGTGCCGAGGACGTCGCCGCCGTGGCGGATGCTGACGTAGCGGATCGTACCCGAGTTGTCGGCGTCGTCATTGCCGCCGAAGGTGATGTAGTCGGTCTCGCCGGCCGCGACCGAGAATCCCTCGATCTGGTCGACGACGGGCGCGGCGACGATCGCGTCGTTGGCGCGGGAGTTGATCTGGGCGCGTCCGAGCACGACCAGTCCGCCCCAGAGGTTGGTGTCGTCCGGCCCGAGATTGCCGGCGAGGTTGTCCAGTTCCGAGGTGAAGATGATCGGGCTCGATGGCGAACCGGCGGCATTGATCTGCGCGCCGCGGGTGACCACGAGCGCGGCCGCCTCGCCACCGCCGACCTTCTGGCGGCCCTTGATCACCGTGCCGGGCTGGATCGTCAGCACCGTCGGGCTGGCGGCGCCGTTGGGCGTGACCACGAAGGTGTAGCCGGACAGGTAGTAGACGTTGTCCGACGTCCACGTGGTGTTTGTGTTGATGATACGGCCGACATTGACGTCGGCCGCGTACAGGCCGCCGGACAGCGCGGCAATCAGCCCGGACAGGGCGAACGACTTGAGGAGTCCTCGATTCATGGTGTTCTTTCTTGGTGGGTTGGTTCCGACAGAGATCGATCAGGCGCGCATGCCGCTCACTCGAAGAAGTACGACAGGCCCAGCTGGAAGGTGCGCGAGCTGCCATAGAGCTCGTGGTAGTAGGTGGTCCCGCGGTGCGTGAGGGACTTCTCGCGATCCGGCGCGAGCAGGTTCTTGGCGGCGAACTTCAGGCGCCACCGCGCGCCGAGGCGTTGCGAGAGGACGAAATCCAGGCGCGGAGCCGGCTGCTCATAGATGTCCGGGATCGCGCTGTCCGTCACGAGCACGAGGCGCTCGCCCGCGACATTGAAGGCCAGCGTCGCGCTCGTGCCCAGGCGGAGATTCGCGTAGGTCACATCCACATTGGCGACATAAGGCGACTGGCCGAACAACTCGCGCGTGCCCTTGGCATCCGGATACACCGCGCGGATCACGGCGAGTTCGGCCTCGGGAATCTTCTCCGCGGAGGCCATGAGCGCGAGATTGCCGCCGACCGAGAACGGCTCGAGCGAGTCGCTGAGCTTGCCGAGACTGAAGCGCGCCTCGAACTCCACGCCGGAGACGCGGGCGCTCTCGAGATTCTGCGGCTTCTCGGTGCCCTCGGCCGCCACGTCGAGCACCTCGATGGGATTCGTGAAGTCCTTGTGGAACACGCCGACGGCGTAGAGTTCGGTGCCGCCGCGGAACCACTCCCAGCGCAGGTCGAGGTTGTTGACCGTCGTGATCTCGAGGTCGGGATTGCCCGTGCGCGTCTTGTCGAGAAAGCGGTTCTCCACGCGGATGCCCGCGAGCTCGTGGTAGAGCGGCCGCGCCAGCGTCCGGCCAAAGGCGACGCGCAGGTTCATGTCCTTCTGCAGCGTGTAGACAATGCTGGCCGCAGGCAGGACGTCGGACTGGTCGATAGCGGCGGCGGCGAAGGCGCTCGAACCGCTCATCGGCCCCACGTCGATGCGCGTGCCCTCGATGCGCGCGCCGCCGATCACGCGCCATTTCTCGGCCACGATCAGGTCGGCCATGCCATAGGCGCCCCACAGCTCCTGCTCGCCATCGTAGTTGAGCAGCGTGTTCGGCAACTCGGAGATCGTGTTGCCGAAGGTCACGGAGTTGGCCGTGCGATCGACGATGCCGACGGGATTCGGGAACGACTCGATCCGCTCGATCGTATTGGGTGGAGGATCCCAGCGGAAACCGCGCTCGCGGTACTCGCGTTCTCCGCTCTGCACGGTCCCGCCGAACTTCAGCGTACCCGGGTAGCCGCGGACATAAACCGGCACATAGACGTCGACCCCGGCCTCGCGCGAACCCTCGTCGAGATCACGGAAGTAGCGGTCGTTGCCCACGCCGGAGGCGGCGGCGTACTGCTGGGCGTTGAAATCCCAGAAATAGGACAGAGAACGGTAGTCCGGCTGCTCCTGCGTGCTGGTCGAGGTGGCCGCGCGCCACTCGACGCGGACCTCGCCGAGATCCGGGAGGAGGCTCTTGCCGGACAGCTGATAGGACTGCAGCCCCCGCTCCGTGTAGAGCATGTCGTAGACTTGGAAGAGGCGGCCGGCCTCGCTTCGCGCCGACTCACCCACGCCGCGCCGGACCGTGTCGGTGGCCGACTGGCTCTGCATGTAGCGGAGGGCAACCTCGTGATTGAGCGACGGCTTGTACGCGATCTGCCCATACAGGTTCCACATCACGTCGTCAGAAGTCTGGGTGACACCAAACGCGGGTTCGCCGCCCGGGACATCCGGATACGCCGCGTAGTCGGGCGCAAAGCTCAGGTCCTCAATCTGCGGCGTGTAGAGCAGGTTCGTGTTCACGAACGAGGCGGCTTCCGGATCGGTGCCGCCCTGCGCGTACTTGCCCTGGATGCCGTCGGTGTAGTGCGAGGTGGCGTTGTCGTAGCTGAGGCTGACCACATAGCCCAGGAGCCGGTCCTGCCCGAGATCGAGCCGGTCGCCCGTGGCGAGGCTGAAGCCGAGGTTCATCCCACCGTCCTTCGTCCCCGGGAAGTAGGTGTCGTTGTGAAAGAGGCGCGAGACGCGGTCGAGTTCCTCGGCCTTGGTGAAGTCGCCCTGGAAGCGCGCGGCGTTGCTCGCCTCGGTGCGGCCGGGGATCGCGGCCGGGATCCCCTTGGGCAGCGCGCGCGTGCCGTCGTCGCGGGCCAGCCAGTCGCTGCCGCCGCCCGGGACCGAGAGGACCGACTCGCCCGCGACGCCGTCGTCGAAAGTCACGGACATCGAGGCGCTCGCGAAGAACCGCTCCGGGAAACTCTTGGTGCGCATGTTCACGCTGCCCCCGGTGAAGGCGCCGGACTGGTCCGGGGTGAACGACTTGCTCGTGACGATGCTGTCGAGAACGCTCGCCGGGAACTGGTCCATCTGGACCGCGCGCTTGTCCGGGTCGGCGCTCGGGACGCTCATGTTGTTGAGCAGCGTATTTGCGTAGCGATCACCCAGGCCGCGGATGAGCACATAACGGCCGTCCAGCACCGAGGCGCCGGTAATCTTCGACATGGCCTCGGCGGCATCGCCCACCGCGAGGCGGGTGAGATCATCCGCACTGATCGCGTCGCTCACCGTCGGCGCCTTCTGCCGCACGCTGAGCAGACCCGCCGTCGAGCCCTCGGCCACGGTGGCGGCGATGACGAGTTCTCCCAACTCAACGAAGGCATCGTCGGGCACCGTCTCGAGGGCAGCCTCGACTCGAGCGGGCATGTCGGATCCGACTTCCAGGCCCTCGATCACACCGGTGCGATAGCCGTCGCGGCGCACGGTCACGGTGTGGCCGCCGAGGTCGACCCCGGTGAGCGTGAACTCGCCGTTGAGGTCGGTGGCCACGCTCGTCGGGACACCATCGAGCTCGACCGCCGCACCGGCCACGGGAGCGCCGGTGTCGGCGGACACGATCGTGCCGCGGATGGTCCCTTGGCCCGAGGCCAGGGCGTGCCACGGAAACATGGATACAGCCAGGAATGCGGAAATCAACGAGCGCCACGCTCGTCGTGAGGGACGGTCGGTCGGGTTTGGCATGCGGTTCTGCAATCAGCAGCGCACACCCGCCGACAATCCCCATCATCGTCGTCGCGAACATGTCACGTGGCCGACACGCATCCGACACAGTCGGCACAGGTTCGTCACCATCGCCCCGGGGCCGACGCACGGGAGAGACGCCCCACACTCGCGATTGTCTTCGTGCGCAAACTCGACTTCCCTCGGGCCCTCGCCTTCTCCCATGCGTTCCGCCGAGTTCGACTACCACCTGCCGTCCGAACTGATCGCCCAGGCGCCGGCCGCGCGCCGCGACGAATCGCGGCTACTGGTGGTCGACCGCAACACGCGCACGCTGCAGCACCGGCACTTTCGCGACCTGCCGCAGTACATCGACACGGGCGACCTGCTCATCCGCAACACCGCGCGCGTCCTGCCGGCGCGGCTTTTCGCGCGGCGGCCGACCGGTGGGCAGGTCGAGTGCCTGCTGCTCCGGCCGTCCGGTGCGGCGAGCGACGCGTGGTGGTGCCTGCTGCGGCCCGGGCGAAAACTGCCGTGCGGGGCGACGTTCGGCCGCGACGGGGAGTTCAGCGCCGAGGTGCTGGAGAAGTCGCCGTCGGCCGAGTTTCTCGTGCGGTTCTCGCCAGCGCGTGCGGGCGAGACCGTCACCGAGCTGGCCGAGCGCCTGGGTTCGATCCCGTTGCCGCCCTACATCACGCGCGACGCCGCGGCCCTGGCCGCGGCGACGGCCGACACGCCGGCGGCGGGAACGGCCGCGAACGATCGCGAACGCTACCAGACCGTGTTCGCGCGGCCTGAGCGCACCGTCGCGGTGGCGGCGCCGACGGCCGGGCTGCATTTCACGCCCGAGCTGCTCAATGCCGTGGAGGCGCGTGGCGCGCGCTTCGCCGATGTGGTGCTGCACGTCGGCCTCGGCACCTTCCGGCCGATCGAGACCGAGTTCGTCGCCGATCATCCGATACATCGGGAGATGATCGAGATCCCGTCGGCCGCGCGCGCAGCCATCGACGGACCATGCGCCGGCCGGCGCATCGCGGTGGGGACCACCTCGGTGCGCACGACGGAGTTCTATGCGCGCCATCCCGAGCGCGGACTGGCGACCGGGCACGCCTTCACGGCGGAGGCCGACCTGTTTCTCTATCCGCCGGCGGATTTTCGCGTCGTCGACGCGCTCATCACAAACTTCCACCTGCCGCGCTCCACCCTGCTCTGCCTCGTCTCGGCCTTTCTCACGCCCGGATCGACCGAGGGTGTGGCCTGGCTGCGCGAGATCTACGCCACGGCGGTGGCGGAGCGGTATCGTTTCCTGAGCTACGGCGACGCCATGCTCATCGTGTAGGCCCCCCCCGAGCGCCGAAGTTTCCGGGAATAGCCGCCCCGCTCGCTGCTCCGATCGTCGGAAAGCCATGGTGCCGCCCGAATTCCAGCTCCTCGTCGAGCGCTATTACGAGACTCTCTACCGCTTCGGCTACAGTTTGGCGGGGAATCGCACCGACGCATGCGATCTCGTGCAGCAGACGTTTCTGATCTGGGCCCGGAGCGGCTCGAATCTGCGCGACGCGGCCAAGGCCAAGTCCTGGCTCTTCACCACGCTCTACCGCGAGTTTCTCAAACTCCACCGGCACACCCGGCGGATGAACGCCGTCGAACCGCCCACCCTTGAGGCCGAGCCGGTCGACGCCGATCCGGGCCTCCTCTCCGGCCTCGACGGCGAGGCCGCGCTGCGGGCGCTCGCCGGCGTCGACGAGGTGTTTCGCGCGCCGCTGGCGCTGTTCTATCTCGAGGAACTTTCCTACAAGGACATCGCCCGCGCGCTCGACATCCCGATCGGCACGGTCATGTCGCGCATCTCCCGCGGCAAGGACCAGCTCCGCAGCATCCTGCAGCAACGCACGCGTGCCGGCTCGGCCGGCGCGCCCTCCCCAACGCCCACCCAACGCCCCGCCCACCATGGATAACCCACGCCACCGCCAGATCTTGCGGGCGCTTCGTCCCCACGGCGCGGACCAGTCCGATCCCGACGAGCATGCCCAGGGTGATGGCCGGCAGGACCAGCAGCCC
>JACSRI010000086.1 GCA_014879845.1 Opitutaceae bacterium
GGGGCACAGGCGTTTGCCGCGGGCGACTTCCCGCAGGCGGCCGAGGCCTTTGGTCGCGTGGAAGCCGACTTCGGTGGCGAGCCGGACTGGCGCTCGGGAGCCCTGCCCCGCCGACTGCTTCCACTGCGCGGCTTCGCGTCCCTGCGGGCCGGACGCGCGGATGCCGCCGCCGATGACCTCGCCGCCTTTCTCGAGCAGTATCCCGGAGACGCCGGACAACGGGGCTTTGCCCGCTTCGCCCTGGCCCTGGCGTGTGAACAGGCCGGCCGTTGGACGGACGCACTCGGGCACTTCGAGACGTTTGAGACCGAACATCCCGGCACGGCCCAGGCCACGCTCGCCCGACTGCGGAGGGCGGAGATCCTGTTCGCCGACGCGCGGCCGGACGAAGCACTGTCCCTGCTCACGGCCATGGCCGACGACCCGGGCGTGGCCGAGTCGTTTCGCACCCAAGCCCGCCTGCGCGCCTGTGAATGGGCCGTGGAGCTCGGGCGCGATGCCCTCGCTGCGGACCTGCTGCTCGGCGCCCCGTGGAACGTCGCGACCATGCCCGAGATCGGCGTCCTGGCCTTCGCCGCCCTGGAAACCGGCGATCGGATGCTCGCCGCGGGCCGCGCCGATGACGCCGTTCGCGCCTACCGGCTCGTCCCGCCCAAACGCCAGCTCGTCGCCGCCCAACGGGAACGCCTGGGCGACTTCGAACGCCTGATCGCCGAGCGCGCGCCCGCCGCGATCGGGTCGGGTCTGTTCTGGACCGACTACTACCGCGCCCGCCTCGACCGCGTGCGGGCGCAACTCGCGACACTCGAGGCTGCCGAGGACTACTCTTGGCCGCTGCGCCTTCGCCAAGGCCAGGCGATGCTCTTGGCTGGGCGGGGGCGCGAGGCGTGGCTGTGCTTCGAAACCGTGGCGACCACGTCGGAAGCGACCGAGGAGGTGCGCCGCGACGGGCACTACCGGTGGATTCTGGCGGCAGCCGAACTCGCTCGATGGGACGATGCCCTGGTCATCGCGCGGGACTACGTGGAGCGCTTCCCGGAGTCGACGCTCGCGGCGGAGGCGTTTCACCTGATCGCCCGCGCGCACCTGGAGCGGCAGGACTTCACCTCCGCGGAAGCCGTGCTCGGCGACATCGTCACGCGCTTTCCGGACAGCTCGACGGCGGTGCGGGCCCGCTTCACGCGCGGGTGGGTGCGCACCATGCGTGAGGACTACCCTGCGGCGCGCGACGACTTCGCCGGATGCGTCGCCGCGGAACCGAGCGGGCCTCTCGCCGCGCAAGCCGGCCTGTGGATCGGGCTGACCCACCATTTTGCGCGCGAGTTCGAGCAGGCACTCGCCGCGTTCGACGCCCTGGTGGCCGCGCACCCGCGCGACCCGCAACTCCCGGAGATCCTCTACCGTCGTGGCGCCACGCTCTACGCCATGCGGGACTTCGTTCGCGCCCGCGAGGCCATGTCGGGATTTGTGTCCACCTACCGGATGCACGCGCGCCATCCGGAGGCGCTGGTGTTGCTCGGCGACATCCTTATGGGCAGCGGGGATCTGGCGGAGGCCCGCCGGCACTTCGCGGAGGTGCCGGTGGAGGCGACCGACAGCTTCGTCTACGCCGCCTTCCAGATCGGAAAGATTCTCCGCGCACAGGCCCGCTACGCGGACATGGCCGAGCACTTCTCCTCCTACGTCCGGCGCGCCGGGTCCTCACCCCTCCCGCGCGTGAGCGAGGCGCTCTACCACCTGGGCTGGGCCGAGGAGCAGCGCGGGCACGCCGCGGCGGCGCTGCCGGTTTACGCCGAGGCGCTCGCGCGTTTCGGCGACGACCCGGCGGCCGCCGAGGTCGGCACGACGCTCAACGCGTTGCAGCGGCTGTCGCGCCGTCTCCAACGCACCGAGACGACTGATGCCGCGATCGACCCCGCGATGCACCGCCTCGTCGGAGGCGACTTCGCCGGCTGGCTGCACGAGGAGCGCGAGCGCGCCCGTGCCGCCGCACGCGCGACCTGGCACGCCCGCCTGACCCTCGCGCTCGCCGACGTCCATCTCTCGCGCAGGGAACCCACCCAGGCCGAGGTCCTCCTGCTCGAACTTGTCGGCTCCGCCCCGCTCGAGGCCCTCGACGCCGCCGGCCTCGCCCGGGTGGGCATGACACTGCAGTCAATCGGCTCCGAGGAGGCCGAGGCGTATTTCCACCGCCTGCTCGCAGCCTACCCGCGCTGCCCTGAGCGAGCCGTGGCGTACGTCGGGTTGGCCACCTCCAGCGCCCGAGGGCGGCGACCGGCCGACGCCCTCGCCTGGATCGCACGCTTCGATCGCGAGACCCCGGGTCATCCGCTGGCCCCCCAGGCCGGTCTGCTCGCCGGCGAAGTGCTTGAGCAGACGGGCAGGCACGATGAAGCAGCGAAGCGCTACGATTCCGTCCTTCGACTCAAAGCGGCCCGGGGACGAGCGCACGCGCAGGCCCTGACCGGACTGGCCCGGTGTGCTCGAGCCGGGGGTGATCCTTCCCGCGCGATCGCGTATTTCCAGCGTGTCTACACGCTCCACCGCGCCCAAGGCGACCTCGCGGCCATCGCCTATCTCGAAAGTGCACCGCTTTTCGAGGCGCTCGGCGACGCGGCCGCCGCGGCGGCGACCTACCGCGAGATGCTCGGGCTCGCCGGCGTGGGCGACGAAGTCCAGCGCGCGCATGCGCGCCGCGCCCTCGCTACGCTCGAACAACGCCTGTCCACCACATCCACCCCCGACGCATCATGAGCATCCGATTCCCAGGATTCATCGTCGCGCTCGGGCTGGCGATTCTCGCCGGGTGCCTGCCCGCAGCCCCGGCCGCGACCACGGGCGATCTCGACCGCGACCTCGCGCGCGAGCCGGCCGTCGTGGTGAGCCACGCGGGACGCAACGTGCGCGGGCTGCTCGATGGTTTTCGCGATGGACGCCTCCACCTGCGCCTGGCGACCGACGGCGGCGAGGTTGGCTACTCGTTTGCACCAGGCGAGATCGCCAGTCTCGAGTTCCCCGGCGTCGCACTCGAGGCGGAGATCCTCGAACACATCGAACACGGCAATATCGCGGCAGCCATGCCGATGCTCGAAGCCCTCGCGCGCCACCGCATCCGTTACCTTCCCGTGCTTGATGCGTCGCGCCGGCACGCGCTCTGGATCCTGGCCGAGCACGCCGACGCGACCGTCGATCCCCACACCGTGCGCGCGGTCGTTCGCGCGTTGGCCCCACTGGCCGACACGCCGGAAAGGAAACTCGCACTCGCCGGCGCGGAGCTCGAACTCGCCCTGCGCACCAGCACCTCCGACGAAGTGCGGACGGCAGCCGAACGCTGGTGCGCGCTGGCCGATCCCTGTGGAGCGTCAGCCCTCGGATGGCGCGTGCTCGCCGAGCAGGCGTACGCCTCCGGCGACAACGACCGTGCCCGGTGGCTGGCCCTGCAGCCGACGACCTTTGCCGGGCGCCTCGGCATGCGTGATCTCGACCGCTGCTATGCGGTCGCCATTCGCGCGGCCGAGCGAACCGGGGATCGCAACCACGCGGCGACGCTTCGCCGGGAGATGCTGGATCGCGGGCTCGCGTGGCCCGATTCAGCCACCGCCGAACCAGACCCCGGCCGCACCTCCGCCCACGCCCCATCCTCCGATCTGCCCGCCGCCGTGGACCTCGACCACATCCGCAAGACCACGTCGGTATCCGAAACTCGATGACGCCCGCTCATTCCACCATGCGCACTCCAGCCGCCCTCCTCACCATGCTCGCGCTCCTCACCACGCCCGTCGTCGCCGCCGAACCCGGCGGCATCACGCTTTGGGGTTTGATCGTCCTCGGCGGCTGGGCCATGTGGCCGCTCGGCCTCTGCTCGCTCGCCGTCTTCGCCCTGATCATCCACGCCGTGCGCGAGACCCGCCGGGCGCGCTTCATTCCCCACCACCTCCTCGCGGATCTGGAGAAACACCTCGGCACGCGCTGCCTCGACCAGGCCCGCGCACTCGTGCGGACCGATCGGACCGTGCTGGCACGCGTGCTCGACGTCGGACTGGACCGGGTGCGCACCGATCGGCCGGACGCGAACAAGCCCCGTATCGAAGAAGCAATCGCCGAAGGTCTCGAGCACGAGGAGAACGCCATCGGCCAGTGGGTGAACTATCTCAACGTCGTCGCCACGATCGCACCGATGATCGGTCTGCTCGGCACGGTCAGCGGTATGATCGGCGCGTTCCAGACGATCTCGTCGGGCGGCATGGGCCGGCCCGAACTGCTGGCCGGGGATATCGGAGAGGCCCTCATCACGACCGCAGCCGGGCTGATCATCGGCATCCCCGCGATGCTCGCTTACTTCATCCTGCGCAATCGCTTGGGCGATCAGATGATCGCGACCGTGCAGGTGGCGACCCGCCTGGTCGACCGACTCGGCGACTCCGCGGCACCCGACCGCAGCTGACCCGTCGCGTCGCCGACGCGTCCATCAACGCCAAGTCTCAGGCGACCGCCGCGGCCGTCTGGCCGCCGTCGCGCACGCGCAGGCCAACGCGTGCCGGCAACGCCGCAGGAAATGCGCAGCGGGTAGACAGGAAGTCTTTATTATGGGAGACGCCGATTAAGTGGCCCTTATTCGGCGCAAACTCTCTGCCTGGTTCGCCCCGTATGAAGACCTACCTGTATCTGTCCTTGATCCCCGAGGCTCTGGTAGCCTCGCATCTGCCGCCCGAGGAGTTTGGCGCGTATTACGCCACCGGCTCCAAGAAGCGCTCTCGCGGTCAGGCCGCGTTCTTCGAGGTCCGCCCGGACTTCGCCAGCGACTACCTCCCGCTGGCGGACATCGAGGCGCGCTGCCGACCCCATGAGGACGGCACCCCGAAGCGCTCCACCTACCTGAGCATCTACCGGGTGCTCGAGCACGTGCCGGTCGCGCAGCTCGGCCGCCTGTACCTGGTGACCGACGACGGCAAAGTCCTCGGCCTCGATCGCGGCGAGTACGTCGCCGAAGCCGGCCGCACCTACAATCTCTACCAGGAGTTCTGCCCGTTCACGCCGCGCGTCGTCTCGAAGTTCAGCCCGCGCGAGTTCGCGCACCGCATTACCGATCGCAAGGAGCCCGTCTCGGTCGACCGCATCGTCTTCGCCGACCTCAAGCTCGAAAAGCTCGCGACCGACCCCAACGCGCAGGACGTCGACAACCTCCCGTACTACAACCTCGAGCACCTGCGCGACTGCCTGCGCGAGATCTCGCGGGCCGCGGCCAAGCCCACGAAGACGGTCATCCGACATTTCGCCGGCGACGTGCTCTTCCGCACCATCCGCAAGGGCTTCTACGTGGGCGACCAGAAGGACTTCGCCTACTACCCGATGCCCACGCGCGAGCAGCTCGAGTCGACCCACTACGTGTGGTGGCGCAGCGCCCAGACCACCTTTGGAGGCTGATCCCACCCGACACCACCCACCTTCGACTCCTCTCCTCCGATGAATTTGCCAAACATCTTCTGGCTGGTGCCCGCCGGGTCGGTCGCCGCCCTCCTCTTCGCCTACATGTTCTTCCGGCAGATGGTCGCCCAGCCTGCCGGCACGGAACTGATGCAGCGCATCGCCGAGCACGTCCGCAAGGGCGCGATGGCGTATCTGAAACAACAGTACAAGGTCGTCGGCATGTTCTTTGTCGCGATCTTCCTGCTCTTCGCCGTGCTGGCCTACGGCTTCAACCTGCAGAACCCGTGGGTGCCGTTCGCCTTCATCACGGGCGGCTTCTTCTCCGGACTCGCGGGCTTCTTCGGCATGAAGACCGCGACGCAGGCCTCCTCGCGCGTGGCGCAGGCGGCCAGCCAGTCGCTAGACGCCGGCCTCAAACTCGCCTTCCGCTCCGGCGCAGTCATGGGCCTGGTCGTGGTCGGCCTGGCGCTGCTCGACATCTCGGTCTGGTTCCTCGTGCTGCGGAAGTTCATCCCCGCGGGCGGCAGCCAGCTCACGATCATCACGACGACGATGCTGACCTTCGGCATGGGTGCGTCGCTGCAGGCGCTCTTCGCCCGCGTCGGCGGCGGTATCTTCACCAAGGCGGCCGACGTCGGCGCCGACCTCGTGGGCAAGGTCGAGGCCGGCATCCCCGAGGACGACCCGCGCAACCCCGCCACGATCGCGGACAACGTCGGTGACAACGTCGGCGACGTCGCCGGCATGGGCGCCGACCTCTACGAGTCCTACTGCGGCTCGATCCTCGCCACCGCCGCGCTCGGCGCCGCGGCCTTCGCGTTCGGCGGCCAGGAGGCGACGCAGCTCAAGGCCGTGCTCGCCCCGATGATCGTCGCCGGCCTCGGCACGATCCTCTCGATCCTCGGCGTGTATGTGGTGCGCACCAAGCCCGGCGCCAATCAGGGCGAGCTCATGGCCTCGCTCAACCGCGCGATCAACTTCAGCTCGATCCTCATCGTCATCGCCTCGTTTTTCGCGCTGCGCGCGCTCGAGATGCCCAACTACATCGGCGTCTGGGGCTCGATCGTGATCGGCCTGGTCACCGGCATCGTCATCGGCAAGGCGACGGAGTACTTCACCTCGCACGAGTTCAGCCCGACCCGCCACATCTCGCAGTCGGCGAAAACCGGCCCGGCCACGGTGATCATCGCCGGCATGGGCGTGGGCTTCAACTCGACGGTGGTGCCCGTGATCTCCGTCTCCATCGGCACGATACTCGCCTACGCCAGCGCGGCCGGCGGGTTTTCCTTCGACGCCGCCTCGCTCAACATGGGCCTCTACGGCATCGGCATCGCCGCGGTCGGCATGCTCTCGACGCTCGGTCTCACGCTCGCGACCGACGCCTACGGCCCCATCGCGGACAACGCCGGCGGCAACGCCGAGATGAGCCACCTCGGGCCCGAGGTGCGCAAGCGCACGGACGCGCTCGATGCGCTCGGCAACACCACGGCCGCGACCGGCAAGGGTTTCGCCATCGGCTCGGCCGCGCTCACGGCCCTCGCGCTGCTCGCCTCCTACATCGAGGAGCTGAAGATCGGCATCATCCACCAGATCGAGAAGGGCACGCCCTTCCTCTTCCCCAACGGCCTCACCGTCACCACGGCGGAGCAGGTGCACGGCATCACGATGGTGCAGTTCATGGAGTATTTCTACGTCAACCTCATGAACCCGAAGGTGCTCGTCGGCCTGTTCATCGGCTCGATGATGGCCTTCGTCTTCTGTGGCCTGACGATGAACGCCGTCGGTCGCGCCGCGCAGAAGATGGTCGAGGAGGTCCGCCGGCAGTTCAAGGAGATCACCGGCATCATGGAGGGCAAGGCCGAGCCCGACTACGCGCGCTGCGTGGCCATCTCCACGGCCGGCGCCCAGCGGGAGATGATCCTGCCGTCCGCCATCGCCGTGCTCGTGCCGATCGCCACCGGACTGGTCTTCGGCGTGCCGGGCGTGTTCGGCCTGCTCGCCGGCGGCCTGTCCGCGGGCTTCGTGCTCGCGGTCTTCATGGCCAACTCCGGCGGCGCGTGGGACAACGCCAAGAAATACATCGAGGAAGGCCACCACGGCGGCAAGGGCTCCGACGCCCACAAGGCCACCGTCATCGGCGACACCGTGGGCGATCCGTTCAAGGACACCTCGGGCCCGAGCCTGAACATCCTGATCAAGCTGATGAGCATGGTCTCGATCGTCACCGCCGGCGTGAACATCGCCGTGACGCTGTTCTGAGAATCTGAGTCCGCAAAACCCCGACATCCGTCGCTGCAGGCGGGTGCCGAAACTGTGCCGGCGAGACGCGCAAACGTCTCGCCGGTTTTTTTCTTGGCGCAACCTGTTGTGCCGCGCCCGCCTGCGAGGGCAGGGCCGCAATTCCATCGCGATCGGCCCTGCGGCGGTGGAAAAGAGCCGTTCGCTTCTCCTCATGAAACGCATCCTCGCGCCCGCCCAGACACTCCTGCGCCACCGCGGCCTCGTGGTGCTGCTCGGGTGCTGCCTGCTGCTCGGGCTCGGGTACTCGTTCGTCGGCCCGTTCTTCTCGATGTTCGGCACGCAGGAGGCGGCGATGAGCCCAATGGTGTTCGGGCTGTTCATGACGGCGACCACGTTGAGCGGCATCGGCATCAGCACGTTCCTCGCGCGCATCTCCGACACCCGCACGACGCGCCGTTCCATGCTCCTGCTCGGGAGCAGCGCCGGCATCCTCGGTTACGCGAGCTTTGCGTTCGTGCGCGATCCGCTCTGGTTGACCATCCTCGGCTCGCTCCTGCTCGGCACGGCCTCGATCACGTTCTCGCAGCTGTTCGCCCACGCCCGCGAGGTGCTGATGACGAGCGGCATTCCCTCGACGGATACGCCGCTCTACATGAACGTATTCCGGCTCTTCATGGCGCTGGCCTGGACGGTCGGCCCGGCCGTGGCCTCGCAGGTGATGATCCACTTCGGGTTCGTCGGCACGTTCCTCGGCGCCGCGACGTGCTTCGTGCTGCTCGCGCTCGCGGTGTTTCTCTACATCCCCGCCGTGCCGGTGCCGGGCGCGGCCAATGTCGCTCAGACGTCGCTGCGCGCGTCGCTCGCGCGGGCGGATGTCCTCGCCCACTTCGTCGCGTTCGCGCTGATCTTCACGGCGGGCACGATGTGCATGATCAACGTGCCGCTCATTGTCACCGCGGTGCTCGGCGGCACGGTGCGGCACGTCGGAATCATCTACTGCATCGCCCCGGTCTTCGAACTGCCGCTCATGTTCTGGCTCGGCCTGCTGGCGACGCGCGGGGACCAGGCGCGGCTCATCCGGATCAGCGTCGCGTTGGCGGTGGTCTACTACGGCCTGCTCGGCGTGGTTCAGGCGCCGTGGCACATCTACCCGCTGCAGATCCTCGCGGCCGCGATCACCGCGGTGACGCAGGGGGTGGCGATCACGTTCTTCCAGAACTTCCTGCCCGGGCAGATGGGCACGGCGACCAACCTCTACTCGACCGCACAACGCCTCGGCTCGATGGCGGGCTACCTGGGCTTCGGCGTGCTGGTGACGGCGACCGGGCACCGCACGGTCTTCGAGGTCGGCGCCGTGTTGTGCGTGATCGCGCTCATGCTGCTGTGGATACACCGGCCGCGGACGGCGAGCCGGGTGTAGGAGCGAGCTTGCTCGCGAACCGATCGAGGCATCGCCAGCAAACAGGCTCCTACAACCACAGCGCCGCCGGATACTCGCCGCTCGTGATCAGCTTCGCGATGGCGGCGACGACGCGGGGCTTGTCCTCGCGGTAGGTCACGCCGAACCAGGAGGCGCGCACCGGCACGACGTGCGCCTCGGCCCGGCCGGCGTGGATCGCCTCGGCCACGGCTGAGGGCAGGTAGTATTCCGATTTTGCGTCGTCGCCGCGCGTGGCGAGGAACTGGAGCAGGCCCTCCTCCAGCATCGGGAAGAATGCCGGCGTGAAGCCCCAGCAGTTCATCGAGACAAGTGTATCCGCCGACAGGGCACGCACGGAGCCGTCCGGCAGTTTAGCCCGGCCCGAGCCGTCGCCCGCGGCCTCGATGGCGGTGAGTTCCTCGATGCCGCGCAGGCGCATCTGCGCGTCGACACGGCAGACGCCGCGCGAGACCGTGCCGTGCTCGGAGAGCGTGTCGGCGATGCGGTAGCCGGCCATGGCAAAGCGCGCGGGCTCGCCAGCCGCGGGTCGGCCCGACGCGGCGAAGAACTTCGCCAGGCTCGCGAAGGCGTCGCGGCCGTAGAAATCGTCGGCATTGATCACGACGAACGGGCGTCGCACGGCCGCCGCCGCGCACCAGACGGCGTGGCCGGTGCCCCAGGGCTTGGTGCGGCCGGCGGGAGGAACGAAGAGCGGGTCGGGCAGGCGGTCGATCTCCTGGAAGACGTAGTCGACGGCGACGCGCTTCTCGAAGCGCGCGCCCACGCGCTCGCGAAACACCGCCTCGAAATCCTTGCGGATGATGAAGACCACGCGGTCGAAGCCGGCGCGGATCGCGTCGAAGACGGAGTAGTCGAGCAGGGTCTCGCCGTTCGGGCCGACCGGTTCGATCTGTTTGGCGCCGCCAAAGCGGCTGCCCATGCCGGCGGCCATGACGAGAAGCGTGGGTTTCATCGGAAACAGCAGTCAGAGGCCGGAGGTTCGGAGTCGGAAGTCAGAAGTAGTGCCGGCTTCCTGCCTGCCTTCTGGCACTTTCGAAGCCTCGCAGGCTGGAAGCCTGCGCTACGCCGCCCGCTGCCTCCCTCAGCCCACGCGCGTGAAGCGCGACCAGATGTCGTCGGCGAGGCGCTTGACGTGCGCGATGGTGAAGGCGACGGGATCGAGCGCGTCGTCCTGCACGAGCGGCGTGAGATCCATCGCGAAGGTCAGGCCGCTCTCGCCGTCGACGGTGTGCGAGTCGTGAAAAGTCGCGTTGGCGAGGCGTCGCCCGGCCACGGCGAGGTCATAACGTTTGCCGCCGCTGATCTGCGTGTCGAACACGCCGGCGAGCGCGGCCTGCAGGTGCGGTCGATCGCCCGCGGGCAGCGCGACCTTGCTGTCGCCGACGAGCCAGTCGAGGTCGCGCCAGACCTCGCAGCCGTAGACCTTCGCGGGCCGGCGCTCCTTCGGCTGCGCGCGCAGCGCGGCGAGTGCACGCAGGAAACACGCGATGTGCGTGTCGTGCTTGTCGGCGGGATTGTGCAGGTAGACGACCTCGGGGCGCATGCACTCGAGGAGCAGCGCAAGTTCCTGCACGGGCGTGGCGTTGGCCGCGTCCTTCACGGCCGCGCTCGGGTGCGCGAGCTGCACGACGGCGGAGTATTCGCCGATCACAGCCGCGGCGCGCTGCTCGGCGCGCCGCGCCTCGATCATCTGCGGCTCGGTATAGTCGGCATAACGTCCGGTGCGCGGGCTGCCCGCACCGTCGGTCACGACGACGCCGGTGAACCACTTCCCCTCGCTGCCAAAGCACGCGGAGATGCCGTGCCAGGCAAAAAACTCGATATCGTCGGCGTGCGCCGCGATGCACAGGTGCGTCGTGCGCGCCAGCGCCTGCTCGATCGGCGAACCGTCGGGCACGAACACATCGGCGCCGGGTTGGGAAAAGACCGGTGCTGCCACGGCGCGGAGTCTCGTGCAGCGCGGCAGGAATGGAAAGCGCCAAGCAGCGACCGACGCGATCATTCACGTCGCCGGGCGCGACCAAACCCGGAGCGCGCCGAGTCACGGCGGGTTCTCAGAACCCGCCGCGATCACTCGTCACTCGACGCGATGCACCCGGAGCGCGCGCCCTGCCTCGAGCGCACGCGCATCTGACTCATTTTCCTGAATACCAGACCCCGCGCCGCCAATTGTGGCGGCGCAGCCGCCCGAGCACGGTGGGCGTGAGATCGGGCAGGTCGGAAACCGCGCAGTTGAGCGCGGCCTGCGTGGCGTTGCGCATGCCGGGAATGACCGTGCAGACCGCGGGGTGCGCGAGGATGAACTTGAGCGCGGCCTGCGCGAGCGTGAGCCCGGTGTCGCGCAGATCATCGCGCACGGCCTCGACGCGCCGCACCGTGCGCGGCACACGATCACCGGCGAAGTAGGCGCGACGAAAGTCCCCCTCGGGAAACGTGGTGTCCTCGGTGAATTTCCCCGTGAGCGAACCCTCGTCGAACGGCACGCGCACGATCACGCCGACGCCGCACTCGCGCGCGACCTCGAGCAACTCGGCCGCCGGCTCCTGGTCGAAGATGTTGTAGATGACCTGCACGGCATCGATCCAGCCGCCACGCATGAGGTCAATCACGCTGTTCTGGTCGTGTTCAGGAGTGGATACGCCGATGAGGCGGAGCTTTCCCTCGGCCTGGAGCTTGCGCAGCGCCGCGAAGGGCGTGGGGTTGCGATTCCACGCGCGCGTCCAGGTGTGCAACTGCAACAGATCGATGCGGTCGCACTCGAGGCAGCGCAGCCGGTCCTCGATGTTGGCGCGCAGGTAGGACTCGGCGTAACGCTCGTCGGCCCTGCAATACGGCGACGGGGGCCACGCTCCGGGCGCGGGCGGCGTCTTGGTAGCCACAAAAACACGACCGCCGGCGGAGCGTTCGCGCAGCACGCGCGCGATCGTGCGCTCGCTGCGGCCGTTGCCGTAGCCGGCGGCGGTGTCGATGAGGTTCACGCCGAGATCCAGGGCGCGGTTGAGCGCGGCGATCGAGTCGTCCTCGGCCTGCGGCCCCCAGCTGCCTCCGATCGCCCAGGCGCCGAAGCCGATCTCAGAGACAGAAAAGCCGTGTTTGCCGAACGTGCGTTGCTTCATCGCGGCAACCTGCACCCACCAGCCGGGATCGTCGCGCCGAAAACGCGACGGGGCGATCCCGCCGGGGAGGCCGAACCTCGTCCCGGCACATCCGCATGGTTTCCAGTCACTTGAACAAACCCAGAACCGGTTCGGTGGCTCGGCGGACCTTGCCGGATCCTGCGCATCGCGCGACATCGCGTCTGGGGTGAAAAAGTCCGATCCGCAGCCTTGAGCATTTCGCGGAATCGCTCTAACACACTGCCTTCTGCACGTGATGAAAGGATTCCAGAAAGCCTACTTGCGGGCTCTTGGCAAAACCCTCGAACCGACGGTGATCGTTGGCAAAGGGGGGCTTACGCCGGAGGTGATGGCCGAAATCCATCGTTCCTTCGACCGCCTCGAGCTGATCAAAGTCAAATTCACCTCCTTCAAGCTGAAAGACGAGAAGGACGAGATGGCCGAGAGCATCGCCCTCCAGACCAGCGCGTTCATGGCGGGCATGGTCGGCCACACGGCCCTCTTCTACAAGCAGGCCCCCGAGGCGCCGCGCCGGCGGATTCGCATCCCGGCCGAGCCCGAGGGTGAGCTGGTCGGCGCAGGCGGCGGCAAGTCGCTTCAGCGCTTCGGCGGCAAGTAAAGCGGAGCGTAACGCTCCCGGAGGTAATCCAGGAGGTGGCGCGGCGAGAGTTCTTCGCCGGCCACCCGGCGAACGAGTTCGCGCGTGTCGAAGCGTTTGCCGTGCTGGTGGATGCTGGACCGTAACCACGCGAGCAACCGCGTGAAATCGCCGCGGGCGAAGTCCTCCTCGAGATCAGGCATGGCCCGGCGCACGGCCACCCAGAGCTGGGCCGCGATCATGTTGCCCAGGCAGTAACTCGGGAAATAGCCGAACGCGCCGCCGGACCAGTGGACGTCCTGAAGCACGCCCTGGCCGTCGTTCGCCGGCTCGAGGCCGAGCAGTTCCTGCGAGAGTCGGCGCCAGACGGCAGGAAGCTCCCCGACCGTGATGCGCCCGGCGAAGAGTCCGCGCTCGATCTCGAAGCGCAGGATGATGTGCAGGTTGTAGGTGACCTCGTCGGACTCGACGCGGATGGGCGTGAGACCAACCTCGTTGATCGCGAGGTAGAGGCGCTCGGAACTGACCTCGTCGAGCCGGGCGGGAAACGCCGCGCGCAGCCGCGGCTCGAAGTGCCGCCAGAACGCGCGGCTGCGGCTGACCTGATTTTCCCACAGGCGGCTCTGCGACTCATGGATGGCCATGCCCACGGCCTCGCCCAGCGGCGTGCCGAGCCAGGCGAGCGGCAGCCCCTGTTCGTAGAGACCGTGCCCCGTTTCGTGGATCGCACTGAAGAGCGCGTCGAGCGGCTGGTCCTCCTTGAAGCGCGTGGTCATGCGCGTGTCCGCGGCGTCGCCCGAGCAGAACGGATGCACTGCCACGTCGATGCGCCCTCGCTGGTAGTCGAAACCCAGCGCGGCCGTCACCTCGCGCAGGAACGCATCCTGCGCGGCGACGGGAAATCCCGTGAGCAGTCCTTCCGGCGCCTTGATCGGCGAGCCCACGATCTCGCGCACGAAAGGCACGAGCCCGGTCCTCAGTTCTGCGAAGAGCCCCTCGACCTGCACCTCGTTCAGTCCCGGATCGAAGCGATCGAGGAAATAATCGTAGGGCCGGTCGGCGTGCCCGAGATACGCCGCCTCGCGCCGGGCCAGGTCGAGCTGGCGCTGCAGGTAGGGGGCGAACATGGCAAAATCCGACTCGGCCCGTGCCCGCGTCCAGACGTGGTACGCCTCGCTGTCGAGCGCGGCCTTCTCGGCAACGAACTCCACCGGAAGTTTCGTCAGCCGGTCGTAGTCGCGACGCGCGTGGCGCACGATGACTGCTTCGTCGCTGCCGGCCGGCGCCGGCGTTTGCTCGAGTCGGTCGAGCAAGGTGCCGATCTCCGGATCAGTCGCAGCCCGGTGATGCAACTCCGCGAGCAACGTGAGCTGCGCGGCCCGGCGGTCGCTGCTGGCCGGCGGCAGATTCACCTGCTCGTCCCACTGCAAGAGACCCACGACCGAACCCAGGGTGTTGGCCCGCTTCAGGCGGGCCACGAGTGACGCGAGAGCCGGGGAAGACATGCGCCCACTGCAGCGCGTCGACGGGATGGAGGCAAGCCGACTGCCCCGCCGAGAATTCGGTTGCTTGCCCTAGGGCTGTTGGCTGAGTTGACCCTCCCTTCCCCGGGTCCCAGCGCAAAAGGAACCTACACACATCATGATGAAGTCCCAAAACCTCACTCGTCGCGCCGCCCTCGTGTGCGCGATTGCCGGCCTCGTGGCCGGGGCGCTCCCTGCCTCGGCTGACGTGGTGGAGACGGTCAACGGTTCGACGATCCGCGGCAAGGTGGTCGCCTCCGATGACGGCACGATCAAGGTGGAGACCGAGTTCGCCGGGGTCGTCGCGATCAAACAGGACCAAGTGAAGTCGATCACGACGGACGATGCGATCAACGTCGCGCTCAAGGACGGCACCTCGACCAAGGGCGCGCTCGACACGTCGGGTTCGACGCTGCGCGTCAACACGTCCACCGGCGTGCTCTCCACGCAGACCAGCGCGGTGACCGCCGTCTGGCGCGATGGCGACAAGAGCCCCTCAGACAAGGCGCTCGACGCCCTCCGCCGCAAGTGGGCCTACCGCGTGGCCCTCGACATCAACGGCAAGCAGGGCAACACCGAGCGCATGTTCATCGGCACGGATTTCATGGCCGTGCTGAAGAGTTCGGACGATCGCCTCGCCTTCTACGGCCGCTACGCGCGCAGCGAAGAGGAGGGCTCGACTACGCAGGATGAGGCCCTCGGCGGCGTGGACTACTCCAACTTCTTCACCGACCGCATGTCCTGGTACGTCCGCACCGAACTCGGCTTCGACCGCACCAAGGAGATGGACCTGCGCTCGCAGTCGGCGGCCGGTCTCGGCTACCACTTCAAGAAGACCGCCAAGTGGTCGCTTGAGGGTCGCGTCGGTATCAACTACCGCTTCGAGGATTATTCCGAGCCGCTCGTGGACTTTGACTCCGCCGGTATCGATCTGGGCCTGATCAACCGCTACGACTTCTCGTGGGGCCGCATGACCAACACGCTCACGATGACGCCCTCGTTCAATGATTTCTCCAACTACGTCATCCTGCACGAGAGCGCCGTCGAGATGCCCATCGGCACGGGCGAGTTCTGGAAACTCCGCTTCGGCATCCGCAACGACTACACCAGCGAGCCGCCGAACCCCGACCTCGAGAGCCACGACTGGAGCTACTTCACCCAGCTCGTGCTGAGCTGGCAGTAAGCCCTCCCACCGGTACCCGGCCAACCCGGGCGTCCGACACAAAGGCCCCGCTTCCTCATGAAGCGGGGCCTTTTGTTTGGCGACCATCCTCGCGCGCCTGTCCACGCCGCCACGGTCGGCCCGGCGCCCGGCACTTCAGGATCGGTCGCGACTTCGGCACACCCATACCTGCCGCGGACCGGTGCCACAACCCAACGGCAGCGCCGGTGGCCGCACCATAGAAACGAACGAGGCGGCCTGTTCGGCCGCCTCGTTCATGCGCGTGACCTGACGCCCAGCGGCGTCGCTCAGGGCGCCGGGACCGCCGAGTCGGCAGGCAGCTTGGCGGCGAGGCCCGCCGCCCGCATGGCCCACAGGCCGCGCGGCGAGACTTCGCTCACCTTCGCGATCGCTTCGCGAGCTCCGGCGACGTCGCCCGAGTCACGCAAGTGGGCGGCGAGGTGGTACCACGCCTCGGCGCGGATCGCCTCGGGCGCCGTGGCATCACCACCAACCTTGCGCAGGAGTTCATCGCCCTTGGAGGCCGATCCACCCTGCAACGCACACACCGCCTCGCCGAGGCGGGCACGCGCGAGGATGAGCGGCTCCTTGAGCACCGCCGCGGCCTGCGCGTAACGCTGGCCCGCGGTGATATAGTCGGCCTTCGCGTAGGCCTCGTCGGCTGCGCCGATGAGCGCCACGCCGGCGAGCGGATGGCCCTCATGGTCGCGCGCGAATGCGATCTTCTGTTCGGCTGTCTCGGCGAGACCGAAGGCGGCGGAAATCTCGCGCTGCTGGGCCGCCACGTGGCTGTCCCACGCATAGCGGCCGATAATCGCGACGAGCACGAGCACGATGCCGCCGATGATGAAGGTGCGGTTCTCCGCCCAGAGCTTGGCGAGGCGTTCCTCGAGCGTGGCCTGCGGGGCAGCGGGGTCGACCGCGACGACGTTGCGCTCGTCGCCCTTGGCCGGGTGGGGAGTGGATGATGCGTGATCGGTCATGGCGGGGCCCTGTCGAGCGGCTTGGCTGCACCGCCTTGCGACCGGGAAACGGGCACGATGAGCGGGCTTCCGGGGAGATTAAAGCCGAAAAAGGCCGGTGCCAGCGTCGCGCCGACTCAGGCGCCGACGTGGTGATGACGCCCAGCCCGGCGAACGCGTTGGGGGCTGCCCGCGCGTGGGGCGACGGCCTGGCTCCCCGCGGCCGGCCCCGGCTTCGCGGGCTCCGCAGCCACGCCCCCGCCGGCCGCGCGTCCGTCCACCACCATGGCCTCGAGCACGCGAACATACCCGAAGATCCTCTGCACCTGGCCGTTCATTTCCTCGGAAGCGGCGGCGTTCTCCTCTGCGGCGGCCGCGGTGCGCTGCGTGATCTGGTCGAGCCGGTGCAGCGCCTCGCGCACCTGCGCCAGGCCGCTCGTGCTCTGCCGGGAGGCGCTCTCGACCTCCGCCACCATCGCCGAATAGTCGCGGGTCACGCCCGCGATGTCGTCAAAACCCTTGGCCACGAGGCGTCCCAGCTCCGCGCCCCGCGTGTTGCTCTTGAGGGCCGTGGCGATCTTCTCGGCCGTCTCGCGGGCGGCGTTGGCGCTGCGCTGCGCGAGGCTGCGGACCTCTTCCGCCACGACGGCAAACCCCGCACCGGCCTCGCCGGCGCGCGCCGCCTCGACGGCGGCATTGAGCGCGAGGACGTTGGTCTGAAAGGCGATCTCGTCGATGGTCTTGAGGATGTCGGCGATGTCCTTGTTTGTCTTCTGGATGCCGTCCATCGCCTCGACGAGGGTGGCGACATTGCGCTGGCCGTGGTCGGTGGCCGCGCCCGCCTTGCCCGCCAGCTCGGCCATACGGCGCATCTGGTCGAGGTTGGACGAGGTCATGCCCGAGAGCTCCTCGACGGAGGCAGTGATCTCCTCGAGCGCCGCGGCCTCCTCACAGGCGTCCTGGCTGAGGTGCTGCGAGGATTCGGCGATGACGTTGGCGGAGCCGAGGCCCTGCTCGGCCGTCTGGCCGAGCTCGGCGCCGACGGTGCGAAGCGGACGCGTGATGCCGCGCACGACCACGACCATGTAGGCCACCAGGCCGAGCACGAGCAGCGCACAGACCGCGCTGAGCACGATCAGGCGCGTGCGGGCCGCCGCGAGGCGGTCGCCCGTGTAGGAGACGATGCTCTCGTTGACTGCATCGGCCAGTTCGACAAAGGCGGCCTCCACGCGAGTGAACGGACCCGACTGGTAACCTGCGTAGTCGCCGAAACGGCTGAAGTCGGTGGCTTTCGCCCCGAGGTCGAGCGCTCCCCAGCCGATCGTGGTGATCGCGGTGAAATCCGGCCCGGCGACGAGTCGCTCGACCGCGGGGCGGATCGCGGGATCGGAGATCAGGCGCAGGCGCGCGACGTGGTCGTCGACGGCCTGAAGTTTCATCTTCAGCTCGCCGACGGCGACCTCGACGAGCCTGTTGTCGCGCAGGATCGTGCCGACCAGGCCCCGGGCCTTCCAGAAATCCTTCTGCAGGCGCGCGACATTGTCCTGAGTGACGATGCAGCGCACGAGATCGGCGTCCTGCGTCTCGAGGCAGAGGACAGGCAGGAAGTTGGACTGTGCGGTGAGCGCCACGTCGTAGGCCTTCAGGGCGCGGGTCTTCACTTCCTGGCCGAGTTCCTTGTCGCGGCTGCGCCTCGGATCGACGATCTCCGCGCGGATGTCGGCGATCGCCGCCTCCGACCCGATCGCCTCGTCGAGTCCGACACGAAAGCGCTCCGAAAAGATGCCCCTCCCATGCGCGGCGAGTTCCTTGAGCCGGGCCATGGAGCCGCGCGTGACCTCGACGCTCGCCTGATAGCGCGCGACCTGCTCCTCCGGCGTGCTCTGGCCGAGCCAGGCCGAGGCCTGGTAGGCGAGCTGGCGCTCGAGCGTGACGTTGCGTGCGAGTTCGTAGGCGGCCAGCGACACGTCGGTGGTCTGGCGGAAGTTGGCGAGACCGCGGTACTCGACAAGGACGCCGCGGATCAGCACGCCGGCAAAGCCCAGCAGGCACACGAGGGAAGCGATGCTGAGCGTCGTGAGTTTGGTTTGAACCCGCTTCATGTGGGTCGGATGAGTCTGCGTTGGGGAGGTTGGCAATCCGCCCAAAGCCACCACCGTCCCGCGGCCAGGGCCGCGCGGCGCGCAGACAGGGGTTCGGCTCCGCTGAGGTGTCTCGGGAGCATCGGCGACTCGGGGGTAGGTGCTTAATCGGCCGGCGACCCGCCCACTAAACCGTTTTGCCGGCCGCCCGCGCTGCATCCCGAAGCGCGCCGCCGGCACCGCCTCGACCGTCCAGCGCTCAAGCGCGCCCGGACCGCACTGCTCAGTCGAAGACGACGGTCTTGTTGCCGAAGACGAGGATGCGGTTCTCGAGATGCCAGCGCACCGCCTGGGCGAGCACGAATTTCTCGAGGTCGCGGCCCTTGCGGATGAGCGCGGCCACGTCGTGCCGGTGCGTCACGCGGGCGACGTCCTGCGCGATGATCGGGCCGTCATCGAGCACGGCCGTCGCGTAATGCGCGGTCGCGCCGATCAGCTTCACGCCGCGCGCATAGGCCTGATGGTAGGGCTTGCCGCCCGCGAAGGCCGGCAGGAAGGAGTGGTGGATGTTGATGACCGGACAGCCGACTCCCTTCAGGAAATCCGCCGAGAGCACCTGCATGTAGCGCGCCATGATCACGAGCTCGGACTTCACCGCCGCGATGAGCGCGAGCTGGGCCCGCTCGAACTCGGACTTGGCCACCCCGTCGGTCGGCGTGTGGTGGAACGGCAGGCCGTAGTGGGCGCTGTCGTCGGCGAGGTCGCGGTGATTGGAAATCACACCCACGATGTCCGCCGGCAGTTCTCCCGCTTTCCACCGCAACACGAGATCGTGGAAACAATGCGGCGCCTTCGAGGCCATGACCACGATGCGCGGCCGGTGCGTCGACACGGCGATCTGCGCGCTCATGCCGTTGCTCGCCGCGAAGTGGCGGAAGGCCGCGGCCTCGGCGTCGAACTGCGCGGGCGAGGGCACGTCGTCCCCGGCCTTGGCAAAGGATGGCGCCCACTCGATCCGCTGGAAAAAGATCCCCTCGCCCTCGTCGCGGTGCTGGTCGGCGTGGATGATGTTGCCGCCGTTGGCGAAGATCCAGCCCGCGACCCGCGCGACGATGCCCGGCTGGTCCGGGCCATGGAGCAGGGCGATGAGCGTGGCGGGCGATGTGGTGTCAGCGGCCATGGTGGATGACGGAGTCGTCGCAAAAAACCGCGTGGTTGTCACGACTGGCCTGCACGGGACCCGGAGTCCAACTCCGCCTCCCGCCCGAGACGCAGGAGGGCCTCGATGCGGCCGGCATCGTAGACGCACCCACCCCAACTGCCGCCGCTCGCCGCCTGCAGCGCGGCCCACAACCGCGTGTCGTCGGGCACACGCGCGTCGAGCCGCAGATCCGGATGCGGCGGACGCGCGGCGAACTCGGCCGCCCCCACCGACACGACATCGACCGTGCCCTCGAGCGCGCGCGTATCGAGCCGCAGGCGCACGAGGTCGCCATCGCGCACGTGCGCGATCGGACCGCCGGCCCACGCCTCAGGACTGACATGACCGACACAGGCTCCGGTGGATACGCCGGAAAACCGACCGTCGGTGATGAGCGAGATCTGCTCGCCGCCCTGCATGTGCTTGAGCGCCGAGGTGATCTGGTAGGTCTCGGGCATGCCGCAGCCGGGACCGAGGCCGATCAGGACCATGATGTCGCCGGGCCGCACGGCGCCCGTCTTGATCGCCGCGATCGCCGCGTCCTCGCTGCAGAAGACGCGCGCCGGGCCTTCGTGTAGGAACACGCCGTCCGGGCCCACACGCCGCGGGTCGATCGCCGTGCTCTTCACCAGCGCGCCCTCCGGCGCAAGATTGCCGCGCAGGAACGTGACCGTGCTCGTGAGCCCGCGCTCACGCGCCCTCGCCGCACTCATGATCACGTCGTCGGGATCGATGCCGTCGAGCAGCCGGAGTTTCTCGCGCAGGCGCTGGCGGCGCTCGCTCGATTCCCACCAGGCGAGATTCTCGCCGAGCGTGCGACCGCTGACCGTGCGCGCGGCCAGGCGCAGCAGGCCGAGGTCGCGCAGGTGCAGCATCACCTCGGGTACGCCGCCCGCGAGAAACACCTGCACCGTGGCGAAATGCCGCGGCCCGTTCGGCAGGGCATCGACGAGGCGCGGGACCGCGCGGTTGATCCGCGCCCAGTCCTCGACCGTCGGCCGCGGCAGACCGGCGGCGTGCGCGATGGCGGGCACGTGCAGCACGAGGTTGGTCGAGCCCCCGAAGGCGGCGTGCAGGACCATGGCGTTGTGCAGGGCGTCGGCGGAGAGGATGTCGCGCGTCGTCGCACCCGCCTGCTCGAGCGCCACGAGCGCGCGGGCGGAACGCCGCGCCATGTCGCGCCAGATCTCTGCACCCGAGGGCGCGAGCGCCGCGTGCGGCAGGGCGAGTCCGAGCGCCTCGGCCACGACTTGGCTCGTCGCCGCCGTACCCAGAAACTGGCAACCGCCGCCCGGCGAGCCGCACGCGCGACAGCCCATGTCGGCGGCATGCTCGAGCGAGATCTCCCCGCGCGCGAAACGCGTGGCCAGGGTCTGCACCTTGGCCGTGTCCTCGGCCTCCTCCGCGAGCAGCGTGACGCCGCCCGGCACGAGCACAGTCGGAAGATCGGGCGTGCCGGCGAGCGCCATGAGCATGGCGGGCAGGCCCTTGTCGCAGGTCGCCACGCCGAGCACGCCGCGGCGCGTCGGCAGCGAGCGGATGAGCCGGCGGAAGACGACGGCCGCGTCGTTGCGGTACGGCAGGCTGTCGAGCATGCCGGCTGTGCCGTTGGTGCGGCCGTCACACGGGTCGCTCACACACGCCGCGAAGGGGATCGCACCGAGGCCGGAAAACGTCCGCGCCGCCTCCTCGACGAGCAGGCCCACCTCCCAGTGCCCGGTGTGGTAGCCGAGCGCGACCGGCGAGCCATCGGGCGCGCGCACGCCGCCCTGAGTGGAGAGAACGAGGAACTGCTTCCCGAGCAAACGCGTCGGTGTCCAGCCCATGCCGGCGTTCTGCGTCCAGCCAAAGAGGTCGCCGCTCGGCATCGCGCGCAGCTGGTCGGGCGACAGCGGCAACGAGCCCGCCGGCCCCGGCGCGGTCGTGCGCAGGGCGTAGATCGCCTCGTCGGCGGATTCGAGGATAAGGTCGAGTGGCATGGGAGCGATCGGTCGGACCGGTCAGTCGGATCAGACCGATCGGGCCGACATCACCGGCTCCCGGGTGAGTTTCCCGTCAATCAGCCGCAGCAACCCGCGCGGGTTCGCATCGCGGAGTTCCTCCGGCAGGTGTGCGTCCGGGTAGCCCTGGTAGCTGACCGGCCGGGCCCAGCGCAGGATGCCGGCCGAGCCCACCGCGGTGAACCGGGCGTCCGTGCAAGCCGGATACGGCCCGCCATGCGTCATGGCCGCGACGACCTCCACGCCGGTCGGGAACCCATTGCAGATCACGCGCCCGGCTCTGCGCGGCAGGATGTCAAACAGGGCGGCCGCCCCGGCGAAATCCACGTCGGTGCCGTGCATGGTCGCGGTCAACTGGCCCTCCAGGGCACCCGCAAGGGTGAGCATCTGCGCGGTGTCACGCACGGTGACGAGCAGCGTGTACGGGCCGAAGATCTCGTGGGTGAGCTCGGGCCGCGCGAGGAAGGCCGCACCCTCGACCCGCGCCACGCGCGCCGTGCCGGTCGCGAGCCATTCGACCCCGGCGAGTTCGCGGCAGCCGCGGGCGAAATTTTCCGCGATGCCCGCGTGCAGCATCGGCGCGGCCGCGACCGCCTGCGCTTTGGCCGCGACCGCCGCGCCGAACGCGTCCCATTCCGGCGAAGCCAGTCCGAAGACCAGCCCGGGCTTGGTGCAGAACTGCCCCATGCCGAGCGTGAACGAGGCGACAAGCCCGTCCGCGATGGCGGCGCCGCGCTCGCGCAGCGCCTCCGGCAGGACGAAAACCGGATTCACGCTGCCCATCTCGGCGAAAACGGGGATCGGCACGGGCCGGGCCGCGGCCGCATCGAAGAGCGCGCGGCCGGCGCGCAGCGAGCCGGTGAATCCCACCGCCGCGATCGCGGGATGCCGCACCACGCCGAGCGAGACCTCCGGAGCCGCGCCGTGCACCATGCCAAAGACCCCGGCCGGCAGGCCGCACCGCGCAACCGCCGCGTGGATCACCTCGGCCGTGAGATCGGAGGTGCCCGGATGCGCCGGATGCGCCTTCACCACGACGGGACAACCGGCCGCGAGCGCCGAGGCGGTGTCGCCTCCAGCGACTGAATACGCCAGAGGGAAGTTGCTCGCGCCGAACACCGCGACCGGCCCCAGGCCTCGCAGCAGCCGGCGGAGGTCCGGGCGGGGCGCGGGCTTGCGGTCAGGCTGCGCCGTGTCGATGCGCGCGTCGACCCACGAGCCGTCGCGCACGAGCGCGGCCATCTGCCGGAGCTGGAGCTGGGTGCGGCCGCACTCACCCTGAAGGCGCGGCAGCGGCAGGCCGGTCTCGAGGTGCGCGCGCGCGAGGATGTTTTCGCTCGCGGCGCCCAGCCCGTCGGCGATCGCCTCGAGCAGCGCCGCGCGTCGCTCCGGCGCCAGCACTGCGAACTCCGGCGCGACCTCGCCCGCCGCGGAACAGACGCGGTCGATTTCAGCGATCGGAGCATCGTGATACTCACCCGGAAGTGTTTCGCCCGTGGCGGCGTTGCGTGCGTGGAAAGTCATCAGATTCCTTGACCACGAATGAACACGAATGGACACGAATCCCGACTAGAATCCGGGCGTTCGCCGATGTTTCTATTCGTGTTCATTCGTGTCCATTCGTGGTTACTGCTCCACCGTGTTCACCAGTGTGCCCACCGGCTCGATCGTGATCCGGATCTCGTCCCCGACGGCAAGGGTGAAGGTATCCGGCGGCACGATGCCCGTCCCGGTCATGAGGTAGGCGCCGTGCGGGAAGCTGTCCTCGCGGAACAACCATTCGGCCAACGACGGCAGCGGGCGCTTGATCTGACCGACGTTCGTCCTTCCGGAAAACACCCCGGTGCCCGCGCGCCGGATCTCGATCGCGATCTCCGTCGTCGGCGCGGGTAGTTCATCAGCGACGACCAGGCACGGGCCGAGCGCGGCGCTGCGCGCATAAACCTTGGCCTGCGGGAGGTAGAGCGGGTTTTCCCCCTCGATGTCGCGCGAGCTCATGTCGTTGCCCACGGTGTAGCCGAAGATCCTGCCGCGGCTGTTGATCGCGAGCGTGAGCTCTGGCTCGGGTACGTTCCACGTCGAGTCGCGGCGAATGCGTACCGGCGTGGCTGTCGCGGCGACGCGATGCGGCGTGGACTTGAAGAACAACTCCGGCCGGTCGGCCGCGTAGACGCGGTCGTAGAAGCTGCCGCCGCCGGCCTCCTTCGACTCCTCCATGCGCGCCTTCATGCTGCGCAGGTAGGTCACGCCCGCCGCCCAGACCTCCTGGCTCTGCAGCGGCGCGTGCAGGAGCGTCGGGCGGGCGACGATGATGCGCCCGGTGTCGCAGGCGGCGGCGGCATAGGCCGTCGGCGCCTCGGAGGTGAACAGGGCGTCGATCGAAAACGCGGCCGAGGGCCGCACAAAACGGCCGTCGCGCTCGAGCACGACGCCTTCGGGGGTGGAGAAGAGGCGGATCATGGCGGGGGACGC
>JACSRI010000034.1 GCA_014879845.1 Opitutaceae bacterium
GGCGGCGGGCGAGCGCGTGCTCGGCCTGCTCGCGACGCAGCCGCGCATCGCGGACTCCGCGAGCGTGCGCGAGAAGCTCGCGCGCCATGCCGCCGCGAGCTCGAGAGCACAGAACCGCGCCCCCGACGGGCATGACCACCGCATCGACACGATCGAGTTCCGCGATGTGGGCTTCAAATACGACACCGGCCGGACCGTGCTCGAGGGCTTCAACCTCACCGTGCGCGCGGGCCAGACGGTCGCGCTCGTCGGTCCGAGCGGCGGCGGCAAGACGACGATCGTGAACCTCGCAAGCCGCTTCTACGAACCGACCGGCGGCTCGATCCTGATCAACGGGCTCGACTACCGCGAGCGCAGCCTGTCGTGGCTGCAGTCCAACCTCGGCATCGTCCTGCAGCAACCACACCTCTTCCGTGGCTCGGTGCGCGACAACATCCGCTACGGGCGGCTCTCCGCGACCGACGCCGAGGTCGAGCACGCGGCGCGACTGGTCAACGCCCACGCCTTCATCGCCGCGCTCGAGAAGGGCTACGACACCGACGTCGGCGAGGGCGGCAACCGCCTCTCGACCGGGCAGAAGCAGCTCGTCTCGTTTGCACGCGCGCTCCTCGCCGATCCCCAGATCTTCATCATGGACGAGGCGACATCCTCGATCGACACCGAGACCGAGCAGCTCATCCAGGCGGCGCTGCGCGAGGTCTTCCGCGGCCGCATCAGCTTCGTCATCGCCCACCGCCTCTCCACGATCCGCTCCGCCGACCTGATCCTCGTCATCAACAAAGGCCGTATTGAAGAAGCGGGCACACACGAGGAGCTCATCCGCCGCCGCGGTCATTACCACGAGCTCTACACCGGGCAGTTCAGGCACGAGCAGGAGGAGAAGGTGCTGCGTGAGGCGGCCGCGCCGTAGGTCTGGGGGCGCCTCGCCCGGCCGGGTCCGGAATTAGCGGGAGTTTAACTCACCTCGGGTGGGATTGCTCACCTAGGGGAGTAACAGCACACGACCTCACGGGCCATTCGCCCTGAGGTCGTACGTTTAATTCAGGGTAGGGCGCTGAATCGGTGCGACTTGCATCCGAAAGCGGGGGCATGACTCCCACAGTAGCGCGCCGCTGCGCATCGGGCTTCACGATCACCGAGGTCATGATCGCGATGACCGTCTTGTTGTTCGTGTTCATGAGCGCCCTCGCGGCGTTGACCATCGGCTTCCGCATGCTCGAGGAGGCCCGTACCAGCACGCTCGCCTCGCAGATCCTCCAGAGCGAAATGGAAAACCTGCGCCTGAAGAACTGGACCCAGCTCAACGCCCTGCCGGCGACCGAGCCGTTCACGATCGAAGTCGACACGTCACTCGCCGGTTTTCCGAAATTCAGCTGCACGCGATCCCTCTACACGGTGCAAGCCGACATCAGGCAGGCGGTGCTGACCGCCGCCTGGGTCTCCAAGGACGGCCGGGCCCGCAGCCGCCGCTACGTCACCTACATCGCAAAGGAGGGCATCAATGACTACTTCTACCGCCGCTTCTAGGCCGACCAGCCGAGGCCGGGTGAGGGCCCGCGCCCGCAAGGCCATGTCGCTGGTCGAACTGGTCATCTCGATGGCGATCGCGGCCACGGTCGCCTCGTCCGTCTTCGGGTCGTTTCTGCTGCTGGCGCGGAGTTCGCTCATCGGCGCCGCCTATGTCGACATGGACCGCGAGGCCCGGGCCGGGCTCGAGATCTTCGCGCGCGACGTGCGCTCGGCCGACAACGTCGACACGTTCACCGCCAACGGCGTGCGCCTGCACCTCCCGGCATTCGGAACGACGCCGGCCCAGTGGGTGACCTATTCGTACGACCCGACGGCCAAGTCCTTCTATCGCAACCGCGGCGCGGCCGGTGAACGCGAACTCCTGCGCGGGATCGAGGTGTTCATCCTCAAGCGCTATTCGATCCAGCAGAACGCCCTCACCGGGGAACCGCTCGAGGCCACCAACAACCTCGAAACGAAGCAGATCCAGGTTCAGCTGCGCGCCATGCGGACCGGAGCGGCCCGCGCCACGGCCACGAACAACGTCATCTCGGCCCGCTACATCCTGCGCAACAAGATCGTCAGCAACTAACACCCGCACTCATGAAGACGCGCAACAAACGGGGCGGCATCCTCATCACCACGGTCATCCTGGCCATGGCGGTCGCCATCGGTCTGGGCTCCTATATCGCGCTCGCGGTGCAGGCCTCGCGACTGTCGAACAACTCCTTCCACATGAATGCGGCCCTCAATCTCGCGGAGGCGGGATTGGAGGCGGCCATGTCCTCGATCAATCGCACGGACTGGTCGGACTGGACAGCCTACCAAGGCAACGCGACCAACAAGTCCAAGTCGCTCCCCGCATTCGATCTCGGCGCCGGCGCCACGGGCCACGTCGACGTGGTCGTGTTCGGCGCCACCTCCTCCCCGACCCCGCGCATCGTCGCGCAGGGCCGCACGGCCGGACAACTCGGCTCATCGGTCCGCAAGCAGATCGAAGTGCGCCTGCGCCGCCGCTCGCATTTCGCCACCGGCCTGGTCGCCAAGGATGTGGTCACCTTCTCCGGCGGCAACGCCTACGTCGACAGCTACAACTCCGAGGACCCCGCCTTCTCGACCGGCGGCCAGTACGATTCGGCGAAAAAGCGCGACCGCGGCTCCGTCGCCAGCGCCCGCGTCGAGGTCACGACCGATGGTGTATCGATCGGCAATGGCAACGTCTGGGGCTACGCCGCGACCGGCGGATCCGACGTCGATGTCGGATCCACGGGCTCGATCAAGGGCACCGACACGCCCAGCGGCGTGCGCATCGACACCAGCCGCATCACGAAGGACTTTTCCGCCAACTTCGATATCGAGACGGCACCGACCTCGGGCTTCACCACGGTCTACGGCAACGTGAACTCCACCACCACGTTCGGCACGGCCGGCGCGACCTCGACCATCCTCGCGGCCAATCTCACCGCGAACAACTCCGGCGACGTCTTCACCATCGCGGGCGACGTGACCATGGTCGTGACCGGCAACATCACGGTCAAGGGCTCGATCATCGTGACGCCCGGCTCGTCGCTGACGCTCTACCTCGAAGGCGACGCCGATATCGGCGGCAACGGCATCGTGAACCAGACGAACGTGCCGAAGAACGCGGTCATCTACGGGACGGATGCCACCACCGGCGGCCAGACGATCAAGCTCCACGGCAACGGCGTCCTCCAGGCCGCCGTCTATGCGCCCAATGCCCACATCGAACTGAAGGGCGGCGGAAGCTCCGGCGAGATGTCCGGCTCGGTCATCGGCTATGACATCAAGATGACCGGCAACTACCAGTTCCACTACGATGAGGCGCTCGCCGAGTTGACCGACGGCAACCCGTGGTCGGTCGGGCTTTGGCACGAGATCACGAGGGCCGCGGACTTCGTCGCCTTCTGAGTGGACAGCCGCGGTGCGCCGCGCCGCGGCACGGCGACACGCACGACATACCGCGCACCCGTCAGCCCGCCGCAGTGTCCGGGCCCGTCGCCGACTCCGCCGCGGCCGGGCTCGCCTCCGGCGCAGCCTGTCCTTCCCGGCGGATGACGTAGACCGGCTCGGCCACCTCGCCGAGCTCCGCGTACAACCGAAGGTGCTCGATGTGGGTCGGTGACAGCACCGTGCCCTTCGACACCAGCGGCACGCCATCGTGCGAGAGTGCGTCGACGGCCAGCACCATCCCCGACACCAGGTCGACGACCATCAGCTCCTGCATCTGCGCAGCCGCCATGGCGTTCGGGTCGGCGTAGAGATGTTCGATCGTCTTGAGCACGTCGCTGTCGTAGCGGCCCACGACCTGGCGGATGCGAACCAGCGCCGCCGATGTGGACAGTCCGAACTCCTCGAGGATATGGATGTCGGCCAGCGCGCGCAGGATGCGCGCCGCCAGCGGCACATCCTTGCGCGTGGCCGCGCGCGGGGCGTCCGGGTCCTGCACGAGGACCTTGGCCTCGTGTCGCAGGATTTCCACGACACCGAGCAGTCGCGGGTTGTGCTCGAGCAGGTGTGCGATCACCTCGGGGATGCGTTCGACGAGGTCGACCTCCGCCGGCTCGAGACGCTCACCGCTATGGAGCTTGTCGCGCACGTGCTTGGGGATGGTCGCCACACCCAGCCGCATGAGCAGCGCGCCGACCTCGAGGTCCGCGGTGAAGGGCAGCTTCATGGCCTGCGCCACCTCGCGCGCCCGCTGACGCAGCGCCACGGCCCGCGCCGAGAGGTCGGGCTCGACGCCGGTTTGAAATCCCGCGAGCAACTCGACGATCCCGTCGCCGGTCTGCTCGCGCAACTCTCGCGCGCGCCGCAGTCGCATGTGCTGGCTCAGCGCATCGCCGATGGCGCGGATGAAGACCTCGGGCTTGCAGGGTTTGGTGAGAAAGCGGAAGACACCGGCGGTGTTGATCGCCTCGATCGGCAGGCGGCATTCATCGACGCTCGTAAGCACGAGGCGCATCGTCTCCGGATGGTCCGCCATGGCCGTCGCCAGGAAGGTGAGCCCGCGCCCGTCGGGGAGCAGTTCCTCGGTCACGATCGCCGCAAAGGGCACCGGCTCGCGCAACGCCGCCGCGGCCGCCGCCACCGTCGTCACCGCCCGGACGTCCACCATGTTGCGGACCAGGCGCGCGTAGCTCGTCAGCGCCGTCTGATCCTCATCGACGAAGAGCACGCACGGCTTCATCGGGCACCTCCACGGCACGACGCATCCGCGCCCCCGGGCAGGCCGGGGACCTCGAGGCGTGGGCGATGTCGGACGATGTGCATCGGAGCGCGCCAACCGGACCCGGGCGGAACACGCACGGGCAGGGCCGGATCGATAAATTTCTTCTTAATGACCTCATCGGCTGGCGATGAGGCCGACTAAAGGAAACGCTTGCCGGACGGGCCGCGCGTTCCGATGCAAGCCCATCGGCCGCGATCCCGGCCGCTCACTCCTTCTCCCAGTCGTGCGTCGCGATGAGCACCGTCACGAGGCCGGCGAACACCAGCGTCGGCACGATCACCCACCCGGGGTGGACCGGGACCTGCCAGTGCTGAAAGACGCCGGGCAGAAGTGTGCACTTGAGGGCGATCAGGATCCAACCGACGACGACACCGGCGACCACCGACCGCGGGGCATGGCCATGAGACTTGGGGGCGAGTTCCATGCGGCGAACTTACCCCCGAAGTGCCGATTTCGCTGCGCATAGCTTGTGATCCATTCCGCATCGATGACCCGATTTCCCCGGCCCCCGACCCCAAAGTCCATGGGACCGGTCGTTCAATTAGTTTGAAGGCATCCGGCCTGCAACCATCGTGCATGCAACCGCTTCCATGAAACCACACCATTACCTCATCCTCGCCACCGCCCTGATCGCCC
>JACSRI010000094.1 GCA_014879845.1 Opitutaceae bacterium
ACCCCTGCCCCGCGCCCTGCCCATTCCGCACACCCATGACCACACATCGTTCACCCCTGGATCTGCTTAAGTCCGCCTGCCTGGCCTCGCTCTTCCTTCTCGCCGCGTCCGTCCGCGCACAGGACGGCACGATCTATCCGCTGGAGACGCCCGATGAGCCGGGCGCCATCGCGCTCGGCACCGGCGACGTGGAAAACCAGCCCGCGCCCGAGACATGGTTTCGCCAATGGGGCGAGCCGATGGCGCGCAACATCTCCACGGCCACCCTCACGCCGTTTCTTCCCGATCCCGCCAAGGCCAACGGCGCCGCCGTCATCGTCACACCGGGCGGCGGGTTTCGCTGGCTCTCCATGAACAATGAGGGCTGGAAAGTCGCGAAGGCCCTGGCCGACCGCGGTGTCGCCGCGTTTGTCCTCAAATACCGGCTACAGCCGACCCCGGAGTCGCTCGACGGCTTCAAGGAATCGATGAACCGCACCTTCGCCTCCGTATCCGCGACGCCGGGTGAGGCTCCGCCGCGCCCGCGCTGGGACCTCTCCAACCAGCAGGCGGACGCCGAGGCCGCCTACGCCCTGATCGTGAAGCGCTCGAAGGAATGGGGCGTGGACACCTCGCGAATCGGCATGATCGGCTTTTCCGCCGGCGCCGGGCTGACGATGCACTGCACCCTGAATTCGAAGACGATGAAGCTCGCCTTCATCGGACCGATCTACGGCGGCATGGGTCCGGTCGAGGTGCCGAAGGATGCGCCGCCGATGTTCGCGGCCATCGCCTCGGACGACTTCCTCTTCCGCGGCGAGTTCGGTGTGATCAAGTCCTGGTACGAGGCCAAGATCCCCGTCGAGTTTCACCTCTACCAGAACGGCGGCCACGGCTTCGGCCTCGGCTACCCGGGCAACACCGCCAACGGCTGGTTCCCGGTCTTCATGCACTGGCTGGAGGTGAACAAATTCCTCGCGGCCCCGGCCACGAAGTAGGTATCATGGTGCAGCATCGACGACGCGACCCGGCCTCGGCGGTGCCGCCCTGCGATGCCGCGCTTGCTGCTCACGTTCTCTGCCCTGCTGGGGCTCACCGTCACCTCGATCCTCGGCGCACCCGAGGTCATTCCGGCCGCGAGTGAGTCGGCGATCGAGGTCCGCTACACGGTTGCGGATCACGTCAGTCGGCTCAACGCGGAGGCGGAAAAGCTCCGCCGCGAGCTGGCACGCCTCGAGTCCGGCGAGAGCGAGTTCGCAACCGATGACGATCTGCTGAGGCTCGATACCAGCGCGGTGCGCAAGGAACTGGCCCACCGCGAGAGTGCGCTGGCCGCCCCGCAGGAGAGCCACGCCCACGCATGCGAGTTCCTCCAGGATGCGATCGACGCGCTGCGCCCGCTCGCGACCCTGCCGCCGGTCGTGACATCGATGCGCGCCCTGGCGATCGACCTCGAGAGACTCGGCCCGGACCATCCGAACATGGCCACCTACCACGCCAACCTCGCCCCGTGTTGGTTCGACCTCGGCGACTATCGCAAGGCACTCGAGTCCTATCAGGCGGCGCTGAGGGTCCGTGCCCATGCCGAAGGCCCGGACGACCCTCAGGCCGCGCGTATGCGCGAGCGCATCGGCGCCTGTATCCGCATGCTGGAGCAGCAGGAGTTGTCCTCAGGGACGGGTTCCTAAGTCCACGCGCTTCCACCGCGCCGGTCGCAACCGTGGGGGCGCGGTCCCGCGCAGCCTTCGACCTGCTACACGAGCGACGGACGCCGCGTCTGCGCCTCGGGTAGCGCGTCGCCGCCGCGACGCAACGCATCGATCAGGTCGAGCGCGCGCCGGTTCCGAGCCAGCGCGCTCGCGATGAACGCCCTCGCGCCGGGATGGCGCCGAAGCACGTGCCGGTGACCGACCAGGACGATCGCGGCAGCTCCGGCCATCAGCACGGTCTGGGCGGCGCGCCGGCCAAACACGGCGATCGATCCCAGCGAAGCCTCCACGCGAACGATGCGCTCGACCTGGAAACGGATGTGCGCCGCTTCGTCGAAGATGATCTTGTCGCAGATCCGCCGCAGCACCGGATGGTCCGTCGCCTCGCGCAGGGCCGGATAGTAATCCTGCGCAATCAGCTCGGCGATCATCAGCACGCGGCTCGCCCAGCCGATATCGCCGAGGCCGCGCAGCGCGCGGAACACCCGGTCACCCCACGAGCCCCCGATCTGCGAAATTCCGGCGAGCCGCATGAAGCGCCCGAGCAGCTCCGAGTGGCCGTTCTCCTCATGGACAAAGAGCTGCGAGGTGTGATGAAACTCCGGATCGCCCGTGCGTCCGCTGAAACCCTCCGACAGCGCCAGGTAACACCGCGCCTCCGACGACTCGCCGCGCTGAAACTCCGCGATCGATCGCGCGATCCGGCGCCGCTCCACGGCGTCGAGCGAGGCCGCCTCGTCCCACGGGATATGCCACTCCCGGTGCCGGTTTCGCCGGAAATGCACCGTCCACCACCACGAGGGCCGCACGTGCCCGACCTGTCCCGACTCCTCACACTCGAACGGCTTGAATGCATCCATGCCGGAAGTTTCTCGCGGCTGCGTGAAGTCCTGATGCGCCTCGCATGAACTGCAGGTGAAACTTCAACGCCTGAGCGAACGCTCCCGGCCAGCGCCCCGCCCCGGCGTGCCGACGAGTCGCACGGCATCGTCTCCTTCCGAGCGGGCACGGCTGCGACTTCGAGCGTGGCCGTGTCCGAGGCCCCCCGGCCGGACGCCCGGCATCGGGCGGGTTGCCGGCGAGCGGGAGGTCGGGTGCACCCGTCGCCCGGGCCGCGGAGGACTGCGAGCTGCTGTATCGGGAACTCGATGACGCACGGGCCACCTCCTGGCCGCGAGGATCGGCGGGCGACGACGGATCGCGCTTTGACGCCAGGCGCCCTTGGTGCACGTTGTCGCATGCCTCCCTCCCCGCGGGTCACGCACGTCCTCGAGACCGCGCTCTACGTCGACGACCTCGACCGGGCGCGCGACTTCTACCGCGACATCCTCGGATTGCACCTGCACGCGGAACTGCCGGGGCGGCACGCGTTCTTCCACTGCGGGAACTCGATGGTTCTCCTCTTCAATCCAGCCCAGACCGAAAAACCCGAACCCGTCCTCTCGCTTCCCACGCACGGCTCGCGCGGCCCGGGCCATATCGCGTGGCGCGTGACACCCGAGGAGATGGACGCGTGGCGCGCCGCACTGCCCGCCCGGGGAGTCGCCATCAAGAAGGAACACACGTGGCCCTCGGGCGGCCGCTCGCTCTACTTCCGCGATCCTGCGGGAAACAGCCTGGAACTGGCGACCGCCGCCGTCTGGGCATGAACCGCGCGCGCCCATCCACCCCGGCCATGCACCCCACGTTTCTCCTTCGCCTTGAGGCAGCCGTCGCCCTCGCCCTCGCGCTCCTCGTTTATCGGCACGGCGGCGCCTCATGGTGGTGGTTCGCCGCCGGACTGCTCGCGCCCGACCTCTCGATGCTCGGCTACCTCGGCGGCAACACCGTCGGCGCCTGGTGTTACAACCTCGCGCATACCTACACGCTGCCGTTCTCGCTCGCGGCCGTCGCGTGGCTCACCGGCTCGTCAGGGCTGGTCCCGCTCGCCGCCGTGTGGTGCTCGCACATCGCGCTCGATCGCACGCTCGGCTACGGCCTGAAGCTGACCACAGGGTTTCACCACACGCACCTCGGCGCAATCGGCCGGCAGGCCCGCGACAGGCGGTAGGCCGGATCACGGTCGACCCGCCGAGTCCCCTGCAGGGGCACCGGCAGCATCGCGATCGACGAGCTCGTCGCAGGTCGCACGCACACGCTCGCGCAACCACCCATGGGCCGGGTCGGCGTCGAGCCGCGGATGCCAGAGCAGCGAGACCACGATCGGCGGGACCTTGACCGGCAGCCGAAAGGTCGCGAGTCCGGCCCACAGCGCCCGAGTGTGCTTCTCGGGCACGCTCGCCACGAGATCGGTCGCGCGGGCCAACGCGATCGCCGTGGCGAAACCGCCGACCACCACGTGTATCCGACGTTCGATGCCAGCCGCGTCCAGGGCCTCGTCGATCCGGCCGCGGTCGAGGCCGCGCCGCGAGATGCCGATGTGCCCGGCCGCCGCATACCGCTCTGCCGTGACAGTCCCTTGCGTCAACGCATGCCCCGGTCGCACCACGCCCACGAACCGGTCGCGAAAGAGCACTCGCGTGCGGATCTCCGGCGCGGTCGTGGCATCGACCACGCCGGTCTCGAGGTCGGCCGCACCCTCGCGCAAGGGTGCACCGTCACGGTCGGGCTTGGGCAGGAAACGCAGGCGCACGCCGGGCGCCGCCGATGAGACGCGCTCCAGCAGCGCCGGCCCGAAGGTCTCCACGAAACCCTCACTCGTGCGCAGGGTGAACGTGCGGTTCAGCCGCGCCAGATCGAGTTTCCCGGCCGGACGCAGCACCGCCGCCGCGTCCTGCACCAGCAGACCGACACGGTGAGCGAGTTCGATCGCACGCGGTGTGGGCACGAGTCGGCGCCCCGCCCGCACGAGCAGCGGGTCGCCCGTCGCCTCGCGCAGTCGGGTGAGTGTGCGGCTCATCGCCGATGGACTCAGCCGCAGACGACGGGCGGCACGCGCCACGCTGCCCTCGGCCAGCAACACCTCGAGCGGGACGAGCAGGTTCAGGTCGGGAAGATTCACGCCGCGAGCCTAGCAGGTTTTCTCCCGGATGTGGCGCCAAACGCACGAATACCCTGCGTACGGCGCGCGTTCCGCCGTTCCGGCTTCGCGGGTATTCTCGGCCACATCGCTCGCGCCCCACCACCCGCTCTCACATGACACCCACGCTCGTCACCACCCGCCCGCCTGCCTCCGTCCCTTCCGTCGCCCCCTCGGCGAATCCAGCCTGGGCGCTCGCGAGTCTGTCGCTCGCCGCCCTCCTCGCTTCGATCGGGGCAAGCATGGCGAACGTGGCGCTGCCCGCCCTGACCGACGCATTCGCCGCGCCCTTCCAGGCAGTGCAGTGGGTCGTCCTGGCCTACCTGCTCGCCGTCACGACGTTGATCGTGGGTGCAGGCCGCCTCGGCGACGCATTCGGCCCGCGGCGCGTCCTGCTCGCCGGCATGGCCGTGTTCGCGGCCGCCTCGCTGCTCGCCGGTTTCGCGCCCTCCCTGGGACTGCTGATTGCGGCCCGCGCTGTGCAGGGACTCGGCGCCGCCGCCATGATGGCTCTCTCGCTGAGCATGATCGGAGCGTCGGTGCCACCGGACCGCACCGGGCGCGCGATGGGCCTGCTCGGGACGATGTCCGCGATCGGCACGGCCCTCGGCCCGTCGCTCGGCGGCGTGCTCACCGCCGGGCCGGGCTGGCGGATGATCTTCTTCGTTCCCGTGCCGCTCGCGCTCGCGGCGCTGGTCCTTGCGCGCCGTCACCTGCCCCCCGATCGCCCAGGGGCGCCCAGGGCACGCGGGGCTCTCGATCCCGCGGGCACGCTTCTCCTCGCCGTCGTCCTCGCCGTCTACGCGCTCGCCCTCACGCTGGGCCGTGGTCACTTCACCGTGCACAACGCCGGGCTGCTGGCCCTCGCGGCCGCGACAGCCGGTGCGCTCATCGTGGTCGAACAGAGGGCAGCCTTCCCGCTCCTGCACGTGGAGTTGCTCCGCGACCGCGTGCTGCGCGCCGGACTCGCCAGCACGGCGCTGGTCACTGCCGTGCTCATGGCGACACTGGTCGTGGGGCCGTTCCACCTGACCCACGCGCTCGGGCTGGACGCCGCACGCGTGGGCCTCATGCTGATGGTCGGCCCGGTGGTCGCCGCGCTCGCGGGAGTACCCGCCGGCAGGCTGGTCGATCGCTGGGGCGCGGCGCGCATCAGCGCGCTCGGGCTGCTGGGGGTCGCCATCGGCTCACTCATGCTGGCGGCGATGCCGATCGCGTGGGGCCCGGTCGGATACGCCGGCGCGATCGTCGTGCTCACCGCGGGATACGCGTTCTTCCAGGCGGCGAACAACACGCTGGCGATGACCTCCGGGGCACCCGGCCAACGCGGCACCGTTTCGGGCCTGCTGAATCTCGCGCGTTACCTCGGCCTGATCACCGGTGCCTCAGCCATGGGCGCGGTCTTCATCGCCGCGTCAGGCGCGACGGATCTGGCCCTGGCGGCGCCGGCCGCCGTGGCTTCCGGCACCCGCGCCACCTTTCTGCTCGGCGCCGCGCTCGGTGCCGCCGCCCTCGTCCAGACGTATCGTGCCACGCGGAACACGCCCGCCCGCAGGCGTCATGACCGCGTCCCAGCGGCGCCGGCCGCTGCGCCGCGACTCACTGGCGGTCCCGCGGTTTCCGAGCCTTCGGCCCCAGCCGTCGCCTCACCTCGCTCGTGAAATACGCGGCCGGAATGAGCGACAGCACCGATATCACGATGAAGAAGGTCGTCTGGATCTGATGACCGTGAGGATTGGCCAGCAGCGCCTGCGCCGTCGCATCGTTGGCATGCTGCGCGTAGGCCACTGGAGCCAAGGCCGCCGAGTGGGCGATCCCAAATCCGCCGGCCGCGGCGACCGACCACCCGAGCGCGGAGAGCCAGGCAAACGCCTGCACGCCTACGGTCAGGCACCCCAGCGCCACCACACCGACTCCGACCGTGCCCAACCCGAAGATACCGACGCCCAGCGCGCCGACCGAAACAAAGCCCACCGAAAACAGGCCGACCGAGACAGGAGCGACCGCGATCCCGCCCCAGGCGAACAGGAGTCCGTAGGCCCGGTCGCCTCCCGCGATCCATCCCACCACGGGACGCTCGCCGTCATCAGGACTCGAATACCGGAAGTGGAGGAGCGGCACCCCAAAGAGCGTCGCGCGGCTCCGGTAGACCGAGGCCGCCGAGCCGACCTGGTCCCGCGGATCGCTGAAACACTCCGGGTGACGCCGGCGCTCCTCGGAGCGAAGTCGCCGGAAATGGCGGAGCATGCGCACGACGGCCACCGGCCAGAACACGATGAACGCGAGCACCAGGACCTGCGCGACCACGGCGAAAACAGCGCGTTCGTCCCACCACCGGAAGGCCGCGGCGCGAAGCGCCCAGAGCACGAAGATGAAACCGAGCGAGCCGAAGAAACACACCACCGTGGTCTTCACCACCGCACGTCGCTCGCGCGGCGTGCGCGATTGATCGAGATTGGCGCGCAGTCCCATCACGGTGGTGACGAACCCCGAGACCGAGGCCAGCAGCGCCGCGATGGCCGTGCCCTTCACCAGCGTGCTGCCGTGCGCGGCCGCCGCCGCGAGACCCGCAGCCTTGGCCGGCGCCGGGAGCATGGCCGGGATCGCCGCGATCACACCGACCGTGAATGCGCGTCCGGGTGTGCTGCGCATCAGTGCGCTCTCGACGAAGGCGAGCACCCGCTCCTGCAGGATGCGCCGGCCGCGGGCGAGGCGCTGCTTGACGGCGTCCTCGCTCAGGTCGAGGGCCGCGGCGACGTGCTCGATCGACTGGTGTTCCCGATAGTAGAGCACGAGCGGCTCGCGGTAGATCTCGGGGACACGCGCGAGCTCGGCCCACAGGATGCGCAGTTCCTCCTCGTTCATGGCCTGGTTCATGGCGGATTCCTCGGTCGATATCACCTCGGCCGCAGCCTCGAGATCCTCGGCGCGGCGCACGGGCTCGCGCCCATCGCGACGGCGCGCGCGACTGAGCTTGAACCGCAGGATGCCGCACAGCCACGAGCGGAGTTTCTCGGGTTCACGCAGGTCGCGCAGTTGCTGCCACGCGGTCACGAACGCCTCCTGCGCGACATCCTCGCTCTCACTCACGGATCCAGTGGCCGAATACGCGAGCGAGCAGAGCAGGCGCTTGTAGCGGTCGACGATGCCGCCGAAGGCATGCCGGTCGCCCGCGACACACGCGGCGACCAGTTCGGCGTCGGACAGGGTTGCGACCGGGAGCGAGGAGTCGGCGGTGGACATGGGTCGATGTCGCGATTGGGCGGAGAGGCCGGGGGCGTGGCGGGATCGCGCCGGGGTCAGGCGGCGACGGCGCGGGTCCGCGACGCCCACGCAAACAACACGCGAGGCCGCCGGCTGCCGTTGAGCACCTGGCCCACCACGGTGGGGCGCACGAGCAGGTCGTAGCTCGCCAGCAGCACGGCGAGCGCCGTGATGGCGATGAACCCGAGCTTGAGCGCCCAGTGCACCGGCACTTCCGCGACCGCGACCTGGAGCCACACGACCACCGGGAGGTGCGCGAGATACATCCAGTACGACGCGTCGGCGAGGTAGCGCACCGCCGGCCGCGCCCGGGAGCAGCACGTGCGGAAGACGCCGAGCGTGAGGAGGACGAGCGTCCACATCATCGTCGCGTAGCCGGCGAGGAACACGACGTGGGCCTCGAAGAAGCGGGCATGGGCGGGGTTGGCCTGGACTCCGATGAGGCCCAGCGTCACCGCGATGCCGAGGACGGCCGCGGCCCAGAGCGACCACGAAAGCCGGGAGGTCCGTTCGAGCAGCTCCGGCTGCCGACCGACCATCCAGCCAAAGCCGAAGAATCCGCCATAGATGAGCAACACCGGGACGTGCGGGACGAGCGAGCGATCCGGCGTGTCCATGCCCCACGTATCCATGAACCACAGCACGCCGGCCGTGGCCAGCACGAGGAGCGGCAGGCGGACCGGCGAACCCGCGAGGCGGGCCACCGCCGCGTCGAGGCCACGCATCAGAGCCGCACCACTCGCCCCGGAGGCGACGAGCACCGCGCGCCCGAGGAGCGCGAGTGCGGTCACCATCGCCAGATACTGCAGGAACCACAGGTGCGTGCCGGTGAGCAGGCCATCGGGCAGCGCACGCATCGACTCGAAGCCCGTGCGGATCCCGCCCCAGAACGAGGCGTCGCCCCGCAGGCTCTCGGCCCCCATCACCCACCCGGCCACCAGCAGCGGCCGGAGCACGAACCACCCGACGACCCAAGGCACGAGCAGGCGCACGGCCCGCGACGTCGAGAACCCTCCCACGCCCCTTCGGCGCAGCATGCCGTATCCAAAGAATCCGGCCAGGAGGAAGAACAGCTCCATGCGGAAGGAGTGGCTCACGACGACGAAGGCCGCGACGGCCGGACCGGTGGACACGTCCTGCACGGCCCAGCCGATGAAGACCGGCATGAATGAGAGGCTCGCGTGAAACACGATCCCGAGGAGGAGGGCGAAGGCGCGCGTCGCATCCAGATAGTCGAGGCGCACGGCAGGCTGCGTGGAGGGCACGGCGGGCGGGATCAGCATGGCGATGCGGCGAAGGACGATCCGGTGGGTCGGCGCAGGATGGCGGGGTCGACTCAGTAGAAACCCACCTCGTCGAGTTCGTAGGCGAAATCACCCTTGGCGAGCCCGAACGCGACGATGTTGACGCTCGTGATCGTGGCGAGATCGAGAGGCGTCTGCTCCGACCACGCGCGTTTCATCGACGTGAACGGGATGCGGATCTCCTGAAACTCGCCCCCCTTCACTGGGATCGGGCCCGAGTGAAAGTCGAAGTTGTCGATTGCCGCACTCCCGGCCTGCACGGAGATCGACCCCTGCGCCACCTTCACGCGCAGACGGATGCCGCTAAACGCGCTGAGGTCCTGCGCCGTGCCGTCCGGCGAGGCGAGCAGCACGAGGCTGACGAAGGCCGGCACACCGCGCCCGGGCACGAGCGAACCGCGCACGGTGAGCACGCCGTCCGCACACGCCTGGATGCCGCTCGAGGTGCTGCCAAGCTGCCGGTCGTCGACAAGGAGGCGACCGGCGCCGGTCGAGGTTTTGGCGGCATCGGAGAAGTCATCGAGCAACGCGGGCGCGCCGGCGGCGCTGCACGCGCCCGTGGTGGTGAAGGCGAGCGCCACGACGGCGAACGCGACTGGGAGGAGGCGGAAGGAGGGACGACTTGTGTTCATGGTGGAGACCGGCCGGCATACGTGCACGGCGTGTTTCACCTGCAAGTGCCCGATTCAACGCAGGCGGTGACAGCGTTTCTTCACTTTTCGCCGGAATCTTGGCTCCATCGCGTGAAACCTGGCACAAACCGCCTTCAGACCATCGACAAAACCGATGCGCGATCCTTCCCCCAGCCTCGCCGATTTCGCGCCACTTGTGTGTAAGGAATCGCCGCGATGCGCTCCTAACTGGGAAAAGCTCCTTTCGGATGAACGCCACAGAACACGATGCCTGCTTCGCCACCTGGACACGCGACCACCGCGCGATCCTCGTGCATGTGGTGCAGGCGTTTGCCGAAGGCGCCGACCGCCACGATCTCATGCAGGAAATCCTGCTCGCACTCTGGCGGGCGATTCCCGGCTTCCGCGGCGGCAGTCGTCCGTCCACCTACGTGTACCGCGTGGCCCACAGCACCGCCCTGACCTGGCGTCGCCGTGAAGCAACCCACCGACGCCGCTCGGCCGACGCGATCGACGCCGACTGGATGATGTCGCCCGACGACGGCCGCGCCCGGAGCGACACACCAGCCCGGCTCCACGCGCTCTTTGCCGCCCTGCGTGACCTGCAGCCCGTGGACCGCTCGATCATGCTGATGGCGCTCGATGGCGCCAGCTACCATGAGATCTCCGAAGTCCACGGCCTTTCCGAATCGCACGTCGGCGTGCGCCTCACGCGTGCCCGTCAGCAACTCACGCGCATCCTGAATCCCTCGCCCGCTTCCGACCATGCATCCTGACACCGATCCGCTCACCGAGCTCTGGGGCTCGCCCGAAAACCAGCCGACCACCGCAGCCGCCGACCGCCTCGCCTCGGTGTTCGTGACACGCATGCGCGCACGCCGCCGGTTCCAAACCGTCTGGCTCGCCTGGACCGTCGTCGCGATGCTTGCGATCAGCGGTCTCGCCGGGGTCCAGCTCGCGCATGGCCGCGTGCACGGCGACGGCATCCTCAACCTCACCGTCTTGATCGCGGCGCCGTGGCTGGCGACCGCATGGCTCTATCGCACATGGCGGCGTGGCGCGACGACGCCCGCACCCCAGGCTCCGCTGCGCGAGACCATCCTCATCGCGCGGCAGGCCAACCGCGCCGCGCGGCTCCGCCTGCGCGTGGTCGCCGGCCTGATCGTCACCATGCTTCCGCTCCTCGCCCTCGCGATCACCCACCTCCACGAGGTCGGCAAACTCGCCACCCGCGAGGCGTGGTCCATGGGCCTCGTCTTTGGCGCCGCCCTCGCCACGTCGCTCGTCGTCATGGCCTGGCGCGACCGAAGCCGCCTCGCCCCCGAAAGCCGTCAACTCGACGCCCTCGCCCGCGACATCGATCGCCCCTGAAATCACCCTCATCCCTTTTGCCATGAAGCCCCCGTTTCCACGCATCGCCCTCATCGCTCTTCTCGGCACCGGCACCGCCACGGCCGCCGGTCCGGCACTCGCGCCCGCGGATCTGGCCCGCATCGCCGCGCCGTATGTGCAGCATCGCGATATCTCCGGCGCCTCGCTCGGTATCCTCCAGGATGCATCGGCCGTATCCACCCACGTCGGCGCAGTCGGCACCGAACCGGGCCTGTCCGCCGACGACACCACGGTCTACGAGATCGGCTCGATCACCAAGGTCTTCACCAGCCTGCTCCTCGCCGAGGCGGTCGTCCGCGGTGAGGTGACGCTCGACACCCCGATCGCCGGTTTGTTGCCTCCCGACGTCGTCCTGCCGGAAGGCGCCGGAGACACGATCACGCTCCGCATGCTGGCGACGCACACGTCCGGGCTGCCGCGCATTCCCGTGGAAATCCCGCCCGACAACCCTGAAAACCCGTATGCATCGTTCGACGACACCGCGCTCTGGTCCAGCCTGCGTCGGGTCAGGCTGGACTTCGAGCCCGGCACGCGCGCGAGCTACAGCAATCTTGCCGCCGGACTGCTCGGCACCCTGCTCGCGCGTCGTGCGGGCGTATCGTATCCGGAACTGCTGGCGGCGCGGATCACCGGCCCGCTCGGCATGGAGCACACCACGGTCGGTGTGACCGGATCGCCGCGCGACCACCTCGCCATCGGGCGTAATGGCAGCGGACAGCCGTGGTCGCCCTGGGAGTTCCAGGCCCTGGCCGGAGCCGGAGGCATTCGCTCCACCATCGGCGACATGCTGCGCTTCGCGCGGGCGATGCTGCAGCCGGAAGGGACTCCGCTGCGCGAGGCTATCGCGCTGACCTGGGAGCGCCAGGCGCTCAAAGCCACCGTCGCTCCCGGCGGCCAGGGGCTGGGCTGGATGATCGCGGGCGATGGACAGACCCGCTGGCACAACGGCATGACCGGCGGCTTCCATGCCGCGCTGTTCGTGAACCGCAAGCTGGGTGTCGCGTCGGTCGTGCTCGTCAACCGCGCGGCGCCTGCCGGCAGTGAGTTGGCGGAACACCTCCTCCGCGCCGCCGCCGGCCTGCCCGAGCGTCAACCACCCAACCGCGACCGCGCCGAGATCGTCGTGCCGGTCGAGCAACTCGAGCGCTGTGTCGGGACCTTTCGCCTCAATGAATCGTTCGCCCTCGTCTTCGAGGTGCGCGATGGCGTGCTCCTGCTCATGCCGACGGGTCAGGGCACGGACCGGTTGTTTGCCGAATCGCCGGCGGTGTTCTTCTCCCGCCGCGTGCCGGCCGATCTCGTCTTTGAGTTCCCATCCAAAGGGGACCCCGCCAGCGCGGTCGTCCTCCGCCAAGGCGGACGCGAGATGCGCGCACCCCGCGAGATCCCGGCCGGCGCCACCCCGGCGCAGTGATCATCGATTCCGGCCACCGCCGCCAACGGGACCACTGCCGCGCCCGTCGAACGCGGCGACGCCCGCCCACCGCGTGCACGCTTCCGCGATTCGACGCCCTGAGCGCGATCCCGCTCCCCTGAGCGCCGCACGAGGTATTCAACCGGCCCGGGCTGTCCGAAGTCCCGCGCCCAGGCCCCACGAGTCCCCGGCGATCAGGAAGTCACGGCTTCGAGAAACGCCCGGAGATGCTCGACGTATGCGGCAGGCTGATCCCACCAGATCTCGTGACCGGCGTCCGGCACGAACACGTAGCGCCCGCGCAGCAGGTCGGCATACTCGTAGGCCACGGCATACGGCGCCTGGTCGCACTGGCCTTGCAGCACGAGCGCGGGCACGACGACCTCACGCAGGTGCGCCCGCGGGTCGGGCACGCCGTCATACCAGTTGCTGAACATGTAGGCGTAGCCTCCCCCGCCGCCTTCCTCCGGCAGGACGTGGGCGGGGTCGCACACGAGGCCGCGAGTAAAGCGCGAGGCCATGGTGTTGATCAACCCGTCCATCTCGCGGTCCGAGGCCCACTTGATATTGAAGAGCATCGCGCCGGTCATCGCCGTCAGCACGCGCGGACGCAGGAGCTGGCGATCGGTTTCCGCCCAGACCTCGGCCGGTGCGCGAAACGGCAAGGCCGCCGGCGCCGGATACAGCGTCTCGATGTCGATGAACGTGCCGTCCGCGGCCGTCGGCGCGGGCTCGAGTCCACCGGGTGAGCAAAACACCACGCCGGCCACGCGGTCGGGATGGGCCGCGACAAAATGCGCGGCGACCATCGCCCCGAATGACTGGGCGACGAGAACGACGCGCGGCGCGCCGACATGGCGGTCGACGATCTCGGTCAGGTCGTCGACATGGCGCTGAAACGAGTAGTCACGCGGGCGACGCAGTCGGTCGGAGCGACCTGAGCCGATCTGGTCGTAGAGATGGACCGTATATCCCTCCTCCGCGAGTTCGCGCATGCGCGCGACGATCGACGAGTGCACGTATCCACCCGGTCCACCGTGCAGGTAGATCACCGGGACGGCCCGCCCCGGGCGTCCGCCCGCCGGCGCGAGGTCGATGTGCGCGATGCGCGTGCCGTCGCGCAACGTCCAGAACGCCGTCTCCGGTCCGGCCCGCATCGGCGGGATCGTTTCGTCCAGCGGGATGAGACTCAGTGCGACAAAGAGCAGGAGAACGGCGACAACGCCGAGCACACACGCACGCAGCAGCCGCCGCCAGGGCGGACGTTTTGCACGGCGGAGAGGGGGATGCTGCGCAGCAGTCACGCTCAGCAAACCCAGCACAAGCGACCTTGGTTACGAGAATATTGAAGCCGCCGTCGATGGTGGCGACAGCGACTCGGTACGTGTGGCGACGGCGAGTCCCGCCGCACTAGCTGCCCGACTCCGTCAGGCCCATCGCGCGCGCGATGACCTCAAAGTCGATCTGACCGTCGACGGCGAGCGCATCGACGCACCGGTTGCGAAAGTGCGGGCGCAGTTCGCGGGCATTTCTGCGGATGGCATCGGCGAGTTTGTCCCACACCGCCGGCTTCGACTCGGGATCGACCTCGCGGGCGCGGGCGAGCCACCGCTGCCGCGAGTGGCCTTCCAGCTGCGGTTGCAGGAACCACACGCTCACGCCCGCCTCGCGCAACGCGCCCAGGTAAGGCAGATGGTCCGCCGGGCGCTCGCCCGTGATCACCCAGCGATCGCCCCGTGCGTGGAGCGTGCGGATCAGGCGCGGTGCAGAAGCGGGAAGGTGCTGATCCCACGCCGAGCGAAGATCACGATGCTCCGGATCGTCGTCATCGAGATCGAGATGCTGGAACCCGCGATGATCCGCCAGCCACGCGCCGAATTCAGCAAGACCGCATGCCGGCCATCCTGTCAGAAAAAGCACGGTGCCGTCCTGACTGACGACATCGTTACGGCCCGGCGCGGCCGGTCCGCTCGCCTGCGAGGATGGGCGTGCGGATTTCAAACCGGCACCCCCATGCGATCGAGGATGGCGGTCGCGGCGCGCAGCTCGCGGCGCAACTCCCGCAGCGAGGCGCGGATGTTCCGGATCCGGAGATCACGCTGATCCGCGTATTCGCTTTTCCATGCCTCCAGGCGGACCTGGCAGTCGCGCAGCCGCGCCTGCATCGTCAGGATCAGCTGGCCGGTCCGGTCGGCCAGCGGGAAACGGGGGCTGGCAAGGTGCGCCTCGACGCGTCGCAGCGCCTCGGCCACCTGCGCGATCAGGATCTTCTCGTCGGGCACGCGCCGCAGGTCCCGCACGAGGCGGAGGCGGTCCAGCGTCCAGACGGTCCATTTCGTCGGATCCCACTGCCACCACTTCACGCCGTTGCGGTAGTCGTGCTGAAACTCGTGGTGATAGTTGTGATACCCCTCGCCGAAGGTGAAGAGCGCCATGATCCAGCTGTCGCGCGCGCTGCAGCGGCCGGAATACGGCTGCGAGCCGATCGTATGGCAGAGCGAGTTGATGAAGAAGGTCATGTGCTGCACGAAGGTGACGCGCGCCACGCCCGCGAGGAGAAATCCGCCGAGCGCCGCGCTCGGCCCCCCATACAGCCAGCCCAGGGCGGCCGGGAGCAGGAAGCCCACCGCGACCGCGAGCACATAGTACCAACGTTCCTGCCACACCACGAGCGGGTCGCGCTCGAGATCGCGCACGTTGTCCCGTGGCGGCTCGGCATTGAGCTTGAACAGGATCCATCCGATGTGGGCATGCCAGAACCCCTTCGAGATGTCATACGGGTCATCGTCGCCATCGACGTGCTTGTGGTGATTGCGGTGGTCCGACGCCCACTCGAGCACGGAGTTTTCGAAGGCGGCGGCGCCGAAGACGAGGGTGAAGAGGCGCACGGGCCAGCTCGCCTTGAAGGAGAGATGCGAGAAGAGGCGGTGGTAGCCCACCGTGATGCTCAGGCCGGTGGCGGCGAAGAACGCCAGAAACAGCACGACCTGAAAGGCGTCGACGCCGTAGGTCCAAAGATACCACGGCACGGCGATGATCGTGCCGAGCGCGGTGCAGCCGAGAAACGCGCTGGTGACCCAATTGATGCGGGCGGAGGGAAGTCGAAATGGCATGATGCGAAACGGGGGAAGGACCGAACTCGGTTCAGCGCGACTCCATCCTCCCTGGATGCGCGCTCAGCAAGGCGTGACACTTCACGGCGCCCAGATGTCGGCGCCCACAAGGCCGACGATTGCCCACAATAGCGAATGAAATCGTCCGCGCCGCGCCTCCGATCGGTCTGCCATCGGATCCGATCACCCGGGCTGCACGCCGACCGCGACCAGCCTGAGGACGATACCTGCACGGCAGGAGCAGGCCACCTCGCCCCCAAGCCCGAGGAGATCCCGGTGCCAACAGGCACGGTTTGCCTTGTGGGAAACGGGCATCCGGCCGTTAGCCTTCGAATACCATGGACGCCTTTCTCCAGCCGACCGAGATCATCGACAGCACGCATCCGTCAATCGTCGCTGCCGCCGCGGAGATCGCCGGCGAGGCGCGCGATGACGAGGAGGTCGCCCGACGCTGTTTCACCTGGGTGCGCGATGTCGTGCGGCACAGCATGGATGCGCAGGTGGCGACCGTCACGTGCACGGCGTCCGACGTGCTCAAGCACCGCGTCGGCTTCTGTTACGCGAAAAGCCACCTGCTCGCCGCCCTGCTCCGGGCACGCGGCATCCCCACGGCGCTGTGTTACCAGCGACTCGCGCACGAGAGCCCGGAGACCGGTTTCTTCCTCCACGGTCTCGTGGCGATCCACCTCCGACGCCACGGCTGGTACCGCGTGGACCCGCGCGGTGACAAACCCGGTATCCACTCCGGCTTCACACCGCCCATCGAGTCGCTGCCCTTCGCTCCGCGACTACCTGGAGAGATGGACCTCCCCGAGCGCTTTCCCGATGCCCTCGCCTGCGTCGCCAACGCGCTCCGCACCTGGCCCACAGCCGCCGAGGTCCGCGCGCATCTGCCGGACCACCGCGGTGGGGCCGAGCTGTAGGCCGTCCGCTCGCGGACGCCACCCCGCACGTCGCTCCACCCTGCCGCCCTCAATGGAGCTGACTCGGTTCACCGGAGCACCATCCTAGCTCGATGCGCCAGTATCTCGGCCTGGTTTCCCTCGTCGTTCGTGACTATGACGAAGCGCTTGACTTCTACGTCGGCAAACTCGGCTTCACCTTGCTGGAAGACACAGCGGTGCCGGAGCAAAGCAAGCGCTGGGTCGTGATCCAGCCGCCGGGCGCGCGGGAGTCGGCGCTGTTGCTCGCGCGCGCCGCGAACGAGACGCAAGCCTCCCGTATCGGCAACCAGACGGGCGGGCGTGTGTTTCTCTTCCTCTATACGGACGACTTCTGGCGCGACTACCAGCGCTTCCGCGACCAGGGCGTGACCTTCGTCCGCGAGCCAAAGACCGAACCCTACGGCACCGTCGCGGTCTTTCGCGATCCCTACGGAAATCTGTGGGACCTGGTGCAGTCGTCCCGTCCGTGCCCCGGTCAGCAGGAGTCGTAAGTGATCCCTGGATATTCGAGCGGCGGCACGAGCCCGGCTCGGCGCCGCATGCCGCACGACGCCGATCGAGCACCTCGACGGCTTCGGGTCGCAGCACCGTCAGCGAAATGTCCATCGTGGCATCGACCGGATCCACCCGCCTGAACGCCCCGGTCGGCTCGCCCGATTCTTCACCCCGCGACCGTTTCCGCCTGACGCCGACGCAACTTTCTCCCGGAATAGCGGTCACCCCTTGCCCATGCCCCGAATGTTCTCCCCGCGGTTCACTCGCCTCGCGAGCACGGCCATGCTCCTCGTGGCTTCGTCGCTGACCTGCAGCGCGGACAAATCCTCCGGCCCGAACGAGGTCATCGCCTGGGTGAGAGCCTCGGCCATGCCGCTCGCCACCGAGCGAGCCGGCAGCGGCTTCGACGATCTCGCCCCGCTCGGCGACAGACTTGGACCGGCGCGGATCGTCTCGCTCGGCGAGCCCACGCACGGCTCGCGCGAGGTGTTTGAGATGAAGCACCGCCTCGTCGAGTATCTCGCCACCGAGCTCGGCTTCTCCCTCTTCGCCATCGAGGCCAACATGCCGGAGGCGCAGCGGCTCAACGACTACGTGCTCGGCGGCCCCGGCGATGCCGCCGAGTTGATCCGGGGCATGTATTTCTGGACGTGGTCAACGGAAGAGGTGCGCGCGCTCGTGGAGTGGATGCGCCGCTTCAACACCGATCCCGCCAACCGGCCGCGCGGCCGGAAGATCGAGTTCACGGGATTCGACATGCAGGCACCCGCCACCCCGGCGGCGATCGCGCGCGACTACGCCGCCGCCCACCTGCCCGGATCGCTGCCGATGTTCGAAAGCGCTCAGCGCGCGCTGACCGAGGCCACGGGCCCGGCGTTCAGCACCGCGGTGGGGACCTTCCCCATCGAGCTGGTCCGCGGCCGGCGGATCGTATTCAGCGGGTGGATGAAGACGGACGATGTCCGGGGCTGGGCCGGCCTGTGGTGGCGCGCCGACACCGCGGAGAAACACTCGGCCGCCTTCGACAACATGGCGAACCGCGGTCCCCGCGGCACCACACCCTGGCGCCGTTACGAGGTGGCGCTCGATATCCCGGAGGATGCGAGGAACGTGAACTTCGGCACGCTGCTCTCCGGACGAGGTCGTGCGTGGTTCGACGATCTCGCGGTCACGATCGACGGCGTGGCGTATGATCCGACCGGACATTTCGACTTCGGATTCGAAGCGGAGCCGATCCGGGGCTTCGCGGTCCGCGACCGGAAGGACGACGAGATCACGCTGGACGACGAGCGCCGCCAGGGCGCGAAGTCCCTTCGCATCACCCGGCTCGAACCGCGCGACACCCACGAAGACCTCCATGCCCAGTGGACCGCGTGTGCGGAGGCGATCCGCACGCACTCGGTCGGTGACGTCTCCGAGCAGCAAGCCTGGGCGCTGCAGATGGCCCAGCTCGTCATCCAAAACCTGGACACACGGCTGAAGCGTCGCACCCGCGACGCATGCATGGCCGACAATGTGCGCTGGCTGGCCGGGCGTGATCCCGCGCGCAAGATCATCCTCTGGGCTCACAACGGCCACATCTCACGCGCCTCCGGCCTCATGGGCGCGCATCTCGACCAGGCCTTCGGCGTCGCGCACGTCGTGGTGGGTTTTGCCACCGCTCGCGGCGATTACCGTGCGATGGGCAGGAATCCCGCCCGGCTCGGCGTCTTCCCGCTCACGCCACCCGAAGCCCACGCGGTGGAGGGTGTCTTCGCAGCGACCGGGCTGTCACGCTTTGTCATCGATCTGCGTCCCGCCCGCGCCGTCGATGCCCCGGCCGCCGCCGCGTGGTTCGCCGAGCCGCGACCGTTCCGCTCCATCGGTGCCGGCGAGATGGCCCGGCAGTTTCGAGACACCGCTGTCGCGCGCGACTACGACCTCCTCGTCTATCTCGACGAGACGCACGCCACCGTGCCGCTTCCACCGCGCTGAACCAAGGCCCGGTCAGCTCAGCCGAGTCGTGCGGCCCTCGCGGAGATCAGCCACCTCGACGACGGCCACCCATCGCTCGGATCAGGGACCTGCGCGTGAATCGAGCGTGAGGATGAACTCTTCGTGCGACTGACCCTCGCGGTCGGTGAAGCGGTCCTCGCCGGAGAGCACGAAACCGCACTTCTGCAGGACGCGGAGCGACGGTGTGTTGTGCTTGGCGACGCGGGCGGTGAGTGGGCGCGCCCGCTCGTCGTGACAGAACTGCGACAGTGCCGCGGTCGCGATGCCCCGGCCCCACTGCGCGCGGCCGATCCAGTAACCGACGAGCCGCTCCCGCGTATCCGCATCCGTCCAGGCGCCGATGTTTCCCGCGATGCGTCCGTCGTGCACGATCGTCCGGGCGACGCAGGCGGGATCCGCGAGGATTTTTGCCCAGTGCGCCATGAAGGCGTCGCGCTCGCGCGAGGGAAACGCCGCGAGGCGCGTGGCCTCCGGATCGAGTTGATGCTCGAAGAAAACGGGAAGGTCGGCGGAGTCGACCGCTCGAAGCGTGACGGAGGTCGGCATGCGAGGGACTGTTGGGATCGAGTGGGATGGAAGCCGTCGCCCCGGCACCGAGCGGACCCGCGGCGGCCCAGCGCGCGGGGTTCGCGCTCAGCTGCGCAGGATTTTCTCCATGGTCTTTCCCTTGGCCAGCTCGTCGACGAGTTTGTCCAGGGTGCGGATCTCGCGCATGGTCGGCTCCGCGATCTCCTCGACACGAATACCGCAGATGAGGCCCTTGATCAGCTTTCGCGCCGGATTCGGCCGGGGCGCCTCCTTGAAGAACGTCTCGAAGTCCGTCTCCTTCTTCAAGTGACTGTCGAACTGCCGCTGCGTGTAGCCGGTCAGCCAGCAGACGATCGCATCCACCTCCGCCTTCGTGCGGCCCTTCTTCTCCGCTTTCGCGATGTAGTAGGGATAGACGCGCGCGACGCTGGTGGTGTAGATCCGATGTTTGGTGCCTGGGGTCTTGGTCGCCATGGAGATCCTCCTCCCACTCAGAGGAGAATTGCGCAGAAGGCAACGACGGCCCGACGGGACGCGATCGTCCAGGATTCGGCAGACCAGGCTCGGGACGAACCGATCAACCACGGATGGACACGGATGAATACGGATCGCAGTCCAATCAGCCTCGGAAAAGCAGTTGGAACCACAGATGACACCGATTCCACGGATCAAGAAGCCGATGCGGTGAAAGACCCACTCAACGGCGTGATGACCTTTCGTCCCGTGCTTTCTGATTCAAGTTCTTGTATCCGCGCTCTCCGTGCAATCAGCGCCTTCTGCCGGACGGCAGAAGCGCGATGTGGTTTACTCGGACTTCTCCGGTTAGGATCAGCGTTCTTGCCACGGCGACAGAAGCGCGGGGCGGTCCCGCTGCTTCTCGCCGGGCGAAATGTCATTTCCACAAGGCCGGTCCTGGTGGACACTCCCCGGGCCATGCCTACACCTCGTCCTCCCTCCGGCACTGCGCTGCAGCTGCTGTATGCCGTGTTGATCCTGCTCGTCTCCGCGGCCGGCCCGGCCTCGGCCGAGGATACGGCGAAGGCCGTGCCCGCCGATGGCGTGGTGCGCTACGAGGCGTTTGGCGCCGTCGGCGACGGCGTGGTCGACGACCTTCCGGCCATCGTCGCGGCGCACGCGTTCGCCAACACCCACGGCCTGCCCGTCAAATCGCAGCCCGACGCCACCTATCATCTCGGCCGCCGGGCGCTCACGGCGATCATCGCGACCGACACCGACTGGGGCTCCTCGCGGTTCACCATCGACGACACCGACGTGGAGAATCACCGCGAGCCGCTCTTCGCCGTGCGCTCGCTGCTCGAGCCGGTGAAACTGGACATCACGCGCCTCGTGCGCGACCAGGGGCGGCTCGACGTCAGACCGCCGACCGATTGCTGGGTGCGTGTGGAGAGCGAGGCCCGGCGCCGCTACATCCGCAAAGGCCTCAATCAAAACAACGGCACACCCCAGCGCGACTGCTTCATCCTGCGCCGCGACGGCCGCATCGAGGGCGCGATCGACTGGGACTACGAGACGATCACCAAGGTCGAGGCGCACCCGATCGATGAGCGCCCACTGACCATCACGGGCGGCGTGTTCACCACCCTCGCCAACCGCATGAAACAGGAAGTCGGATACAACTACTGGGCGCGCAACATCGTCATCACCCGCTCCAACACCACCGTCGAGGGCCTGACCCACCATGTCACCGGCGAGACCGAGGTCGGACATCCCTACCGCGGCTTTCTCGCCTCGAGCAACTGCGCGAACATCACCCTGCGCGACTGCTTCGTCACCGGGCACAAGACCTACAAGACCATCGGCTCCGCCGGCGCCCCCGTGAGCATGGGCACCTACGACGTGCATGCCAACGACGTGGTCAACTTCACCATGATCGGCGTGCGCATGGACAACATCTGCGACACCACGCGCTGGGGCGTCATCGCGACGAACTTCTGCAAGAACATCCTCCTGGAAAACTGCACGGTCTCGCGCATGGACACGCACCAGGGCGTCTCGGGCACCTACACGCTCCGCGGCTGCACGCTCGGGCACGCCGGGCTCAACGCCATCGGCCGCGGCACATTGACGGTGGAGAACTGCACGATCCGCGGCCGCTCCTTCATCAATTTGCGCACCGACTACGGCAGCACCTGGGAGGGCACGGTCGTGATCCGGGACAGCACGTGGCTGCCCGCGTGCGGGGAGAAGCTGCAGCCGCATCTCATCAGCGTGAGCAACGACGGCCGGCACGACTTCGGGTATCCCTGCTTCATGCCGCAGACCGTCGTCATCGACGGCCTGGCCATCGACGACAGCAATCATCCCGACGACTACGCCGGCCCCTTTCTTTTCACCGACCCCGACAGCACCGTCCCGGCGACCGCCGCCCGGCCCTTCCCGTATCGGATGACTGAACACGTCACGATCAGCCGCCTGACCACGACGAGCGGGCTGAAGGTTCGCACCTCGCCCGACGCCGAGTTGACCGCGCGCGTGCACGTGGTCGGGGCGGACTGAGCGGGGGCGTCCCAAGCCGGCCGCGGACCTCAGTCCGCACGCAGGACCTCCGTCGGATTGATCCGGGCCGCGCGGCGGGCAGGCAGATAACAGGCGACCAGCGCGACGAGGATGAGGACCATCGTGGCTCCGGCGATCACCGGACCGCGCTCGAGACGCATGAGCGGAAAGCCCAGGGCGAGGATCTGCGCCACGCCGAACGCCCCGAGCAGGCCGAGGATCGAACCGACGACGGCAAGCTTCACTCCGGCCGTGAGCACGAGGGCGCGGATATCGCGCAGCTGGGCACCCAGCGCGAGCCGGACGCCGAACTCGCCCGTCCGCTGCGCCATCACACGCGCGATCACCCCGTAGATCCCCATCGCGGCGAGGCCGAGGCCGAGCACGGCAAACGACGACAACACGTCGCCCAGCACACCGAGTTGATAGTTGGCCCGGGCGATCCTCGTGTCCGCGGGCTTTAGATCGGTCACGGGCAGGTCGGCGTCGAGCTCGGCCATGAGCGTCCGGATGCTCTCGACCAGATTGACTGGATCGACGCCGGATACGCGCACCGCGAGTTCGTGGTCCGCACGCGGATCCTGGGTGAGGGGTTGGTAGAGCTGGAAAGCCACCGGCTGGAACTCGGGGAAGATCGACTTCACATCCTGGGCCACCCCGACGACCTCTCCCCATTCGAGAGCGCCCGGAGCCGCGAAGGCGATCCTCCGGCCGATCGGACTATCCATCCCGAACAACGCCGCGGCCATCGCCTGGCTGATGATGAACGTGCGCGGTGCGTCCGCCGCGTCGCGCGCGTCGAAGGCTCGCCCGGCCACGAGCCGGGTTCCCACGGTGGCGAAATAGTCGGGGCTCACGCCGTTGACCAGGGCGGCCGGCTCGTGCCCCGGCTCCGGCAGCTCGCGCCCCTCCACGAGGAACTTGCGCGGATTGTACCAATTCAGGAACGGCGCGTAAGTGGACAGGCTCGCCGACTCCACACCCGGGAGCGCGGCCAGCCGTTCGAGCACCCGCCGCTCGAAGGCCGCGATCGATCCGGACCCTGGATACGTCGTCTCCGGGAGCCGGAACGTCCCGGTCACGAGCGCCTCGGAACTCCAGCCTTCACGCCGGTTGTTCAGGTCATGCAGGCCTCGGATCATCAGCGCCGCGCCGCACAGCAGGACCATCGCGAGTGCGAACTGGCCCACGATCAGGGCGTGCCGCAGGCGCTGGTGCCCACGGCCGCCGGAGACACTTCGCCCGCCGCTCTTCAGGGTCGCATTGAGGTCCAGGCGCATCGCGAACATCGCCGGCGCCAGTCCGAACGCGAACGCGGTCAACAACGAGGCCGCGAAGGCCCAGGCCAGCACGCTCCAGTTCAAGGTGAAGACCACCTGCTCGCCATTGTCGCCCGTCGACGCGGCCTGGATCCAGTTCGTGCCCCACATCGCCACCAGGACGGCGCAGGCCCCGCCCGCGAGCGCCAGCACGAGCGCCTCGAGCAACAGCGGCGACAGCAGCTGCAGGCGCGACGCCCCGAGCGCGCCACGCACGGCGAACTCGCGCGCGCAGGCCATGGTGCGCGCGAGAAGGAAGTTCGCGAGATTCAAGCACGCGATCAACAGCACGAATCCCGACAACCCGACCAGCATCGCCAGCGCGATCCCGCCGGTGTCACCCAGCCGGATGTGGTCGATCGGCACGGTCCGCCAGGTGGCGCCGGCGTTCGCGCCTGGATGATCGGCGGCCAGTCGCTCCCCGAGATGGGCGATGAAGCCCGCGGCATCACCCGCCGAGATCCCCGGCGCCCGCCGTCCG
>JACSRI010000061.1 GCA_014879845.1 Opitutaceae bacterium
ATCAACGACGCAGGCGTGGTCGTCGGCATCACCTCGGCGACACTTGCGGGTCCGCCGCGTCCGACGCGCTGGATCCGAGGCGTGGCGGAGGGCCTCGGCACGCTGGGCGGGCCCGGCGGGTACGCGTATGCGATCAATCGAGACGGCACGATCGTGGGCAACGCTGCGCCCGCGCTTGGTGCGCCGCACGCGTTTCGCTTCGCCGGCGGTTCGATGAGCAGCCTCGGGACGATCGCCGGCCACGGCTCCGGCGCGCTCTCCATCAACGACGAGGGCTGGGCCGTGGGGTTCTACTACACGGCGCCGTCGAGCACGGCGCGGCAGGCCGTCATCTGGCGGCCGGGCGGCGGCTGGATCCTGCCGGGTGCGCTGGGCTCCGGTCCTTCGTCGGCGTATGGCATCAATGCCTCCGGCCTCGTGGTCGGTGTCTCGCAGGCGGCTGACGGCAACGATCATGCCGTTCGCTACGACGCGGCAGGGACGCGGGTGCTCGAGGACCTGGGCACGGGCTGGGGGACACGGAGCATTGCGTATGGGGTTAATGACGACGGCTGGATCGTGGGTGCGATCGCCGGTGCCAAGGCGCCGGCGCGGGCGTTTCTCTGGGTCGACGGTGATTTCCACGACCTCAACGCCGGCCTGCTCGGAGCCGAGGGCTGGACGGTGACGTCGGCGCGCTCCATCAACAGCCGCGGCTGGATCGCCGGCGGGGCGATCAACCCGGCTGGTGCCCCGCGTGCCGTGCTGCTGCTGCCGCGCGCAGCCTCAGCATCGGCGCTGGTCAATTTCTCCATCCGCGCCGGCCTCCAGCCGGACCGGCCGGTCATCGCCGGCCTGTCGGTGGGTGGGATCGGCGGGCGCATACTCGTGGCGCGGGGTGTCGGTCCGGGGTTGGTGCGGTTGCTGCCGGCGACGGTCACGGCGGCGACCGATACGCGGATCACGGTCTTCGACAAGGCCGGCCTGCCCGAGGCGGCGAACGACGATTGGGTCGAGGACGCGGCACTGGATGAGGCGTGCACCGAGGTCGGTGCCTTCGCACTCGCGCCGGGCAGTCGCGATGCCGCGATGCTGCACGGCTTCGTCGAGCAGCGCACGATCCACCTCGAATCGACCGACACCGGCGTTGGCTTGGTGGAGGTGTACGACACGCGCCGGACGAGCAACCTCGCGCGGCTTGTCAATCTCTCGGCCCGCTACCACGTCGGCTCGGGCGACGAGGTGTTGATCGCAGGTTTTGCGATCGAAGGGACGGCGCCGAAGGCACTGCTTATCCGCGGTGTCGGCCCGGGGCTCGCGGGCCGGGTGTCCGGGCACCTGCTCGACGCCCGACTCGTCGTCTACGATGGCGACGGTCGCGCGATCGCGGAGAACGACGATTGGCCGGCCAATCTGGCGAGTGTCTTTTCCGCGGTGAGCGCGTTCGGGCTCCCGGCCGGCAGCAAGGACGCGGCGCTCGTCGTCTCGCTCCCGCCGGGCACCTACACGGTCCACCTCTCCGGGGAAGCCGGCGAGACGGGTGAGGGCCTGATCGAGGTCTACGATCTGGACCTGTGAGGCCCGCGGCGCCGGGGGTGACTCTTTGTCCGAGTCAACTTCAGCCCGCGAACTTCTTGCCCCAGCGCTTGGGTTCGGCGGCGGGGATGCCCTTGGTCTCGGCGACGAAGCCGGCGCAGGCGGGATGGCGGCGGAGTTTTTTGAACTCGGCCGGGTCGATGCGCATCTTCAACGCGCCGGAGACCTCGGCGATCGCCACGAAGTCATCCTCGCCGAGCAGGCCGATCTCCATGAGCGTGTCGCCGCTGCCCTTGTCGAGCGAGGCGCGCAGTTCATGGAAGAAGCTGTGTGCGCTCGGGCCCGGACGCAGCACCCAGGTGACCTTCTTCACCAGCGAAGGCAGGGCGCGCTCGAGCGCGTGCACCTCGCGCACGATGAAGCGCAGGTCGCCGTCGCGGTTGGAGACATTGCCGATGACCATGACGGGCTTCTCGTTCTCGAGATTGCTGCCGTAGGCGGCGAAGGCGTCGGAGTAGCAGTTCATCTGCGCCGTGCCCGTGCGCGTCGCGAGCGTGAAAAAGGCCCAGGGCTGGTTGTCCCGTTTGGACAGACGCTTGGTGATGCCGGTGGCGACGCCACAGAGGCGGAAGTCGGTGCGGTCGGGCAGCGAGGCGAGGTCCTCGGCCTTGACCGTGCTGATTGCCTCGGCGAGGCCGCCGAAGGCATCCATCGGGTGGCCGGAGATGTAGAAGCCCAGCAGCTCCTTTTCGAACTGGAGCATGTCGGCCTGCGAAAAAGCCTTGGCCGGATCGGCCTTCGACGCGGCGTGGCCGGCCTTCCCCGGAGCGGGCGCGGCCGACGCGTTGAGCATGTCGAGGAACGAGTCCTGTTTCGCGAGCGCGTCGCGCTGGCGCTCGGCGGCCTCGGCGATGAGTTCGTCGAGCCGGTGGAAGATCGAGCCGCGCGGCTCGCCGGTGAAATCGAAGGCTCCGGTCTTCACCAGGCACTCGAGCACGCGACGGTTCACGGCCTTCGAGTCGACGCGGTTGACGAACTCGCGGAAATCGGTGAACGGCCCGTTCTTCGTGCGCTCCTCGATGATCTTCGCCGCGGCGGATTCGCCCACGCCCTTGATGCCGGCCATGCCGAAGCGGATCCAGGCCTCGGCCGGAGCGGCCTCGGAAGAGCCGAGTGCCGAATTCGGGATGCCGATAGAGGCAGCGTTTGCAGGCGATTCGGCACTTGGCATTCGCCCTTCGCCATTTCTTCGAAACACCGGCGTGAAGTTCATGCGCGACTCGTTCACGTCCGGCCCGAGCACGGTGATGCCCATCGCCAGCGCCTCGTCGATGAAGTGCGAGACCTTCTCGGCGTTGCCCAGTTCGGCCGAGAGCACGGCGGCCATGAACTGCACGGGGTAGTTGGCTTTCAGGTACGCGGTCTGGTAGCTGACCAGTGCGTAGGCGGCGGAATGCGACTTGTTGAAGCCGTAACTGGCGAACTTGTTGAGCAGGTCGAAGATTTCGTTGGCCTTGGACTCGCTGATGCCGTGCTTCTCCTTCGCGCCGGCGACGAACTTCACGCGCTCCTTCGCCATCGCCTCGGCGTCCTTCTTGCCCATGGCGCGGCGCAGCATGTCGGCGCCGCCGAGCGTGTAGCCGGCGATGATCTTCGCGCACTCCATCACCTGCTCCTGGTAGACGATGATGCCGTAGGTCTCCTGCAGCGACTGCTCGAGCAGCGGGTGCGGGTAGTTGACCGTCGACGGGTCGCGCTTGCCGCGCGCGTAGTCGGGGATGAACTGCATCGGGCCCGGGCGGTAGAGGGCGCAGATGGCGTTGATGTCGTTGATGTCGGTCACGCCGACCTGCTTGCAGGCGCTCTGCATGCCGCCGGATTCCAGCTGGAACACGCCGATCGTGCGACCGGCGTTGAGCATTTCGTAGGTCTTGGGGTCATCGAGCGGGATCGTCTCGATGTCGAAGTCGGGCTTGGCCGTCTGGCGCACGTTCTCCACGGCGTCGGAAATGACGGTCAGCGTCTTCAGGCCGAGGAAGTCCATCTTCAGCAGCCCGAGCTTGCCCACGGCGGCCATGTCGAACTGCACGGTCACGTCGCCTTCTTGCGAGGTGAGCGGGACGAACTCGTCCAGCGGCTTGTCCGTGATGATGATGCCGGCGGCGTGCTTGCCGGTGTTGCGCACCATGCCCTCGAGCACGCGGCCGGCCTCGATGATCTTCTTCGCGACGGCGTTGCTCTCGATCTCGGCGCGCAACTCGGCGGACTTGGTGATCGAGTCCTCGAGCGAGATGTTTAGCTCGTCGGGGATCATCTTCGCGAGGCGGTCGGCCTCGGCGAAGGGCAGGTCGTGCACGCGGGCGACGTCGCGCACCACCATCTTCGCGCCGAGCGTGCCGTAGGTGATGATGTTGGCAACGCAGTCGTTGCCGTATTTCTTGCGCACGTAGTCGATCACCTCGCCGCGGCGCCGCATGCAGAAGTCGATGTCGAAGTCCGGCGGCGACACGCGCTCGGGATTGAGGAAGCGCTCGAAGAGCAGCTTGAAGCGGATCGGATCCAGATTCGTGATACCGAGCAGGTAGGCGACGAGGCAGCCGGCACCTGAGCCGCGGCCCGGGCCGACCGGGATCGACTGCGCCTTGGCCCAGTGGATGAAGTCCCAGACGACGAGGAAGTAGTCGACGAAGCCCGTGACGTTGATGATCGCGAGCTCGTAGCCCATGCGCACGACCAGTTCCTCCTCGTGGGCGAGCCCGGAGTAGTCGGGCGCCTGCGGTTTCTGGCCCGCGGGCACCTGGAGTTTCTGCAGCCGCTCCTGCACGACCGGTCGGCTGGCCACCGCGTGGTAGTCGACGCCGTAGCGGCGGGTGAGGCCGGCGATGCAGAGATCGAGCAGGTACTGCGGCCGGTCGGCCTTCACCTCGGGCGGCAGCGGGTAGCGCGGGTAGCGCTCGGAGCCCTTGGGAAAGGGGATGGCGAAATCGATCATCTCGGCCACGGCGAGCGTGTTCGTGAGCGACTCGGGCACCTCGCCGAAGATGCTCAGCATCTCGTCGCGCGATTTCAGGAAGAACTGGGTCGAATCGAACTTGAAGCGGTTGGTCTCCGCCAGCTTCGCGCCGGTCTGGATGCAGAGGAGCGCGTCATGTGGTGAGGCGTCGGTCGCGCGCACGTAGTGCACGTCGTTCGAGCAAATCACCTTCAGGCCGAATTCCGCGCCGAGTTTGAGGAGGTCGGGGATGATCTTGCGCTGCTCGGCCAGGCCGTGGTCCTGGATCTCGACGAAGTAGTTCTCGCGGCCGAACATGTCGACGTAGCGGCCGCAGGCCTTGCGGGCCTCGTCGTAGCGGCCGGCGAGCAGGTGCTGGGGTATCTCGGCCGCGAGGCAGCCGGTGAAGCCGATCAGGCCGGGGGCGAACCGGGCGAGCGTCTCGAGGTCGGCGCGGGGCTTGTAGTAAAAGCCGCGCAGGTGGGCGTCGGAGACGAGTTTGAGCAGGTTCTGGTAGCCCTGGAGATTCCGGGCCAGGACGCCCATATGGTAGAAGCTCTTTCCCTCCTCGCTCTTGCCCGTCTTCTCGAGGCGCGAGCCGATGGCGAGGTAGAGCTCGCAGCCGACCAGCGGTTTGATGCCCGCGGACTTGGCGGCGTTGTAAAACTCAATGGCCCCGAACATGTTGCCGTGGTCGGTGAGGGCCACGGCCTTCATGCCGAGCTCGGTCGCGCGCTTCATCAACACGTCCACTTTGCAGGCGCCGTCGAGCAGGCTGTAGTCGGTGTGAACGTGGAGGTGGACGAAGTCGGACGGGGAGCCGGACATGGGGTCGAAAAGGACGACGCGCGGCGGCGCG
>JACSRI010000033.1 GCA_014879845.1 Opitutaceae bacterium
GCCATCATCATGGACGGCAACGGGCGTTGGGCCAAGGCGCGCGGCCTGCCCCGGATCGAGGGTCACCGGCGCGGGGTCGAGACCGTGCGCGAGATCCTCGCGGAATGCCGGGAGCTGAACATCAGCTACCTCACCCTTTACGCCTTCTCCTCGGAGAATTGGCGGCGCCCGGCTGACGAGGTGGACGCGCTCATGGGGCTGCTGGTCTACTTTCTCCGCCGCGAGCTCAATGAACTGGTGCGCAACCGCGTGCGCCTGCACGTGATCGGCGAACTCTCCGACCTCCCGTCGGCCGTGCGCGACGAGTTGAACAAGACCATCGCGGCCACGGCGTCGTTCACCCAATGGCACCTCACCCTCGCGCTCAGTTACGGCTCGCGCCAGGAGGCGGCCGCCGCGGCCCGGGCGTTTGCCGAAGCCGTGCAACGCGGGCAGGAGAAGGCCGAGGACTGCACCTGGGACCGGCTCGCGCGCTACCTCTTCACCCGGGACATCCCGGACCCCGACCTCATCATCCGCACCTCGGGCGAGTCGCGCTTGAGCAACTTCCTCATGCTCCAGGGCGCGTATTCGGAACTCTACTTCAGCCCGGTGCCGTGGCCCGACTTCTCCCGCCAGCACCTGCGCGAGGCCGTGGAGTGCTTCAAGCGCCGGGAGCGCCGCTACGGCCTCACGGGCGAACAGCTCCGCGCCGCCGTCGGCTGAGCGCCGCACGCCCCGACCTTTTCCCCACGTGGTCAAACGCATCCTCAGCACCCTCGCCCTCTGGGGCCTGGTCATCGCCACGGTGATCTTCTTCAAGCGCGACGGCGTCGTCGTGCTGTGCGCCATCGCCGCGGCGGCCGCGCAATACGAGCTCTACCAGATGATGGAAAAGCTCGGCCACCGGCCGTTCGCGCGGCTCGGCGTGGGGCTCGGCCTGCTGCTCATGCTCGTGCCCTACTTCACGCGCCGGTGGCTCAACTCCGACCCGCTCGCCGTCGGTTCGAAGGAGGGCATGGAGAGCGCGCTCATCGCCATCACGATCGTGGCTTGCTGCCTGCGCGTGATGCGCGAACGCACCGGTGCCCACCGGATGGAGACACTCATCGCGACGGTGTTCGGCCTGGTCTACATCCCGTTCATGATGTTTTTCTTCGTGCGCATCCTCTGGCTCGGCGGAGAGCGCGAGATCACCGGGATCATGCTCGCGATCTGGGTGGTGGTGGCGGCCAAGTTCTGCGACGTCGGCGCCCTGCTCGTCGGCTCGATGATCGGCAAGCACAAGCTCGCGCCCTCGATGAGCCCGGCCAAGACCTGGGAGGGTGCGATCGGCGGCGTGATCGTCGCCTCGGGGCTTTGCGCCGCGCTGGTCGCGATCTTCCGCGACTTGTATCCGACGCAGTTCACGCCGCTGCTCGCCGGCCTGCTCGCCATTCCGCCGGCCATCGTCTCGATCACGAGCGACCTCATCGAATCGGTGCTCAAACGCATGGCTGGCGTGAAGGATTCCGGCAAAACGATCCCGGGTATCGGCGGCGCCTTCGACCTCGTCGACAGCCTGATCCTCGCCGCTCCGGTGGGTTTTCTCCTCCTGCGGTTGGTGGTGTGAGCGGAGAGCGTGGCCGCTCCGCCGTCCGGACATTCCGCAATCCGCACTCGCCATTCCACAATCCAGATGTCCTCCCGCCGCCGCATCGTCCTGCTCGGAGCCACCGGCTCGATCGGCTCGAGCACGCTCCGTGTGATCGAGGGACACCGCGACCGGCTCGAACTCGTGGGTGTGGTCGCACGCTCGCGGCTCGACGAACTTGCCCAGATCGCGCGGCGCTTCGACGTGCCGCATGTGGGGCTCTACGAACCCGGTTCGGAGGCGGCACCGGAACGGCTTGCCCACCTGCTGCCCAAGGGCGCGCGTTTCTATCGCGGGATCGACGGCGTGAGCGAGTTGGCGGCGACCACCGGTGCGGATGTCGTGCTCGTCGCCTCGTCGGGCACCGCCGCCCTGCGCCCGACCCTCGCGGCGATCCAGGCCGGCAAGACCATCGCACTCGCGAACAAGGAGATCCTCGTCCTCGCGGGCCGGCTGGTAACCGACGCGGCGCGCACCCATGGCGTGCGCCTCATCCCGGTGGACAGCGAACACAACGCCATCTTCCAGTGCCTCGACGGCGCACACCCGCGCCACATCCGCCGGCTCGTGCTCACCGCCTCGGGCGGCGCGTTCCGCGACACGCCGACCGAGCAGCTCGCGCACGTCACTCCGGAGCAGGCGCTCGCCCATCCCAACTGGTCGATGGGGCCGAAGATCACGGTCGACTCCGCCACCATGGCCAACAAGGGCCTGGAGGTGATCGAGGCACGCTGGCTTTTCAACGTCACGCCGGGCCAGATCGACGTGGTCATCCACCCCCAGAGCATCGTGCACTCGATGGTCGAGTTCGTCGACGGCTCGATCCTCGCGCAGCTCTCGCCGCCCTCGATGACCTTCGCGATCCAGCACGCCCTGCTCCACCCGGACCGCGCGCCGGGCGTGGTGCCGACGTTGGACTTCTCCCAGGTCATGCGCCTGGAGTTCCGCCCCTGCGAAACCGACCGCTACCCGTGCCTCGCTCTGGCGCGCGAGGCCCTCGCGGCCGGCGGCACGGCCACGGCCGTCTACAACGCTGCCAACGAGGTCGCGGTCGCAGCCTTCCTCGCGCGACGCATCGCCTTCCTTGAAATCCCCGCCATCGTGCGTACGTCCCTGGGAACGATCCCCGTCCGCGAAGCGTCAAATTTGGAGGAAATCCTCGCGGTCGAGCAGGAAGCCCGTGCCGCGGCCGATCGCCTCATTTCCCGGTAATCCATGCCTGAACTCATCCAGTCCCTCTTCTCGAACGTCTGGTCGTTCGCGCTGATCATCCTGTTTTTCGGCGGATCGATCTTCGTGCACGAGCTCGGGCATTTTCTCGCCGCCAAACGACGCGGCCTGAAGATCGACCGCTTTTCCATCGGCTTCGGTCCGCGCATCTTCGGGTGGACACGCGACGGCGTCGAATACCGGGTGTCCTGGATCCCGCTCGGCGGCTACGTGGCGCTGCCGCAGCTCGCCGACATGCGCGGCATCGAGGGCGATCCAAGCGAGGAGACCGAGAGACTCCCGCCCATCAGCTACTCTTCCAAAGTGATCGTCGCGGTCATGGGCGCGCTGTTCAACGTGCTGTTCTCCTTTGCCCTGGCCTGCCTGCTCTGGGTGATGAAGCAGCCGGTCAGCGCATCGCAGACCTCGACCACGATCGGCTACATCGCCGACACGGTGGAGGTGGAGAATCCCGACGGCACGCGGCAGCGTGTGCCCAGCGCGGCGGTCGCCGCCGGCCTCCAGGTCGGCGACGTGATCCGCACGATCGACGGGCGTTCGATGAAGGATTGGGGCAGTGTCTTTCACGCCGTGATGACCGGCGGCGGACGCGCCGACGACGGACGCCCCGAGGCAGTGTTCGAGATCGAACGCGGCGGCGAACTCAGGACGATCGTCCTGCATCCCGAACTCTCGGCGGCAGACTCGAAACGCAAGGTGGGCATCGACTCGGGCTTCGAGGTGATCGTCGCCGCGGTGCCCGAGCATTCGCTCGCCGCCACCGCGGGTCTGCGCGCCGGAGACCGACTCGTCTCGATCGACGGCACGCGGATCCTCAATCACCAAACTTACAGCTCCATCCTCACGGCCAAGGCCGACCAGCCGCTCCCGCTCGTGGTCAAGCGCGGCGACGCCGAGGTCGCCTTGGTCGTGCCGCCACGCCTCGCTCCGCTGATCGAGGGCGTGCTCGCCAAGTCCATCGCGCACGCGGCCGGGCTCAAGGCGGGTGACCGTGTCACCGCCTTCGACGGCACACCGCCGGCCGGCGTCACCGACCTGATCGAGCGCCTCAACGCCGGCCGGGCGTCCCCGCACCGGCTGACCGTGGCGCGCGCCGGCACGACCATCGAGATCGACATCCCGGCCCGCGCCACACCGGGCGCCCTCGGCATCCGCCTCAGCCACGGCCTCGGCGAAACGCTGACGGCCGACGTGCAGATGGTCCGCGTCGACCCGCTCACCCAGTGCTGGGACGTCGTGGTCGAGACCTACTACACGCTGCGCAGCCTGCTCGATCCCGGCTCGAACGTGAGCATCAGCGACATGAGCGGCCCGCTCGGCATCGGCAACGTCTACTACCACGCCGCGCGCGAAGGCATCCGCTTTGTCATCTGGATCACGATCCTGGTGAACATCAACCTCGCGATCTTCAACCTCCTGCCGATCCCCGTGCTCGACGGCGGCCACATCCTCTTCGCCACCATCGCCAAGCTGCGCGGGCGCGCCATCCCGCCCAATGTGCTCGTGACCACGCAGAGCGTGTTCATGGTCCTGCTGCTCTCGATGGTGCTCTACGTGACCGTGTTCGACGCCAAGCGCATCTGGAGCGACGGACCGGCCGAGAGCGCGCCTGCGGCGCCGGCCCAGCCGAAGGAGACCGTGCCGGCGCCCGCAGCCGGCGCCGAAAAGCAGGCCGCTCCGGCTGCGCCTTGATCTCCGCGAAGGCGGCGGTTTCCTGAGAGCCATGGCCTATTGCGACTCGCGCTTCCGCACCGTGCGGCGGCGCACGACGGAAGTGATGATCGGCGGCGTCGGCGTGGGAGGCACCCACCCGATCCGGCTGCAGTCGATGACGACCAGCGACACGCAGGACGTCGAGGCCACCGTGCGCCAGTCCATCGCCCTCGCCGAAGTCGGCTGCGAGATCGTCCGCGTCACCGCGCCCAACGTCCAGGCCGCGCGTTGCCTGCGCGAGATCCGCCAGAAGTTCAGCGCCGCAGGCTTCGCCCACGTGCCGCTGGTGGCCGACATCCATTTCCTGCCCAACGCGGCGATGGAGGCCGTGGAGCACGTGGAGAAGATCCGCGTCAACCCCGGCAATTACGCCGACCGCAAGAAATTCGCCGTGCGCGAGTACTCGGACTCCCAATACGAGCAGGAGCTCGAACGGCTGCACGAGGCGTTTTCCCCGCTGGTGAAACGCTGCAAGGAGCTAGGCCGGGCCATGCGCATCGGCACCAACCACGGTTCCCTCTCCGACCGCATCATGAACCGCTACGGCGACTCGCCGCTCGGCATGGTGGAGTCGGCCCTCGAGTTCATCCGCATCGCCGAGGCGCACGACTACCGCGCGATCGTGCTCTCGATGAAGGCGAGCAACCCGAAGGTGATGATCCAAGCCTACCGCCTCCTCGTCGAGCGTATGGCCGCGGAGGACATGCACTACCCGCTGCACCTCGGCGTCACCGAGGCGGGCGACGGCGAGGACGGCCGCATCAAGAGCGCGATCGGCATCGGCAGCCTCCTGCTCGACGG
>JACSRI010000032.1 GCA_014879845.1 Opitutaceae bacterium
AGCGGTCGTAGGCGGCGCGCTTCTGGTCGTCGTTGAGGACCTCGTAGGCCTCGGACACTTTCTTGAAGCTCTCCTCGGCCTCCTTGTTTCCCGGATTGCGGTCGGGATGATACTTCATGGCCATCTTGCGATAGGCCTTCTTGAGCTCGTCGGCCGTGGCAGTCTTCGCGACGCCGAGCAGCTCGTAGTAATCCTCTTTGACCTTGCTCATGATTGCGGGAGTGGAGGCGTGTTCGGACGTATAGGCTTAACCGCCGAGGGTGCAATCCGCGTGCCGCCAGACATCGGTGCGTCCATCGAGCGAAACACCGACCTCGCACGACCATCGCCGGGACAGGACGTCCTGCGCGCCCCGGCCGGAGGCGTGACGAATGGTCTCAACGGTTGCCCACACGCTCATACCTTGGCTGGGCCACCGGAGAGCACGACGCTGGCTGGACGGATGATGCGGCCGTTCAGCGAGAAGCCGGTGCGCACGACCTGCAGGATTTTCTCCTCGGGGATCGTGTCGCTGGGCCCGTGGGCGATCGACTCGTGCTGATTCGGGTCGAAGTCCGCGCCCGGAGCCGGGTTGATCTCGGTGAGGCCTTTGGAGGCAAGCACACCGCGAAACTGCTCGAGCACCAACGTCACCCCCTGCGCGATGACCTGCGGATCGGGGGCGGTGGTGGCGGACTTGATCGCGAGCGCAAGTCCTTCGAAGACCGGGATGATCGCCTCGACGAGATCGCGCTGGCCGAACTGCCGGAGCTCCTCCTTCTCCCGCACGACCCGGCGCCGGTAGTTCTCGAGGTCTGCCATGGCGCGGACGAAATGGTTGTAGTTGTCGTCGCGTTCCTTGCGCAACTGGTCGATCTGCGCCTGGATCTGGGCGGCAACCTGCGCGGCGGCCGCCGCGGCATCAACCGCAGCGGCAGGGGCCTCGGCCGGGCTCGCCCCGGCGGCGGGAGCGGGGGCTGCCTTCTCGGCGTCCGAGGAGGTGGGCGTCTGGGTGTCCGGTTTTGGTTCGGTGGTATCGCTCATGGCCGTGACAAAGGGGTCACGACTTACCGGCCCGGCGCACGGGTGCAACGGGTTTTTTCGGTGCACCCGGAGCGACGCCTACCCCGGAGGCGGCGCGGGGCCGGGGTCCGTGCCCGCCCCAGACGGCAGGCGCAGGGCCTGTCCTGCATCGCCGGCCGCGCTAATTCGAAAAGCGGTCGGTCAGCAGCACCTTGGCCGCGCCGACACACCGGATCTCGCCAGCCAGGTTCGCCGGCAGGAGCACGTTGTCGCCGCGCGCATACGTCTCGGTTGCCTCCTCCGCGCCGCCATCGACCACGACCGCTCCCGACACCACGCTGAGCAGGCGCGCCTCGCCCGTCCCCCGAGGAGCGAGCAGGCCCGCCGCTGCACGTTCCACCTGGCGGATGCGAAACTCCGCGCATTCGGCCAGCACCACATCGCCGCGCGGCCCGCGCAGCGGCGCGGGCTCGACGTCGGTCCAGTCGATGCAGCGCAGCGACTGCTCGACGTGGAGTTGACGCGGTTTGCCGTCCAGCCCGACGCGCCCCCAGTCGTAGACGCGGTAGGTCGTGTCGGAGTTCTGCTGGATCTCGAGGATGAGATTGCCGCCGTCGATGGCGTGGATCTGCCCGCTGCGCACGAGGATCGAGTCGCCGGCCTGCACGGGGAAGCGGTGGCAGAGCGGCTCGAGACTGTTGTCGGCGAGTGCGCGCGCGAAGGCCTCGCGCGTGGCTCCGCGCCGCAGGCCCACCATCAGGCCGGCGCCGGGCGCGGCCGCGGCCACATACCAGTTCTCCGTCTTGGGTTCTCCCTTCAGCTCGGCCGCGATCGAGGCAGGCGGATGCACCTGCAGGCTGAGTCGCTCCTGGCAATCCAGCCACTTCACGAGGATCGGAAACGGCCGGCGCGTGTCCCACGCCGCACCCATGACCTCGACGCCATGCTGCTCGATGATTGACCGCAACGACCTGCCCGCATGCGGGCCGCGCGCCACCACCGATTGCGCCTCCGGGCGGTCGACGACCTCCCATGCCTCGCCGATCACCTGGCCGGCGGGCAGCATGCGGCCGAGCGCGGATTCGAGCGCGCGTCCGCCCCAAACGCGCTCCTGATAGAGTGGAGTGAAGAGCAATGGACCCATGGTTGATTAAGAAAACGTCAAACCCCCTCGCACCGACACCGAATGTTGGCGTGCCGATTTGGCATCGCATCGCCTCACTCGATTAAATAGAGCCCGGAAAACACATGGCGAAGCGCGAGACTTCCAGTTCAAAGAACGTGCCCTCGTTCAGGCCGGCCAAGGGCAGGAGCAGCTGGCTGTGGGCCCTGATCGCGGTCGTTCTCGCGACGCTGCTCTTCGTGGCGTTCTTCGATTACGCCCCGACGCAGAGCCTGCACAACACGACCAACCCCACCGACCACAACCTTGTCGGCCGCTTCGGTGCCGAGGTGTCGTGGTGGTCGCTCTACCTCTTCGGCGGCGCCGCATGGCTCGTGCCGGTCTGCCTGTCCCTGCTCGGCATCATGCTCGTGCTCGGCCTGCGCAAGTTCATCCTCAGCCGGCTCATCGCGATGGTGATGTGCCTGATCTCGGGCAGCGGCCTGCTCGCGATGACCCAGGCGTGGTTCACCTCCACCGCAAAATACCACGGCGGCCCGGGCGGTGTGTTCGGCGAACTCATCTACCAGCGCGCACTCCTCGACATCCTCGGCCCGTTCGGCACCGGACTGATCCTCGGCACGATCTACGCCGCCGGGACGGTGATGATCATCGTCGCATTCTTCAGCGACATGGGCGGCGAGGTGAAGAGCGCCTCCGAGTGGTGGGCGGCCTGGAAAGCCCAGCGCGCGGAAAAGGCCAAGCAGCGCGCCGAGCTCCTCAAGCTCGCCCGCGAAGCCGCGGAAAAGCAGAAGGCGTCGGTCCCCACCCGCCCGACCAAGGGAGCCGACCTCTCGGGCTCGGTCATGCCGATCAAGCCCGCCGCATCGGCCCCGCCTCCCGAGGCGAAGAAACTCACCGTGGCCAAGCGTGAGCCCGCCCCCGAGGCGGCCACGCCCACGTCGGGAACCGACAAATCCGGCGCCAGTGCGTCCCGGGTGGTCGAACCGGCTCCCGCCGAAAAGCCGATGAAGACGGCCACCGCCAAGGGTGCCGCCGGCACGCCACCGCCTCCCATCAAGGAAGAGCCGAAGGAGCCGAAGCTCAGCCTGCGCATCGTCACGCCCGAGGCCACGAAGAAGGCCAAGCTCGACCTGCCGAAGAGCCGCGGCGACTACGTGTTTCCCACGCTCGACATGCTCAACGAGCCCGCGCGCAACGCGGACGCCACCGACGAGGCCGAGCAGGCCCGCACGGCCGAGGCGCTGCTGCGCACACTCGGCGAGTTCGGCGTGGAGGTGACGCTCGGCGAGATCCACATCGGGCCGGTCATCACGCGTTACGAGATCTTCCCGGCGCCCGGCGTGCGCGTGGAGAAGATCGCCAGCCTCGACAAGAACATCGCCCTCGGCCTGCGCGCCCAGTCCGTGCGCATCCTCGCCCCCGTGCCCGGCAAGGGCTGCGTCGGCGTGGAGGTGCCCAACAAGATTCCGACACCGGTCGGCATCCGCGAGATCCTCGAGTCGCAGGACTGGGCCGACGCCAAGGCCGAGATCCCGCTCGCCCTCGGGCGCGACGTCGGCGGCCGCCCGGTCATCGCCGACCTCGCGCGCATGCCGCACCTGCTCATCGCCGGCGCCACCGGCTCGGGCAAGACGGTCTGTATCAACTCGATCATCACGTCGCTGCTCTACTTCGCCAGCCCCGACGACCTGCGGTTCATCATGGTGGACCCGAAGATCGTCGAGATGAAGGCGTTCAACGACCTGCCGCACATGCTCATCCCGGTGGTGACCGACCCGAAGAAGGTCCCCGCCGCCCTGCGCTGGCTGATCGGCGAGATGGAGATGCGCTACCAGATCTTCGGCAAGGTGGGCGTGCGCAACATCGCCGGCTTCAACGGCCGCACCAAGCTCGCCAAGGAGATGCCCGCCGCCCCGTCGAGGGAGGAGCGCAAGGACGCCGCCGACGAGCTCGGCATCGAGGTGCCACGCGACGACGAGATCAAGATCCCGGAGAAGATGCCCTACATCGTGTGCATCATCGACGAGCTCGCCGACCTCATGATGGTCGCGCCCGCCGACATCGAGACCGGGATCGCCCGCCTCGCGCAGCTGGCCCGCGCCGCCGGCATCCACCTCATCCTCGCCACGCAGCGCCCCTCGGTGAACGTCATCACCGGCGTGATCAAGGCCAACCTCCCCTGCCGCATCGCCTTCCAGGTCGCGTCGAAAGTCGACTCCCGCACGATCCTCGACACCGGCGGCGCCGACCAGCTCATCGGCCGCGGCGACATGCTCTTCTCGCCCCCGGGCACGGCCAAGCTCGTGCGCGCCCAGGGCGGCTATGTCTCCGACGAGGAGCTGCATCGCGTGGTGGAGTTCCTCAAACGCAACGGCCCGCCGGAGTTTGCCGAGGACGTCCAGGCCCAGATCGAGGCCGGCGACGTCGAGGACGACGATGGCGAGGAGGAGGAGATCGACGAGGCCGACGACGAGTTGATGAAGCAGGCGATGGAAGTCCTGCGCTCCACGCGCCGCGCCTCCACCTCGATGCTCCAGCGCCGCCTGCGCATCGGCTACAACCGTGCCGCCCGCATCATGGAGCTGCTCGAGTCCCGCGGCATCGTCGGTCCGGAAAACGGCTCCAGCCCGCGCGAGATCCTCGTGGATCTGGACACGCTGTAGGCTGGAGACCCCGTCACTCGAGCCTGGAGGGTCACGCTCCCCCGTGACCGCATAACGCCCTGCGCGCTCGCCCGCCGTTCGGCCACCACCGCCGCTCCGCATTTCACGGCGGCGCAGGAGCGCACGCCCTCCATCTCGCTCGATCACCGGGTATCTAGCGTCGATCCCCGCACGTTTTTTCGTGCCAAGCGCCCGGCGAATCAGTTACTTGCACAGCACATGCAATCGATCGGCGAACGCCTGGAAGAGGCCCGCAAGCGCCGCGGCATCTCCGTCCGCGAGGCCAGCGAGGCCACGAAGATCCGCGGGGATTTCCTGCTCAGCTTTGAGAACAACCAGTTCGACGTAGGCCTGCCCGAGATCTACGTGCGCGGCTTCCTGCGCAACTACGGCTCATTCCTGAAGATCGACAGCGAAAAGCTCGCCACCGATTACAACGCCACGCTCATCGGCGACGCGCGCCCGCAGCGCAAGGAACCGCGCGAGCTCTTCGGCCGCATGG
>JACSRI010000048.1 GCA_014879845.1 Opitutaceae bacterium
TGCTCGGGCGCCCGGCGGACGAAGCCCTCGATGATCTGGTTCACACGCACTGCGTCGGCGCCGTGATCGCCTGACGGGAAGTGCTCCAGCGCCGGCAGGATCTCGAGCTCGTAGGAGCCATCCGGCAGGCGACGGCCGACGTAGGGCACCACGGCGCAGCCGCTCATTTGCGCGATGCGGCTGGTCGCGGTGTTGGTCAGGGCCGGCACGCCGAAGAAGGGGAGGATCTCCGACATCTTCGTGCGTTTGCCCTGGTCGGGCGCGTACCAGATCGGAAGGTTCTGCTTGAGGGCGCGAAGCAAGCCGCGCAGGTCGTCCCAATGCACGGCGACGGCGGTGCGTTTTTCCCGGATGTCGCGCATCACGGAGGCGACCACGGGATTGTTCGGGTCGCGGTACATGCAACCGAAGGGGACGGTCGTAGCCGCCATGCGTGAGCACAGCTCCAGGGTCGTGAAGTGGCCGGTGAGGAAGAGTGCGCCCTTGCCGCGTGCCAGGGCTGCGTCGAGGTGCTCACGACCGAGGATGCGAAACGGCGGGAGCTTCTCCTCCGCGGTCCACCACGCCTCGCACGTCTCGAACAACCCGAGGGCGAGCGAACCGTAGTGGGCGCGGGCGAGGGCACGGATCTCGCGGTCGCTCTTCTCGGGAAAACACAGGCGCAGGTTGATGAGGGTCACGCGTCGCCGGATCGGCACGACGTGGTAGACGAGAGCCGCGAGCCCGCGCGCGAGTCCGCGACGCACCGGCCACGGCAGCGCGGTGAGCGTTCGAAACAACGCCAGGCCCAGCCACGACGGCCAGTGCTGCGGCATCCACAAGTCCGAGCGTTCGCTGCGGCGGCTCATCTCGCGTCGCGTCAGCTTCCGTCGAAGGTGTAGCCGAGTTCCTTGAGGTCGACCGCGTGCCGCGTCGCCACTATCGCGGTGGTGTGGTCCCAGGGATTGCGGACGAAGGAGAACTTGAACAGGCCGTCGAAGAACTCCACCGGCAGCATCTCCTTGGCCGCAATGATGCGCGCATGGCGCGGCAGCTTGCAGGCGAGGCGGTGTCCGGTTGCGTGGCTGATGCGGCTGCAGAGGAACGGCAGGAGATAGAGCGGATCGCGGCGCTGGAGGCGGCGCAGTGAGGCCCGCACGCTGGTGCCGGCGGTTTTCGCGATGTGGACGAACAGGAAGTTGTAGCGGACGGAAAGGACCATGGAGGCGGCTCAGGCGTGCTTGCCGGAGCCGGGCGGCATTGGCGACTCCGTTCTGGGGCCCGCCGGGCTACAGCTCGTAGATCTCGATCAGCCCCACGCCCGTGTCCCCCGCCACACCCTCGAGCAGGGCGGTGTAGGAGAGGTTGGGGTCGAGCCAGACGAGGAGCGCGGCGTCCTTGCTGCCGGCCGGAAGCCCGAACGCGCCGACCGCCTGACCCTCGGTGGCGATGATGCGCCCGGTGGCCGGATCCGCCCACCAGTCGTCGTTGGTCGCGATGGTGCGGTTGGGCAGGCCGTCGTGCGCCATCTCGACGAGCGTGAGCTTCGGGTCGCGCAGCACGCCCGAGACGCCGAACCGCGTCAGGGCCGGGCCGATCCCGCGGATGAGCACCCGCTTGGGTGCGGGCCCGCGGACGACGAAACCACCAATCATGATGTTGGTGCCGATGTCGATCTGCCCGCGCGTGGAGAGGTTGACGATGCGTGCGGTGGCGGTCGGGTCGAGGTCGTAGATCTCGGCGAGCCCGGTCCCGGTCGCGCCGCCGACTCCGTTGACGTGCATGCTGTAGCTGCCCGGGTCGAGCTGCAGGCGCAGCGCGCTGTCCTTGCTCCCGGGATTGAAGGAAAACGCATACACCCGCGCGAAACCGTCGCCGATGTCCGCGGCGACCCAGTCGTCGTTGGCGGCGACTTCGGCTTGTCCGCGATACACCACGACTGATGTGTCGTTGACCGCGGTGGGCACGCCGCGGTCGAGCAGTTCCGGCCCCACGCCGCGAAGAATGACCTCCTTCTTTCCGGTGCCGCCGATGACAAAACCCGGGATCAGCGTGCGGTCGCCCGGCAAGACGCCGGCGCGGGTAGAGACATTGACCAGGCGCAACTCGGCGGCGTCGATCGCACCCACCACGAGCCGGGCGTCGCGGGTCGTGACCGAGCCTGCAGTGTTGGTCGCGACGGCGTGATAGACACCCGTGTCGGCGGTGGCGGCCGAGGCGAGCGCGAGAGTCGGGCCGGTCTGCGGGAGCTTGTTGCCATCGCGGTACCACTCGATGGCCGGCGTCGGCCAGCCGTCGAACTCCGCCCGCAGCGTCACCGCCGCACCCTCCGCGGCAGTCGCGCCGAGCAGGTCCTGGACGATAGTGGGCGCCACGGCCGCGCCGGGGGAGATGGCGATCTCGTACCACACGGTGTCGGCGGCCGTCCCGACCTCGATGCGCGCCTGGCCACCGGCGTCGGCCACGGTGAGCGCGGCGGCGCGCGCGCCCGTGCCGTCGAGCGCCCAGGCCTGCACGCGCGCGGGGGCGACGGGCAAGGTGAGCGTGAGCGGCACCACCTCGACCAGCACCGGGGGGCCGCCCCAGTTCGCGCCGACTGAAGTCTTGGTCGCGTCCTTCCAGATCTGGCCGGTGTTTTCCTGGTCGCCGGTCAGCACGAGGAGCGCGCGACAGCCGCCGGCGTGCGTGAGCGACTCGCCCTCGATCGACATGAGGCCGGCCGTGAGCCAGCCCTGGCGCGTCGTGCCCGGGGCGAAGACAAACCCGCCGAGGTCAAAGGTCCGCCCCGCGCTGAAGCCGAGCACGGCCTTCGTCCGCGCCGTGTCGACCGTGACCACGCCCTGCGAGGCGAGGCTCGTGTCCCAGCGCAGCTCGTCGGTATCCGCGACGTGGACACTCCCGACCGGCGCGGCCGGGGCCGTGGCGCTGCCGCGTGTCCCGGAGCCGACAGCCATGCTGATGCGGTTGGTGAAGGCGAGTGTGCCGGGCATGCCGCGGTGGCTGGCGTTGGCCACGCTCCAGGCGGAACCGGAGAACGTCGCGACCTCCACCTCGTCGTCCGGCGCGAAGCGGAGCGCGTCCTCATGGCGCGCGGCGCGCACGTCGCCGCGGCGGAAGATCGCGGCCGCGAGCAGCATGTTGGCCATCTTGCCCACATGCGTGTCGTGGTCGAAATAGCCGGAGACGTATCCGCGGTCCCAGTTCGTGGAGTTGCCGCCATAGGCGAACATCCAGATCCCGTCCCAATCCTGCAGCGCGCCGTAGGTCGCGGCGAAGAGCGGACCCTCGCTCGCGTAGGTGTTGGGTGAGGCGTGCTGGTATTCGGTCACCATGTGCGGCTTGCCCTGCACGCGCTGCACGGCGAGGCCGGCGAGGGTGGAGGACGCGGGCGAGTTGACCATCGAAACGTTGTTCTGCGTCCAGTTCACCGGGTCCCAGTCCGAGTTGGCGGGAAACACCGGGTGCTGCCAGTAGCTGTGCGAGTCCACGACATCGAGGCGCGCCTGTTCATTGGGCGGGCTGTTCGAGATGATCGTGCCGAAGACGAGGCCGCCGTAGCCGCAAGTCGTCTTGATGTGCTCGCGCATCGCCGCCCAGTAGGTGCGCTCGAGTTCGAGGAGAAACCGCGTCCAGTCGCGGCGCTGCTCGGGCGTGGCCGACCCTTCCTGGGCCTTGGTCGGGAGCGGGATCGTGCCGGCCTCGAGCGAGACGCTTTCGGGTAGACCGACCGCGCCGCCGGTCTGGAAACGCACGTTCGCGAGCCACACCGTGGTCACGCGGTCGCCGAAGCCGTTGAAGTTGAGCCGGAGATTGGTCGTGGTGGTGTTGGCGACGAACGTGGTCACATACTCCTGCCAGTCCGTGCCGAGGGTGACGCTGCGCACTGTCTGCACGGTCGAGTAGTCGCTCGGACCCGCGTAGGTGAAACCGGCCCACAGGGGCGTGCCCGACTCGGTCGACGTGCGCGCCCAGAACGAGACCGTGTAAACCTGGCCCGCGGTGAAAGCATGGCCGGCCTGGTTGAGCTGTACATGCCAGCCCTGCGAGCCGGCGGTCGTGACCGCGATGCGCAGGCTGTTGCCGCCGCCGGTGAAGTCGTTGGTGCGCGTGAACGATGCAGCCGCGCCCGAGTGCTGCTCGGCATTCCAGCCGGTCGTGCCGGAGGCGAAATCGCCGTTGGTCATGCGGTTGGTCCCGAGCGGCTCGTTCACCGTGCCCCAGGCCGTGCGCAGCGCCGTGGTGGTGCCGTGCTTCAGAGTCAGCCACGCGTTCCACTGTACGGCGAGCTCGTCGCGGAAGACCGCGGGCAGCGTGTCGAGCACGCCCTCGTGCCACTTCTGCAGCAGGCCGTTCTCGTTCATGATCTCGACGAAGGCGATCGACGGATCGGCGGCCAGCGTGCTGCTGGTGTAGGGGTTTTGTGAAGTCAGGACCTTCGTCGCATACTCCTTGTGCAGCGCGAGCGCGGTGGCGTCGAAGAAGCCGAGGATGTGCTGGTCCTTCCAGCCCAGCTGCGAGATCGCGGCGGGCAGGCCGTCATCGGGGAAAAACTGGCGGGAGACGAGCAGGTTGATGTTCGTGTAGATCCCATGGGCCTTGAGCCGCGAGATGAAGTAGTGGAGCCGGTCGAGGCGGTCGGCGTTGAGGTTGCGGCTGTTGCCGATCGGGTTGCCGGAGGTGTCGGTCGTGTAGTCGACGAGGACGGAGCGGGCCTCCCAGGGCGCCTCCATGTGATGGAAGCGCACGGCATTGATGCCGAACTTGGCCATGCGCGCGGCCAGGGCATCGGCCATGGACTTGGGCGGGAAACACGCCGAGGCGCCGATGTTGACGCCGAGGAAGCGGATGCGCTCGCCCTGGGGCCCTTCCGCGAAATGCCCGGCCTCGTCGACCGTGACGAAACCGTGCGAGCCCGCCGGGTCGGCCTGCCAGTGGGCCAGGCTCGTGGCCGTGGCGGTGCCGTCGTCCCAGGGCAGGACGAAGGGCTTGAGCGTGGACTGGGCGCGAACGGCATCGCCGGTCGAGACGAAGCCAAGGAGCGCCAGCGCGATAAGTGATCGCCGGGAGAGGCGGGACGTGCGGGTCATGGGGTGAGGGAGCCTCCGCAAGATAGCCCGGACCGCGGCCGCCGCGAAGGCCTTTGTGTTCAAACGGAACGCATGCCGGCGACCTGAAGCGCCGGCCGCCGGTCTGCGGACCTGGCGTCGCCCGATGGGGCGGTGGCTGGCAGCGGGCGCGTCGGGGGGATTTCAAGCTGTCCAACCCGCGGCCGCCCCGGTTACCTCGGCGGATCATGGTCAACGTGATCTGCATGAAGTGGGGCACGAAGTATGGCCCGGAGTACGTCAATCGCCTCCGCTCCATGCTCTCGCGCCACCTCGCGCGGCCGCATCGCCTGGTCTGCTTCACCGACGACGGCACCGGCATCGACGCCGGGGTCGAGGTCAAGCCCCTGCCGACCATGGACCTGCCTCCGGGCAAGGAGCGCGGCTGGCGCAAACTCTCAACCTTCTGCCGCCCGCTCTTCGATCTCGAGGGACCGACGCTCTTCATCGATCTCGACGTCGTGATCGTCGACAGCATCGACTGCTTCTTCGATGCGCCCGGGAAGTTCGTGATCATCCGCGACTGGATCAAACCCGACAAGACGGGAAACTCCTCCGTCTACCGCTTCGAGGCCGGTGCGCATCCGGACGTGCTCGAGTTCTTCCTGAAGAACATCGACGCCGTGAAGCGCGAGGTCCGCAACGAGCAGGAGTACCTCACCCGCGAAATGAACCGCCGCGGCCTCACCACCTACTGGCCGGCGGAGTGGTGTGTGAGTTTCAAATACTGCTGCCTGCCCACCTTCCCGCTCAACCTCTTCAAGGTCCCGCAACTGCCGGTGGGCGCACGCATCGTCATCTTTCACGGCAAACCCAACCCGCCCGACGCCGTCACCGGTCAGCCCGGCCTGCGCCGCTACGTGAAGCCCACGCCCTGGGTGGCAGAGCACTGGAAATGACGCTGGTGAACGCTCATCGGTGCGGATCGCGGGTAGGGCGAGGCCTCTGGCCGAGCCGCCCCCCACGACGCATGTCAGACGCGGCGCGGCCGGAGGCCTCGCCCCACCGATTCAGTCCATGACCGACACCAAGCAGATCCTCTGCACGAAGTGGGGCGCCAAATACGGCCCGGAATACGTCAACCGGCTCTACGCGATGGTGGCGCGCAACATCACGCCGCCATTCCAGCTCGTCTGCCTGACCGACACGCCCGACGGCATCCGCCCCGAGGTGAAGTGCCTTCCGCTGCCCGAGCTCGGCTGCAAGCACCCGGAACGCACGTTCGGCAAGTGGCGCAAGGTCGTGCTCTGGGGCCGCGAACTCTGCGGGCTCTCCGGCGTGGCGCTCTTCATCGACCTCGACACCGTCATCCTGGGAAACATCGACTGCTACTTCAGCTACGGCTCGCCCGACGACGTGATCCTCGCGCGCAACTGGGCGCGGCCGCTGAAGAAACTCGGGCAGACCTCAATCTTCCGCTACCCGATCGGTCGCAACGGGCACATCCTCGACAACTTCCGGGCCGACCCGCAGGGCGTGGCCGACCGCTTCCGCTACGAGCAGCATTACATGACGCACTCGGTCAAGGGCGGCATCAAGTTCTGGCCGGGCGAGTGGACGAAACATTTCCGTATCCACTGTCTGGGTGCCGTGCCGATGCGCTACATTCGCACGGCGAAGTTCCCGAAGGGCGCGCGGGTGGTCACCTTCCCGGGCGGCCCCAATCCCGGCGACGTGGTCGACGGACGCTGGACGCCTCAGGCGCCGCCGTACCGCGGCCCGCTCGCGCATCTCATGGCGACCTTCGACCCCGCCAAGCGCGTGCACCCGAAGTGGCGCATCCACCTCAAGCATTTCGTCAAGCCGGTGCCCTGGATCCGTGACTACTGGCACGAATGAGGCCCGGTGCGGGCGAGCAGTGAGGTCGGGACGCCCCGCCGAGGCGTCCGCGTCGGACTCTCCGTCGTCGTGCAGATATCGTCCGCGGAGGCCTCGGTGAGGCATTCCTTCCTCAGCGGAGGCATGGCGTAGTCTCGGCCGGGCGGGAGCCCGGCCCTCCAGATCGGCGTGGTGCGCGTCAGCGTGGAGGGCGCTGCTCCGGCAGCGCCGCGCGGACGGACGATCTCACTGCGCTCGGTCGAGCGAGGTCACGCCATAGAGCTGGAGCGAACCACCCTCGAGACGGCGCAGGCGCGCCATGTCCTGGCGGAGCTGCACGCGCGACTGGATCTCGCGGACCTTGGCCTCGTCCCAGCGCTGCTGCGCCTCGACGACGAGGCGGCTGGTGCTCAGGCCGGAGTCGAACTTGGCCTTCTCGAGCTCGAACTCGCGTTTCGAGAGTTCGGTGGAGAGGGCGTTGATCTCGACGGTCTGCCGGTCGGCCTCGACTGCGCGGACCGCGGCGCGGACGTTGACCATGAGGCTCTGTTCGAGCTGTTCGAGGCGGACCATCTGCTGCTCGACGTTATAGTCGGCGATGCGTTTGCGGGCGCGGGCCTCCCGCATGCCCCACGGCAGCGTGAGGTTGAGCTGCACCTGCCAGTTGTAGGCGTCGCCCTCGAGCATGTCGTCGACGGCGCCGCCGAGATCGGGATCGGTGTTGGCCAGGGTGTAGCGGTCGGAGCCGTTGATGCCGGCGTTACCGACCAGGTCGAGGCGCGGGAGCTTGCCGTTGTTGGCCACGAGCGCGTCGAGTTCGAGTTGGCGGAGCAGGCCGCGGTTGCTGCGCACGGTGGCGTCGGTCTCCGCGGCGCGGCCGTAGGAGGCCTCGACCGAGAGGGCGGCCGGGGGCGCGAAGACGTAACCGGTGGGCTGGAGGATTCCTGAGAAATCGCGGCGGCCGAAGAGCGCGAGGAGTTGGTCGGTCGCGTCCCGCACGCGCTGCTCGGCGGAGATGATGAGCGACTGGCGGTTGGCGACGGAGACACGCGCCTGCATCACGTCGAGTTCCGTGGCGATGCCGGCGGAGCGGCGCGCTTCGTTTTCGTTGAGGAACTGCTCGGCGGTGGCCAGGCCGGAGCGCTGCACGTCGAGCGCGTAGTGGGCCGAGGCCAGGGTGTAGAAGGCCAGCTCGGTGTCGCGGATGATGTCGAGCGCCTGGCCCTCGTAGGTGATGTCGCTGCGCTCGACGCCGATGCGGGCGCGGTCGCGCGCGGCGCGGTTGACCTTGAAACCCGCTCCAGCCAGCAGCGGCTGGCGCACGGTCAGGGCGAGATCCGAGCCGAAGTAGAGGTTGGTCAGGGCGGCGCCGCCCTGCTGCTCGGAGCGGCCGAGGTTGCTCTGCAGGGTGAGCGTGGCGCCGGTGTCGACCTTTTGGGAGACCGAGGCGGAGCCGCTCAGACGTGTCGAGGAGGTGGAGTCGACCGTGCTCGTGGTGTTCGGCGTCTCGGCCTCGTAGGTCGAGGCGGAGACGGAGAAGACCGGCTCGTAGGCGGCCCTGGCGATGATCACGGCCTCGCGCGCGGTATCACGGTTGAAGGTCTCGACCCGCAGGCCGAGGTTGCTCGCGAGCGCGAGCTGCACGGCGTCCTCGAGTGTGATCGGGATGATCGTCTCACCGGGGATCGTCACCGGTGCGGTGAATGGCGTGTTGCCGTCGGGCGCGGGCGTGCCGGCAGCCGAGGCCGCGGCGGGCGGCGCTTCGGTCGGCGCGGCGGCGTCCTGGGCGGCGCTCGGGAGCGCGGCAAGGAGCGCACAAGCGAGCGCGGTGGAGACGGGCAGGAGGGCGGCGGACGAAGGACGCATGGTGATCGTGGCTCTTGAATGACGGCGGCGGGCGCGGCGGTGTTTCAATCCCATCCGAGAATGGATGCCGGCCCAAGGACGAAGCCCGCGGCCAGGCGCGGACCCGTCATGGCTGGATCGACCGCGACAACGCGACAACGCCTCGGGGGCCGGGAGGGAATCTGGCGGGGCGGAGGCGTCATCAGCAGGGATCAAGGGGCAAACCCGCGGGCCCGGGACAAAGTTACAGCTTTTCGTATTCCCCGCCCGAGGTGCGCTTGAGCACGGTGAAACCCGCGGACCGGGCTTCGCTCACCGACGGCGCCTGCGAGACTCGCGGCGTCGCGACCGCGGTGGCGGGCTTGAGGCGGACGGCCTGTCCACAGCGCGGGCAGGTCGTGAGGGGCGCGGCCGCGGCGGACTGCATCAACTCAAAGCCCGCGCCGCAAAGACGGCACGGGCCTTGGATGGGTTCGTAGGCGCGGATCGGCATCAGCTCGATGCGCGCGGCGGCGCGACAGGTTACTGCGCGGCCTCCTCGGCCGGGCGGTCGATGCCGGCGGCGATGCGCTCGGCGCGCACCATCTCGGTCAGCGTCATCTGGGCCGCGATACGTCCGGTCTCGCGCATGATCGCGGTGCGGGCATCGGCGTAGTTGGGATCGTCACTGGTGATCGTCGGCTCCTTGCGCTGCGTGACGATGACGAACGTGCCTTGATCGCCGAGCGCGGCCATGGGCGAGACTTCGCCCACCGGCAGGTCGGCCATGCGGGCCATGACTGAGCGGTCGAAATCCTCCGGCAGCTTGCGGCGCGTGAAGTTCTCCCAGCCCTTGATCTCGAGGCCGGCGGCCTTGGCGGCGTCGGCGATCGGGGTGCCGGCCTTGATCGCGGCGGCGACCTGGGCGCGGATCTCCTCGCCGCGGGCCGCGACGGCGCGGCGACGGCGGTCTTCCTGCACGTCGGCGAGCACGCGCTCGCGCACGAGCGCGAACTGCGCATCGCTGGCGTCGGCCCGGCCATCAAAGAAGAGCACCACGGCGTTGCCGCCGAACACGACCGGGTCGGAGACGGGCTTGTCCTCGGAGAGGGAGAGCGCCTCGCGCGTGACCGGATTGTTGCGGGCCTGCGGCGTGACCGCGAGCGGCGGCATGGGCTTCACCGACGTACCGAGCTGGGCGACGAGGGCGTCAAACGCGGGCATGCCGCGCGTGATCTTCTTGTCGAAAAGGACGTAGGCGAAATCCGAGGCGGCCTTGGTCGCGGCATCGAGGGCGCGGCGCGCCATGAGGTCCTGGATGACGCGATCGCGTACGTCCTCGAGCTTGGGCTCGGTGTTGCCGACGACGGGCGCCTCGCCCTCCTTCGTCGCCTCGGGAGCCTTGGCGTAGGAGGCCTTGTTGCGCTCGAAGAACTTCACGATGTCGTCGTCGCTTGGGGCGGCGACCTGGGCGCGGTACTTGTCGGCAGGGAAATCCACCACGCTGACCTGCACGGAGGGCGGGTTGCGGTAGGCGGCGGCGTTGATGTCAAACCACTGCTGCAGCTCGGCCTCGGTCGGCTCGCCGGCGGGCTTGATGTCGGCGAGCGAGAGCGTCGCACGATAGACCGACCACGTCGTGTCAGCGGCGGCGATCTGGTCGCGGACCTCCGGGTCGAGCGCGAAGCCCGGGCCGGCGACCGCCTCGGTCACCTGGTCGGCGCGCCAGTCCTCGGCGATGATGCGGGCGATGCGGGCCTGCGAATAGATCGGGTTGTTGCGCGTGTTGTCGAGGAAGCGCGTGTAGGCCTGCGCATCGTAAGTGCCGTTCTCACCCTGGAACGCCGGCAGCGCCATGATGAAGTCCTCCACCTGCTTCGGGGTCGGCGCGGGGATGCCCAGCTGGTCAGCGAGCGCGAGGCGGGCGGCGCGGAAGAACGTGTACATCTCCACCTGCTCGGGCGCGAAAAATGGCTGACCGCCGAGCTGCGCGCTGATCTGGCCGTCGAGGGCGAACTCGCGACGGTCGGCGTCCGTGGTGTAGGGTTTGCCGAACACCCGGCGCTCGCGCATCTCATGGTCCGCCGAACCGAGCCCACCGCTGGCGCTGTAGATGAAGACCAGCGGCACGACCATGACCAGGAGGAGCATGGCGAACACCAGTTTGAAGTGATGCTGGAAGGTGGATTGGATCCAGGAAATCATCGGAATGGGGCGTGATGGAAAAGGGCCGAAAGTAGAACCGCCTCCGGGGGTGTCAACGGGCAAGGGGACGTGGCCGCGGTTCGGGGGCGACCCATGTGATATCCTGCCCGCTCAATCTGCGCAGTCGGCTGGAGGGCCACGCTCCTGCGCGGTCGAGACCACGACGCGTACGCGCGGCCGGGCAAGAGCCCGGCCCCCCCCAAGCTTTCTCCAAACTCACGAGGGTGACGTCGCCGTGAGTAACACCCCCGGTACGCCGGCCAGGACCGCGGTGGCCGAACCCTATCGAGTCCAAAACAAAGGCCCGCCCCGTCGAAGGGCGGGCCTGGGATGGCTCGAAATGTGTGGCCGGGTCAGACCTTCAGACCTTGGGCGAGGTGATAGTAGACCTCGTTCGTGCGCAGGTCCTGCTTGAGCTGGGCGAGGGTGGTGTCGGCGTTGATCAGCACGGTCTCCACGCCGGCGATGGTGGCGAAGTCCTCCAGCATCTCGGTCGTGACCGAGTAGCTGTAACCGGTGTGGTGCGCGCCACCCGCGTAGATCCAAGCCGCGCAGGCGGTCTTGAAGTCGGGCTTGCACTCCCAGACTGCGCGGGCGACCGGGAGCTTGGGCAGGGCCGGCGTCTTGACCGCGGTGACCTCGTTGATGATGAGCCGGAAGCGGTTGCCGAGGTCGACGAGCGAGGCGTTGAGCGCGTCACCGGCCGGGGCGTCGAAGACCAGGCGCACCGGGTCGTCCTTGCCGCCGATCCCCAGCGGGTGGATCTCGACCGCGGCCTTGCCGGCGGCGATCGACGGGCAGATCTCGAGCATGTGCGCGCCGAGCACCTGGTGGCCCTTGGGCGAGAGGTGGTAGGTGTAGTCCTCCATGAATGAGGTGCCGCCGGGCAGGCCGGCGTTCATCACCTTCATGGCGCGCACGAGCGCGGAGGTCTTCCAGTCGCCCTCACCGCCGAAGCCGTAGCCCGCGGCCATGAGGCGCTGGGTGGCCATGCCGGGCAACTGCTTCAACCCGTGGAGATCCTCGAACGTGTCGGTGAAGCCCTTGTATTTACCTTCCTCGAGGAACTGGCCCATGCCCAGCTCGAGGCGCGCGCTGTAGCGCAGCTCGTCGTGGCGCTTGCCGCCCTTCTTGAGCGCGGGCACGACCTTGTAGAGCTTCTCGTAGTCGGCGCAGAGCGCGGTGATGTCGGACTCGGAGACGGCGTTGACCTTGGCGACCAGGTCACCCACGCCGTGCGTGTTGACCTCGAAGCCGAAGCGGATCTCGGCGCCGACCTTGTCGCCCTCGGTCACGGCGACATTGCGCATGTTGTCGCCGAAGCGCACGAACCGCGCACCCTGCCAGTCGTGCCAGGCGCGGGTGGCGCGCATCCAGGCGCCGATGCGATCCTGCACCTCGGTGTCGGACCAGTGGCCGACGACAACTTTCCGGCCCAGGCGCAGGCGCGTGTGGATGAACCCCGCCTCGCGGTCGCCATGCGCGGCCTGGTTGAGGTTCATGAAGTCCATGTCGATCGTGCTCCAGGGCAGATCGCGGTTGAACTGCGTGTGCAGGTGCAGGAACGGCTTCTTCAGCGAGGTGAGGCCGCGGATCCACATCTTCGAGGGCGAGAAGGTGTGCATCCACAGGATGAGACCGGCGCAGTTCGCGTCGTTGTTGGCCTCGAGCATCACCTTGGTGATCTCCTCAGGCGTGGTGAGCAGCGCCTTGAAGACAGTCTTCAAGGGCAGGCGCTTGGAGGCGGCGAGGGCGTCGACGACCTTCTGGGAATTTTCGACAACCTGGGCGAGCGGGCCCGGGCCGTAGAGGTGCTGCGAACCGGTGACGAACCAGATTTCAGGCGTGGCGAGAAGTTTCATGGGCGATAGAAGCGACGGGTGTTCAGCGCCGGGCGCGGCGCTTGGAGTGACGAATGATGGGTGACGAGTGGCTGAAGGATATGCGCCAGAATCAGGCGCGGACCGACTCCTTGATCGTGAGCAGCTCCTTCATGAGCTTGGTGTGGTCGGCGTTGGTGATCCGGCCGCCGAAGCTGTCGTGGAGTTCGCGATACAGCGTGTAGAGCCGGTCGTAGACCTTGCGGTTGGCGGGGATGGGCTTGTAAGCGACCTTCTTGAGCGAGGTCATCTTCTTCTGCGCGGTCGGGAAGTCCTTGTGCGCGCCGGCCAGCACCGCGGCCGAGACGGCCGAGCCGAGCGCGCAGGCCTGGCTCGAGCCGGCCACCAGCATGGTGCAGCCGGTCACATCGGCGTAGATCTGCATGAGCATCGGGTTTTTCTCCGCGATGCCGCCGGCGCAGACGATGCGGTCGAGCGGCACGCCGTATTCCTTGATGCGCTCGATGATCGCCCGCGCGCCGAAGGCCGTCGCTTCGATCAACGCGCGGTAGATTTCGGCCTGCGTGGTGTGCAGCGTCGTGCCGACGAGCAGGCCGGTGAGGCGCTGGTCGACGAGGATGGTGCGGTTGCCGTTGTTCCAGTCGAGGGCGAGCAGGCCGCTCTGGCCGGGCTTCAGTTTCGCCGCGTCCGCCGTGAGTTTGCCGTGCAGCGCGCCTTCACCGCCGCAAACGACCTCGACCCACCACTTGAAGATGTCGCCGACGGCGGACTGGCCGGCCTCGATGCCGTAGAAGCCCGGCAGGATCGCGCCCTTGACGATGCCGCAGATGCCCGGGATGTCCGGCACCTGCTTGTCGGCGGAAACGACACCGCAGTCGCACGTCGAGGTGCCGATGACCTTGACCAGCGTGCCCTCGCGCACGCCGCAGCCGATCGCGCCGTAGTGCACGTCGAACTCGCCGATCGCGATCGGGATGCCGGCCTTCAGGCCGAGCTTCTTCGCCCACTCGGCGCTGAGCTCGCCGGCGGGCTCGCTCGCGTCGTAGGCTTTCACATACAGGCGATCGCGCAGGTCCGCGAGCTTGGGGTCGAGCAGCGCGAGAAACTCCTTATCCGGCAGGCCGTCCCACTCCTCGCAGTAGAGCGCCTTGTGTCCGGCGGCGCAGGCGCCGCGCTTGACCTGGCGCGGGTCGGTCACGCCGGCGAGCACGGCGGGCACCCAGTCGCACAGCTCGACCCACGAGTAGGCGGCGTCAAACACCTGCGGCGCCACGGCGAGGCAGTGCCAGATCTTCGACCACCACCACTCGGAGGAGTAGGTGTTGCCGCACTTGGCGATGTACTGCGGGCGATGCTGCGCGGCGAGCTCGGTGATCTTCGCGGCTTCGCGCCAGCTCGTGTGGTCCTTCCAGAGCCAGCACTGCGCGGCCAGGCTCTTGGCAAACTTCTTCTGAAAGGCCAGCGGGACGTTCTGGGCGTCGACCGGAATCGGGCTCGAGCCCGTCGTGTCCACGCCGATACCGATCACCGCCGCGGCGTCGAAGCCCTTGGTCTTCTTCGCCTGCGCCAGCGCGCCCTTCACGCTCTTCTCCAAGCCGAACAGGTAGTCGGCCGGGCTCTGGCGCGCGAGGTTGTGGTCCTTCGGGTCGAGCAGGATGCCCTGGTGCCCCGAGGGATAATTCACGATGCAGGAGCCAAGCTCTGCGCCGTCCTTGCAGCGCACGACCAGTGCGCGCACGGAATTGGTGCCGTAATCGATGCCGAGGGTATACACGGCCGACGAACCTACGCCCCGCTGGGAGTGTGCGTAAACACCAGACTGCGGCGGCGATGAAGTTGGCAGAAAATGCGGAAGACTCTTCCTGTAAGATCGGGATTTTCCGCAACCGGTGTCGGCTTCGTCGGTCGAAAGGCGCATGGAATGACCTGCGGGCGCCCATGTGCCGGCCCCTGCGCAACTGTTCTAACGTCTGCGCGTGTTTTTCGGCCCGACTCGGTGGCAGAACCCCGCTAAGAAGTCGGCACGATGAAGCTACCCCTGATCCTCGTTGCCGCGGCCGGGTCGTTGTTCGCCATGGCCCGTCCCGCGCCCGCCGCCGAGCCGGCCATCCCGGGCCATACCATCGCCAACTCGCAGCTGCGCGTCCTGCCGCGCAACGCGCACGGGCGCCAGTATCAGCTGCACGTGGGCCTGCCCGGCAACTACGCCGCGGCTCCGGCACGGCGCTATCCGGTCGTGTATGTGACCGACGGTTACTGGGATTTTGAGAAGCTCGCGGCGATCCGCGGCACGCTGGTCTACGACAAGGTCGTGCCGGAGTTCATCATTGTCGGCATCGGCTATCCGGGCGAGGGCGTCGACTACGGCGCGATGCGGCAGTGGGAGCTTTCGCCGGTCGCGATGGGCGCCGATCCCGCGGCGTCCGGCCAGGCCGCCAAGTATCTGCAGTCGATCGAGACCGAGATCATTCCCTTCATCGAGCGCGAGTATCGGGTCGACCCGGGCTATCGTGTGCTCGGTGGCGCCTCGCTCGGCGGCCTGTTCACGCTCTATGCGATGTACACCAAACCCGAGCTGTTTCAGGCCTACATCGCGGCCACCCCGGCCGTCATCGTCGGCAACGACTGGCTGCTCGGCTACGACGAAGCCATTGCTAAGTCGGGCAAGCCGATCCATGCCCGCGTTTACGTGACGGGCGGAGGAAACGAGTCTCCAGGTTTCCTCGGCGGCATCCTGCGTTTCAACGCCCAGGTCTCGCGGCGTAACTACGCTGGGTTGACTTACGAGTTCCGGATCATCGAGGGCGAGAGACATGCAGGCATGCAACTCGAGTCATACACGCGCGGTCTCCGCTTCGCCTTCGCGCCGCGCGCGCCGGAGAGCGGTCCGGCGTCGTCGCCGTGATCGGGGTGCTGGCAAGGACTCTGGACGCAAGAAAGCCCGCCGGCATCCGGCGGGCTTTCTTGTTTCGAACGCGCGACGACGAGGCGCCGGCGCGGATCAGAGGGCCGGCATCTTCGTCCACTTCGCGCCGCGCCTGGCGCTCTTCACCACCGTATCGATGAAGGCCATGCCTTCGACGCCGTCGTCGATCGTCGGGAAGTCGTATCCGCCCTTTGGAGCCTTGCGGCCCGCGACCTGGTCGGCGATGGCCGTGGCCGCGGCGCGATAGACATTGGCGAAGGCCTCGATGAACGCCTCCTGGTGGCCGAACGGCGTGCGGCTGTTCGCTTTGGCGATGTCGGAGAGGTAGCTGTTGCCGCGGCGGTAGACCTGACGCGGCTGGTCGGCCGCCTTGAAGATGAGTTCGTTCGGGTGCTCCTGCAGCCATTCGAGGCTGCCCTTCGTGCCGTAGACGCGGATGTTGAGGTTGTTCTCGTCGCCGTTGGAGATCTGCGAGGCGAAGAGGATGCCCTTGGCGCCGCCTTTGTAGCGCACGAGGCAATTGCCGTCGTCGTCGAGCGCACGGCCCGGGATGAAGGTCGTGAGATCGGCGCAGATCTCGTCGATGGACAGCCCGGTGATGTAGCGCGCGAGGTTCTCGGCGTGGGTGCCGATGTCGCCCATGCAGTTGGACGCGCCGGCCACCAGCGGGTCGGCGCGCCAGTTGGTGATCGCACCCTCGACCTTGGACCCGAGCGCGGTGATGGCGTAGCCCTGCGGATACTCGACCACGACCTTGAGGATCTTGCCGAGGCGGCCGGTGCGCACCCACTCGCGCGCCTCCTTCACCATCGGGTAGCCGGTGTAGTTGTGCGTGAGCGCGAAAACCCGGCCGCTCTTGCGCACGATCTCGCGGAGCTTCTTCCCTTCGGCGAGCGTGAAGGTCAGCGGCTTGTCGCAGATGACGTTGAAACCTGCCTCGAGGAAGCATTTCGCCACGGCGAAGTGCGTGTTGTTGCGGGTGACAATCGAGACGAAGTCGATGCGCTGGTCGGTCGGGAGGGCGGCCTCGGCCCGAGCCATGGCTTCATACGTCGGATACACGCGGGCGGGGTCGAGGTGGAGGTCCTCCCCGGAGAGGCGCGATTTTTCGGCGTCGGAGGAGAAGCAGCCGGCGACGAGTTCGATCTCGCCGTCGAGGCGCGCGGCCATGCGGTGCACGGCGCCGATGAACGCGCCACGGCCGCCGCCGACCATGCCCATGCGGAGTTTTCGGTTCAGGTTCATGTGGGTCGATGTGGGTTACGGAAGATCTGATGTTGAACCACAGAGGACACAGAGAGCACAGAGAATGGCAGGAAGGACGAGCGAGGTAGAGTGGTGAAGCCCGGTCTTTGCGACTTCTGCGCCTCGTTGCTGCGAGCTCGGTTTGAACCTCTGTGCTCTCTGTGTCCTCTGTGGTTAACCTCGGTTTGGTTTCTTTCAGCTCACACGCTGACCGCCTTGCCCGTCGCCGCGGACTTGTAGGCGGCGTCGATGATCTTCATCAACGCGACGGCCTGGTCTGGCGTGTTGAGCGGCTTCTCGGTGCCTTCGATCACGCGGACGAAGTTCGCGGCACTGCGCGTGCGGCCCATCGTTTCGTCAGGCGGCACGTTGATCGAGCGGTTCACGTGGCGGCCGTTTTCGAGTGTGTAGAGTTCGCAGGCGTCGATGGCTGTCTCGTCGAGACCGTCGGTGCCGAAGAGGCGGCGGACCGTGCCACCGGCCTTCTGACCCTGAAAGGTGACGGAGACCTCCTCGCCCCGGTTCATCTCCGCCCACGAGACCGCGAAGGACATGGACTGACCGGTCTTGAAGGTGATGAAGCCGTGCGCCGCGGCCTCGACGTCGGTCGTGCCCTTGGCGTTGTCGGGGATGCCCCACGGACCCTTGAAGGCCTTGTTGTCGATGTGGTCGGTGTAGGTTTGCGCAAGCACCTGGGCCGGCTCCGGATAGTCCATGAAGAACAGCCCGAGGTCCACCATGTGCAGCAGGTCGATGAGCGGACCGCCGCCGGAGAGCGCCTTGGTCGTGAACCAGCCGCCGAAGCCCGGGATGCCGGCCCGACGTATCCACTTCGCCTGACAGGAATTGATGCGACCGACCAGGCCCTGCTCGATGTAGTCCTTCATGGCGTAGGACTCGGGCCGCGCGCGGTTGTTGAAGTTGAACATCAGCGTGCGCTTGGCGCCCGAGGCAGCGGCGGCCATGGCGGCGGCCTCCTTGGCGTTGAGGGCGGGCGGCTTCTCACAGAAGACGTGCTTGCCGGCCTTGAGCGCCTGGAGCGTGAGCGGGGCGTGGAACTTGTTCGGCACGATGACCGAGACGCCGTCGATGTCGCCGCGCTTGAGCAGCGCGGCGACGTCGTCGCACACGTCGGCGATGCCGAGCTTGGCGGCGGTCTTTTCGGCTGCGGTCTTGTTGGCGTCGGCGATGGCGACGACCTCGGCGCCGGCCTGGCGGAAGCCTTCGACGTGATAGCGAGCCATGCCGCCGGCTCCGATGATTCCGAGTTTGAGAGACATGAGCGTGAGTGCGAGTCGGAGAAAACGAGGATAGTGGAAAGGTCGTTCAGGTCACAGAGGGCACGGAGGGAGCACAGAGGTCACTGAGTCGGAGTTTCAAAGGAGGTCGCAGAGGAAGCAGAGACGATGGCAGAATCCGCGGGCTTTTCTCTGCGCTCTCCGCGATCTCCTGTTCACATTCAGGTTCTGAAATCTCCTCCGTGATCTCTGTGTCCGGTTCGATTCGGTGCCGATCACTGGTTCTTCTTGTCGAAGGCTGCGTCGAAGGCGACCTGGCTGCTCGGGAAGTCGATCTTGCGCACGAAGGCCGCGGCCTCGGTGGCGCCGTGGACGCGGTCCATGCGGATGTCCTCCCACTCGACGGAGAGCGGGCCACGGTAGCCGACGTCATTGAGCGCGACGATGATGTCCTCGAACTTGATGTCGCCGTGGCCGAGCGAGCGGAAGTCCCAGAAGCGCCGCGCGTCGCCGAAGGTCGTGTGACCGCCGAACACGCCGACCGAGCCGTCGCCGTGGCCCCACCACACGTCCTTCATGTGCGCGTGATAGATGCGGCTGCCGAAGGTGCGGATGAACTTAACGTAGTCGACGCCCTGGTAGCCGAGGTGCGAGGGGTCGTAGTTGAAGCCGAAGCGCTTGTGATGCTTCACCGCCTCGAGGGCGCGCTGCGAGCTGGCGATGTCGAAGGCGATCTCGGTCGGGTGCACCTCGAGGGCGAAGTTGACGTCCTGCTTGTCGAAGGCCTCGAGGATCGGACCGAAGCGCTTGGCGAAGTCGGCGAATCCCTTGTCCCAGAAATCCTGAGACGTGGGCGGGAATGCGTAGATCGAGTGCCAGATGCTCGAGCCTGTGAAGCCGTTGACCACGGCCGGGAAGGCGTCGGCCGCGGCCCGGCCGGGCTTGGCGTTGAAGAAGAGGCGCGCGGCCTTGGCGGTGGACGCGAGCTTCTTGGCCGCACGCTTGCGCACGCCCTCGGGCTCGCCGTCGCCCCAGACATCGGGCGGGAGGATCGACTTGTGGCGATCGTCGATCAGGTCGCACACGGCTTGGCCGACGAGGTGGCTGGAGATCGCGAAGCAGGTGAGCCCGTGGTCGGCGAGGAGCGCCCATTTGTCGGCGACGTATTTCTTGTTCGAGAGCGCGGCGTCGACGTCGAAGTGGTCGCCCCAGCAGGCGAGTTCAACGCCGTCGTAGCCCATCTTCTTGACGAGCGGAGCGAGCTGTTCGAGCGGGAGGTCGGCCCATTGGCCGGTGAAGAGCGTGACTGGACGTGGCATGGGTGAAAATGCGGAATTCGGAATGCGGATGGTCGAGTGCGGAGGCCGGAAGGTCGGGCACGAGCGGAGGCCGCGCCCGACCGCGAACTCACGCGTGTGCGGTCGCGTGGGCGTTCTTTTTGCGGAGGACGGCGATGAGGATGAAGATGACCGTCAGCGCGGCCGGCAGGATCGCGACCTTGCCGAGCGCCTCGAGGCCGGCGGCGGACTGGATGGCCGCGGCATCCGCAGCGGACGCCGGCATGCCGGCGGGCGTGCGGGCGGCGATGCCTGAGTCATACCAGTGCCCGATGAGCGGGAGGATGAAGCTCACGCTCAGCATGCCGGCGCCACCCATGATCGCGAGTCCGAGCGCGCCGGTCTTCGGGTAGTTCTCGCTCACGTAACCGAGCATCGTCGGCCAGTAGAAACACACGCCAAGGGCGAAGATCGTGGCGGCACCAAAGAGCATCGCGCCGCTCGAATGGCTCATGGCGTAGAGACCGAGCGTGCTGAGCACCGAGCTCGCGATGAGCATGCCGATGGGCGAGAGCTTGTGCACGAAGGCGCCGGCGAACATGCGGCCCACGGCCATCAGGCCGGTGATCCAGACCAGCACGAGGATGCCCGAGACGCCGGCATTAGAGAGGATGTTCGGTATCCACTGATTTGATCCAAGTTCGGTCGAAGCAGTGGCGAGCATGCAGGCCACCAGCAGAATGAATCCAGGGGCCAGGCAGGCCTTGAACATCGAGCCCGTCGATTCGCCGCGCTGCACGCGCTCGGTCTGCGGGAACTTCTGGCCCAGGAACATGAATCCATAGACGACGAGCGGGATCAGCATGGTGGCGAACTGCACCTTCCAGCTCAGGCCCATCTTGCTGAAGACGAAGGCAACAAGGCCGCCGATGACCAGGCCGCCCGGGAACCAGACGTGGAAATTGTTCAGCTTGGTTGTCTGATCCTTGGGATACAGCGTGGCGACCAGCGGATTGCAGGCGGCTTCAACCGAGCCGTTGGCGATGCCGAAGAGCAGTGTTCCGATATACAGGCTCGTGTAGTCCCAGGCGAAGATGCTCAGCAGAATGCCGGCGAGATGGCCGACGAACGCGAGCGCGAGGATCCGTCCGATCCCCAGCGAGTCCACGAGCGGACCGCCAAACATCATGGCGAGCGTGAAGCCCCAGAAGGCGGTACCGTTGACCATGCCGACCTGCTCGTTGGTCAGATTGAATTGCGCGCTCCACGCGGCGACGGCATCGCCGCGCAGCGAGAAGCACATGGCGGTCGTGATCAGGGCGACACAACTGGCTATGAACAGACGTGACGGATTCATATGGAGGTGGTGGGGATTGGGGTGGCTGATGAGTGGCGGTTTCGGGCGCGATCACGCCGCGGTGATCCATGTCTTCAGGTCGGGCCGTTGCGCGGCGAGGGTGGCGGTGCCGGCTTCGTCGAGGACCATGAGGGCAGTGGAGAAGGCGTCGGCTTCGGCCGCGCTGTCGGCCCGCACCCAGGTGCGGCGACGGCGCGTGACCGGCTGGCCAGTGCGCGGATCGGTTATATGATTGCCTTGAAGGGCTAGTCCACTCGAACCGAGCGCGGTGTGCACGAGCGCGATGCTTTCGGCCGGGGCTTCCGGATGGGCGGGGTCGCTCAACCGTGCGGTCCAGGCTTCGGAGCCCGGCGGAGGATCGCCCGCGAGCACGCTGCTGCCGCCCGCGACGAGCAGGAAGGACGGGCAACCCCACTCGCGCAGTTCGGCCGCCATGCGGTCGAGGGCGAAGCCCTTGCCGATGGCGCCGAGGTCGAGCAGGCATGGGCCCTCGTGGACGGTGACGGTGAGCGTCGCGGGATCGAGCGTCCACCGCGCCGGCGGCCGTCCCGTGCGGCTGGCTGTCGCGGCGAGCGAGAACGCGTGCCCGGTCTGCTGTTCGACGTCGAGCGCGAGCGCAAGGCATGCCGCCGTGGGCTCGGAGAGTTGGAGCGCCTCGCCGGGCGCGAGCCGGGAGAGCGCCGCGATCTCACTGCCCGGATGGAAGCGGCTGAGCAGGGCCTCGAGCTTGTCCAAGACCTCGAAGGCCGCGTGCGCCGCCTGCGCGGCAAACGCCGGCTCTTCGCCGGCGAGGCGGACCTCGAAGACCGTCGCCATGGCGTGGTGCCGATGCACGGCGATGGCTGAAGCCTGCGCGCTCACGGCGTCGCCGCGACCTCCGGCGCCTGCAGAGCCACGAGCATCACGCCCGGGCGTTGCATGAAGAAGTGGGGCCGCCACGACGCGAAGCGCGCATCGAGCGACGTCGCGTGATCGGACGTGGTGATGACAAGATCCGCCGACTCCGGCAACGCCTGCCCGGGCTGCCAGTAGCCGACACGCGCATGGTGGCGCAGGAGAAACGGCAGCGGCCACGGGTCGTCGAGGCACACCGCGATGAGCGGTTCGCGCGCGGGCAGGCCGGCGACGAAGGGCTCGAGCCGGACGAGGTCCGGACTGGTGTGCGCGTAGGCGAATGGATTGGTCTCGGCCGCCGGATCGGCGAAGACGAGGCGATGATCGGCGTGGGCGGTGAGAGCGGCGAACGCGGTGAGGCCGAGCCAGGCCGCGGCTCGAGGGTAGGGGCGCCTCGCCGAGGCGTCCGCGAGCACTTCCCGTTGATTCAAGGGGCCAACGCGGATACCTCGGCAAGGCATCCCTGCCTCCAAAGCCCAAGCAATCGCCCACGCTGCCAGTGTCGCCAGGGGCAGGAAAAGCCCGAGCGCGAGCCATGGCGTCTTGTAGGGAATCGCGCTGTGCACGCCGATAAGGACAATCGTGTAGACGACGAGCCCGCGGCCGATCGCTCCGCCGCGTCGCCAGGCGACCCACGCCCCGAGCGCGGCCGTCACCAGGAAGACCACGCCGCCGGCGCCGGTGCCGAGTATCGAGGCGAAGTAGAACGGTCCCTTCTCATGGCCCTCTCCTGCGGCGCGGCTGAGCGGCGCCTCGAGCCCGAAGACGAGATCGTGGAGCCCGGCGAAGCGCGTGAATCCCCACGAGTAGGCGAAGGTCGTCGCGAGCGCAGCCGCGAGGACGCAGGGAACGCCGACCGAAAGCACGGTGTTCGGACCACGGGCCGTCTGCTTGCGGACGCTCGTTTCGCTCGTGTGCACCGCGCGGCCGCCCGCGAGTGGGCGGCCTACAGCCATCAGGGCGACACACGCAGCACCGAGCGGTATGAGCGCGCTCAGCTTGGCCGCGAGCATGGCCCCGGCCGCCAGCCCCGCTCCGATCGCCCAAAGCACTCGAGCCTGCGCCACCTCGGCGTGAATCGCGCGTGCGAGCATGAGCAGAAATGCCAGTGTGGCCGCGACGAGCAGCGTCTCGTGGATGGCGTAGCGTGCGTAGTAGAGCGGCAGCGGTGAAAGCGCCCAGAGAGCGGCGCTGCCGGCGAGCACGCCGTTGGGAACCATGCCGGCGCCGAAAAGGAACAGCCCGGTCGCGGCGGCGCCGACGATCGCCGGCGCGAGACGGATCGTGCGCTCGTCGAGCTCGGCGAACGAGCGGCGTCCCAGGATCGTGGCGACGACGAGGCCGGCGGCTGGCAGCAGTGGGCCGTGCCGGTCGCGCGGATCAAACGCGAACGGCTCGCCCGCGAGCACGCTGCCGAGAAGCCACGCGTTGATTGCCTCGTCGGTGTGCGGCGGGCGCTCGTCCAGCCTCACCACGCGTAGCGCCAGCGCGACGAGCGCGAGGGCGGCGATGGTGATGACGAGCGCGCGCTGCGACATGCGGAGTTAGTCGGAGGCGGACGGGTGGGTTTGGACCACAGAGGACACAGAAGGCACAGAGTAAGGAAAATTGACCGCAAAGAGTCGCAAGGAGCCGCAAAGAACCGAGTCAGCTTTTTGTGACTTCTTGTGCCTCGTTGTGGCCATCCCGGTTTCTGACTCTGCGCCCTTTGTGAACTCTGTGGTTCAATTCAGGATTCAGCGCAGGCTCACTTCTGCCCGAACACCTCGACCTCGATGTAGTGGTTGAGGTTGTTGGTCGTGTTGCCGGCGGAGTAGAGGCGGACGTAGCGGCCCTTCACGCCACCCTCGGGGGCGGGGATGAGGCGGCCGCGGTTGGTCTCGAGGTAGGCGAAATCCTTGCCCGCGCCCAGGCCGGAGGAGTTGTCGTGGTCGTTGTTGTAGATCGTGGTGACGCCGCTGACGAAATCCGGGTCGTCGGAGACCTGCACGACCACGTCGAGGTAGGCGCGCGATTGCGAGTGGAAGTGCCAGACCCAGACGGCGTGCACCGTCGAGGTGGCCTCGCTCAAGGATTGCGACCTGATCGTCGAGGCGGCGCTCGAG
>JACSRI010000089.1 GCA_014879845.1 Opitutaceae bacterium
AGATGTGTATAAGAGACAGCACCAAGACCTCGAGCCAGCGTCCATCCACCGGAGGCCGTCCGCTCTCAACCTGCCACACTCATGAACAACTCCGCGACAAAGTCCCCCGTCCCCCTCATCCTGTTCGCGCTGCTGGCCTCGGCTCCCCTGCCCGCCTCCGGCGCTGTGTTCGGAACGCATCTTCTCAACGGCGACGGCAGCGTCACCTATTCCTACATCGTCGACAACACGGGTGGCCCGTTCGACATCAGCGCCTGGTCGCTCGATCTCGATCTGGCGATGCCCGACTGGGATCAACTGGATGTGTTTTCCGGCGGCGGTGTCGACGTCCCCAACTCGGATTGGTTCGCCAGCGCGGGCATTCCCGTCACCGGATTGTCGGCGCAGGACTTCCTTTCCCTCTCGCCGATCGGTGATGTCTTGATCGGCCAGATTCTCGGCGGCTTCTCGTTCACGAGCCACTTCCTGCCCGGGACGGTGACGTACACCGAATTCTCCGCGACGGGCGAGTCGCGCACCGGCACGACAACCGGGCCGGTCTCGGCCCATGTGCCCGACGCCGGCGGTGGGTTGACTCTGATCGCCACCACAGCCTTGGTGGCCTTTGCGGCCGGCACACGCAGGCACCGCGCCGCGTTGCGCGCGTGCTGCCCACAGTAGTCCCCTCGTTCGGGTTTCGTCCCCCCCTCCCAATGCGCACACTTCTTTCCGCCGGGCTCCGGCGGCATGCCTCGCTTTTCGCGCTGCTGGTCGGCGCGTGCATCGGCAATGCGGTTTCGGCCGCGCCTTCCATCCAGTCTCTCGTCGTGCAGCCGGATCCGCTGCAGGTCGGCCTGGGCTTCACGATCACCGTCGCCGCCTCAGCCGATGTCACCCAAGGCACGGCGACGGTGGACTTCCGGCCGGCCTCCACGACGCTGCTTCGCGTCGTCCTGAGCAAACAAGGATCGAACTGGGTCGGTTCCGGCACGGTCCCCGCCACCCTCCAGGTCCCGCCCGTCACGCAGGCCACGGTGAAAGCGCTCGTGTTCGACGCCGCGCGCCTGCGGGCCGAGGCCACGCTCATGGTCGGCGTGGTCGCGGTGTCACCCGCAGTCTCCGCCACCTTCGCCAGCGGGATCCTGACCGTGACCGGCGACGACCAGGACAATACGATCGCCGTGAGTCGCAACGCCGCCGGCGCGCTTCTCGTCAACGGCGGCGCGATCCCGATCACCGGGGGCACGCCCACGGTCGCGAACACGACGTTGATCCGGATCCTCGGCCGCGCGGGCCATGACCAACTCTCGCTGAACGAAACCAGCGGCGCACTGCCCGCGGCCGAAATCTCCGGCGAGGCCGGCAACGACACGCTGACCGGCGGTTCGGGCGTCGACATGCTCCTCGGCGGCGCCGGCGACGACACCCTGTTCGGCCGCGGCGGCGCAGACACCCTGCTCGCCGGCGGCGACAACGACACGCTGACCGGAGGCGACGCTGACGATCAGGTCTTCGGCGAGGCCGGAAACGATACCATGGTCTGGAATCCCGGCGACGACACCGATCTCAACGAAGGCGGCGACGGTGTGGACACCGTCGAGATCAACGGCGGTGGCGGCGCCGAGCAGTTCACGACGACGGCCAACGGCACGCGCGTGCGCTTCGACCGCATAGACCCGGCACCGTTCTCGATCGATATCGGCACGAGCGAAAACCTCGTCGTCAACGCCAACGGCGGCAACGACACCGTCTCGGCGACCGGCAACCTCGCCGCGTTGATCCGGATCACGGTGGATGGCGGAGCTGGCGATGACACGCTGCTCGGCAGCAACGGCATTGACACGCTGCTCGGTGGCGACGGCGCGGACTTCATCGACGGCCAGCAGGGCAACGACGTCGCCTTTCTCGGCGCCGGCAGCGACACCTTCCAGTGGGATCCAGGCGACGGCAGCGACACGGTCGAAGGGCAGGATGGCAGCGACACACTGCGCTTCAACGGCAGCAACGGCGCCGAGACCTTCGACGCCTCGGCCAACGGCGGGCGCGTGCATTTCACCCGCAATCTCGGCAATATCGTCATGGACCTCGACGGCATCGAGAGCCTCGATCTCAACACCCTCGGCGCCGAGGACACGCTCACGATCCACGATCTCACCGGCACCGACCTCGCCGGCATCACCGCCGACCTCGCCACCTTCGGCGGCTTGGGTGATGGGTCCGTGGATACCGTGGTCATCAACGCGACGAGCGCCGACGACATCATCACGGCCACCCTGCCCGGCGGCGACCTGCGGGTCACCGGCCTGGCCGTCAGCATCCTCGTCGACGGGTTCGAGACGACGAACGACACGGTCCGCATCCAGGGCCTCGATGGCGACGACATCATGGATGCCTCAGCCGTCGCCATCGGCGGGCCGCTCCTCGACCTCGACGGCGGCGCCGGCAACGACATCCTCCTGGGCGGCGCGGGTGCCGACACCCTCCTCGGCGGCGATCAGGACGATACGCTGCTGGGCAACGGCGGCGGCGACGCTCTCGACGGCGGCCTCGGCGACAACACGCTTGTCCAGGACGGCGGCAACGTGACCTCCGGCATCGTGTCCGTCTCCGGTGACGACGCGGACAACACGATCACCCTCAGCCGTGACGCAGCCGGCGCGATTCTGCACAACGGCGTGCCCATTCCCGGTGCCACGATTGCGAATACGGCCTTGATCCGAGTCTTCGGCCTGGGCGGCAACGACACGGTCACCCTCGACGAAGCCAACGGGGCCCTGCCGGCCGCCATGCTCTTCGGCGGCGCGGGCGCCGATACGCTCACCGGAGGCTCGGGCGGCGACCATCTCTTCGGTGGCACGGACAGCGATACGCTGCTTGCCCGCGGTGGTTTCGACCGGCTCTTCGGCGGGGCGGGCAACGACACGCTGACCGGAGGCGATGCCGACGACCTCGCCTTCGGCGAGACGGCCGCCGACCGCATGATCTGGAATCCCGGCGACGACACCGACCTCAACGAAGGTGGTGCCGGCACTGACACCGTCGAGGTCAATGGCGGCGGCGGCGCCGAGCAGTTCACCACCACGGCGAACGGCACGCGGGTACGCTTCGACCGCATCAACCCGGCGCCGTTCTCGATTGATATCGGCACGAGCGAAAACCTCGTCGTCAACGCCAACGGCGGCGATGACTCGTTCTCGGCGACCGGCAACCTCGCCGCACTCATCCAGATCACCGTCGATGGTGGGACCGGCGACGACACGCTCCTCGGCAGCAACGGCATCGACACGCTGTTCGGTGGCGACGGCGCGGACCTCATCGACGGCCAGCAGGGCAACGATGTCGCCTTCCTCGGCGCCGGGGACGATACCTTCCAATGGGATCCGGGCGACGGGAGCGACATCGTCGAAGGCCAGGGCGGCAACGACACGCTGCGCTTCCACGGCAGCAACGGCGCCGAGATCATGGCGGCCTCGGCCAACGGCGGTCGAGTGGTGTTCAACCGCAACCTGGGCAACATCGTCATGGATCTCGACGACATCGAGAACCTCGAGGTCCACGCGCTCGGCTCCGCCGACTCGGTCACCGTGAACGACCTCGCCGGCACCGACCTGACCCATGTCACGGCAAACCTCGCCGGCACGCTCGGCGGCGCCTCGGGTGATGCGCAGGCGGATACAGTCATCGTCAACGCCACCAACGCCATCGACACCATGACCGTGACCGGCACCGGAACCACCGCGACCGTGACGGGCCTCTTCGCGATGGTCACCGTCACCACCGCCGAAGCCGCCCTCGATCGGCTGACGATCAACGGCCTCGACGGAAATGATGATCTCCAGGCGGCCGGCCTGCCCGCCGGCGCGATCAGCCTCACGCTCGATGGCGGCAGCGGCGATGACACGCTGACCGGCAGCGGCGGCGTCGACCTGCTGCTTGGAGGAGACGGCGCGGACGTCATCGACGGCCAGCAGGGCGGCGACACCGTGTTCCTGGGGGCCGGCAATGACACCTTCCAATGGGACCCCGGCGACAGCAATGACATCGTCGAAGGCCAGGATGGTGCCGACAGGTTGCTCTTCAACGGCTCCGACGCCGCCGAGACCTTCGCCGTCTTCGCCAACGGCGGGCGCGCGCTCCTCACCCGCAATGTCGCCAATATCACCATGGACCTCGACGGCGTCGAGACCCTCGAGATGAACGCGATCGGCGGCGCCGACATCATCACGGTGGGCGACCTGACCGGCACCGACCTGACCAGCATCACCGCACATCTCGCCGGCACGCTCGGCGGCAGCTCAGGTGACGCGCAATCGGACACGATCAGCGTGAACGCCACGAACGCCGCTGACACCGTGACCCTGACCGGCTCGGGAACCAGCATGACCGTGACGGGCCTGGCCGCGGTCGTCACCCTCACCGCGACGGAAGCCGCGCTCGACCGGCTCACCGTCAACGGCCTCGGCGGGGACGATTCCATCCAAGCGACCGACCTCGCGGCCGGTGTGATCCACCTGACGCTTGAGGGCGGACTCGGCGATGACGTGCTGATCGGCAGCGACGGCAACGACCTTCTCGGCGGTGGTGACGGCGACGACATCGCGCTGATGGGCGCCGGTGACGACACGTTCCGGTGGAACCCTGGCGACGACAACGACATCGTCGAGGGTCAGAACGGCCTGGATACGCTCCTGTTCAACGGCGCCAATGTCGCCGAGAACATCGACCTCTTCGCCAACGGCGGACGCCTGGTGTTCTTCCGCAACATCGCGAGCGTGGTCATGGACTGCAATGACGTCGAACAGGTGAACTACAACGCGCTCGGTGGTGCCGACAGCATCATGGTCGACGATTTGTCCGGCACCGATGTGGTCGGCGTTCGTGTCGACCTCGCCAATCCGACCGGCTCGACCACCGGAGATGCACAGGCCGACACCGTGATCATCGTCGGCACGAGCGGCGACGATGTGTTCCTCGTGACCGGCACGCCCGCGTCAGGTGCCAGCGTGGTCGGAGGAGCGACCGGCGTCATCATCGTGGGAAGCGAGGCGGCACTCGACACCCTGACGCTCAACCTGGAGGAAGGCGACGACGTCCTTGAGGCGTCCGGCCTGGCCGCCGGGGTGATCCGGCTCACCAGCGACGGCGGCGCCGACGACGACATCCTCATCGGCAGCGCGGGCAACGACGTGCTCGCCGGCGGCGCAGGTGATGACGTGCTCCTGGGTGGCCCCGGCCTCGACGTGCTCGACGGCGGTCCGGGCAACAACGTCGTCATCCAGGACTGATATCTGGCCCCCAATCGACCTCATGGTAGAGCGAAGCCTCCGGCCGGTCCCTTGACCGGCCGGAGGCCGGCGTTCAGAAACTCCGCTGTTCCTTCGTTTCACCAGGCCAGGCGATGAACGATCCCACCAGACTCCTCGAGGCTGCCGTCGCAGGCGACCGCCAGGCCAGCGCGGTCCTCCTGCCGCTTCTCTATGACGAACTCCGGCGGCTGGCCGCGAGCAAGCTGGCACGCGAGGCGCCGGGTCAGACCCTGCAGGCCACCGCCCTGGTCCACGAGGCGTGGTTGCGACTCGCCGGGGGCCGCGGGCAGGAGCGCGCCTGGAACGACCGCACCCATTTCGTCGCCGTCGCCGCGGAGGTGATGCGCCACATCCTCACGGACAACGCCCGGCGCAAGAAGGCGGTGCGTCACGGCGGTGGACTCGAGCGTGCCGGGATCGATGACTCGCTGCTCCAGATCGCCGCGCCCGAGGGCGACGATGACGAACTGCTCGCAGTGCACGAAGCGCTCGACCAGCTCGCGGCCCACGATCCGCGCAAGGCGGAGCTGGTGAAACTGCGCTACTTCGTCGGCATGAGCATCGAGGAGACCGCCCAGATCCTCGGCATCTCGATGACGACCGCCAAGCGCGACTGGACCTACGCCCGGGCGTGGCTGTTTCGCGAGATCAGCCGGGCGAAACCATGATCGCATCCACGCGGCCCCTACCGACCGAATAGTCCCGCGCAGCCCGATTGACGCGGCCCGGACATCCGGACAGGCTGGCCGGTGCCGGCTCTGCACCGGCACGCACCTCATGGAGCCCCGCATCACGCTCATCACCCTCGGCGTCGCCGATGTGGACCGGTCGATCCGGTTCTACCGCGACGGCCTCGGCTTCTCGACAAGCGCGAAGGAGGGCGATCCGATCGCCTTCTTCGCCACGGCCGGCGTGCGACTCGCCGTCTACCCGCTCGACAAGCTCGCCGAGGACATCGGCCCGGGCGTGCACGCGGCGAAGGGCTTCAGCGGGATCACCCTCGCCCACAACGTGCGCAGGAAAGAGCAGGTCGCCGAGGTGCTTGCGCTGGCCGCGCGCGCCGGAGGCACGATCGTGAAGCCGGCCCAGGACGTCTTCTGGGGCGGATACAGCGGCTACTTTGCCGATCCCGACGGGTATTTCTGGGAGGTCGCCTGGGCTGAGCAGTTCCAATTCGACGCGAACGGCATGCTGGTGATCTGAGGCAACTCAACGACCACACCCTATGTGGCGGATGCGTCACCTCTCACGCTCGCTCGGCCTCGCCATCCTGGCGGCCGCCGCCACCTGCCATGCACAACAAGTCGCCGATCCTGACTACGCGACCGAGGTGCCGAGTCCCGCCCACAAAAACGCCGCTGGGCCGTGCATCGCAATCGACGAGGCACATCACAATTTTCATACTGCGGACGGTCGCTACCAGCCGTTCGCCGCACTGCTCAGGAGCGACGGCTACCGTGTCCAACCTGCAACGTCGCCGATTTCCGCCGCCTCGCTCCAAGGCTTCGCCGTCCTCGTGATCGCCAATGCCCGCGGCAAAAGCTCCGATCACGGTCAATCCGCCCCGACAAAATCAGCATTCACCAGCACCGAGATCGCAACCTTGCACCGGTGGGTGGACCAAGGCGGCTCGCTGTTCCTGATATTTGATCACATGCCCTTCCCGGAGGCGGCGGCCGAGCTCGCGAAGGCGTTCGCGATAGAGGTCAGCAATGGCTTCGCGGTGCCAAAGTCTGCGGGGGTGACCGCCAACATCGAGTTCGATTTAGCAGGTAGTCCGGCGGCATGCGCTGCGACGCTCGGGCGAAACGAATCCGAGCATGTGAGCAAGGTCGTGACGTTCGTGGGCTCCGCCTTCAAGCCACCCGCTGATGCCACCGTGGTGCTGCCTCTCGGCGGCGATTTCGTCTCACTCTTGCCCGAGCGGCCATGGAGGTTCGCCAGCAACACACCGCGCGTCCCGCTCGACGGCTACTGCCAGGGCGTGATCGCAAAAGTCGGCAAAGGCCGCATCGCGGTCTTCGGAGAAGCAGCTATGTTCACCGCGCAATTGTCCGGCCCGTCGGCGCAGCCCGTCGGCATGAACGCCCCTGAGGCGACGGGGAATCAGCAGCTCCTGCTCAACGTGGTCCACTGGCTCACTCGGCTGCCAGGCTTGCCCGATTGCTGAGCCACGGAGCCACAACGGGTTCTCTCGAAGCACCGCCATCGGACACATCGACACGCGAGCATCGACCGGTCCGTGTCGAGCGTCCCTCCATATCCCTCTCCGCCTGCTCCCAGCGCCGCGGTTCAGCGGCCATACCGCGTCGCCCCGGTGAAAGAGCCCCTCGCGTCCTTCGCACCGTACTGGCCCGCGGATTCGAAGGTCGCGAGATCGGCGTCCTCGATCGGCTTGCCGCCCCAGTAGGCGCGGTCCTTGTCCTTGGCGTACGCGCGGTTGATGATGACGAAGGACGCGCGATCGCAGACGACTTTGTAGAAATTCGTGGGACCAATGTCGTTGTAGTAGTGCACGGAGTCGCGCGCCCAGTGGTCGCGCACGATCTCGAAGGTGGCGAGGTCGACCACGCCGACCGGAGTTGTCCCGAAGTAGACGTCACGCGCGTCGCGCCCCCAGCTCATCCCGAGATCGAGGATGCGAAACGTGGCCGGATCGGCCTGCCGCACCACAGTGCCGTTGAGAAACACCCGTTGCCGATCGCGCCAATAGGCGCCGCCGATCCGCTGAAATGTCGCGGCGTCGGCGTGCTCGATGACCAAGCCATTGCGGTAAACGCGCTTGGCGTCGCGGGCGTAGCCGCCACCGAGTTCCTGAAACGACGCCGGATCCGCGCCGGCGATCACGAAGGACCAGCGGCCGTTGCCTTCGTCCCAGCCGGCGTAGCTCACTTCCGAGGTACTCGTTCGATAGCCGACGCCGCAGCCGACGAGCATCACGGCGAGACTCGCTGCAAGGATTCGTTTCATCGGGGCTCCTTCGTCCACGCTACGGGCGCGCCGCCGCGGAGCGAGCCTTCTCGCGGCGCAACGGTTCGGAAAGCCCGTCATGAGCGCTTGATTCGGTCGTCACGACCGCTCACCTCTCGAGCATGCCACCCGCGCTGCGTCCCTGTCGCCTCGCCGGTCTCTGCCTGCTGCTGCCGAGTCTCCTCCCCGCGGCGATCGCCCCACACCCCACGCTGCCCGATCGCCTCGTCGAAACGCGCGACGAGCTCGTGGTCGAGTACTCGCCCGGCCACGAGGCCTGGGCCGAGGAGGCTTTCCGCCAGTTGCGCGCGCTGGCCGGCCGCACGCCTACGGCGGAGTCCACGGCCGACGTCGCCCCCGCCCAGCCGGGCGGTGCCGAGGACATGCGGACCCGGCGCGACGCCTACCTGGCCGCGGTCGCCGCCCACGTCGGCCTTGACGCACCGACCGACCTGCAGGCCCGCACCTACGACGTATTCGTCGGGCACTACGCGGTGTTGCACGAGCATCTCCGTCTCGCGTTCTCTCGCATGATCGAGTTGCTGGATCGACCGCCCCGTCGCGTCACGCTGTGGCAGTCGGAGGACTTGAAAGCGCGGCTGCAGGCCGGACAGGCCATACCCGATTTCTCTTACGATCCGACCACGGATTCCGCGACGCTCGCGCTCAACTTCGAGATCGACGCCGACCAGACGCCGGCGGTGCGCGCGATCCGCGAGACCATCGCCGCCCAGCGGCTCGATCACGAGTTCACACGCGATGCGCGGCGTGTCCGGGGCGGCGTGCGCCCCGGGAGGCCGACGAGTGCCGACGCTCCCCCCGCCCCACCGACGTCTGCGGTGGAGTCGCCACCCCTGCCCGACTTCACCTACCCGATCGTCTGGTCCGACGACGATGCAACGTCGATCGACCCGGATGCGTTCCGCATCCTCACGGCTGCGCCCGTGGCCGTGCGGCACGCGCTTCTCGCGAGGATCCAGGCATTCCGCGATCCGGCGACCGCCCTGATCGTCTTGCACGAGACGGCTGAGGTGGGCCTGGTCGGGAGTGTCATCGCCAGTCCGGACCGCCGCTGGCTCTGCGATGGCACGGCCAACTACGTCGCCTGGCGCGTCCTGCGTGATCTCGCCGATCCACATTTCGCCGCAGCGGCCTATGATCTTCCCCGCCTGTTGCGCCGGTGTGCGGACTACCAGGCCGAGGTGGATCTGGCCGGATGGGCTGCGGCCGAGCACAAGGACGGCCCATCGATGCCCGATGGACTCCTTGACGCCCACTACGCCTTCGCAACGCGCGCGATGTTTCTGATCGCCGAGCGACACGGAGATTGCGCCATCGCCGATCTCTGGCGCGAGGTGGCCCGCACGCCGCGCGAGGCGGTGACGGCGCAGAGTTTCGCCACCGCCTACCGCGCGCTTTTCCAGGCCGACCTCGCGAGCCTGCTGGCCGAGGCGCAATCGGCCCCGCTGCCGCCGTCAGCCGCAGCCACGCCCGATGCGCCGCTCCCGGCACGTGACATGCCACCGACGCAACCGGACCCGGCCGGGCAGGATCGGTGACGCCGCCATTCTCGACTCCCGCGCGGCCGCCCCACAATCAGGCCGGAAGCGTGCCGCATCCGCGCGAAGACTACAGCGCGACCGACGCGCCTTGCCGGGCCGTTGTCGCCACGCGGGCACCGGACCCTGGTGAGCCAACGTCCCGATTCCGGGAAACCGCCGTGCCGTCCGTGACACGCGGAGAGCGGCTCGCGCCATGAACCCGCCTAATCGGGCACTTTCGGACAAGTTTATCGCGTTGCCGACGAGTCTGATCGAAAGCGCGCCGAAGAACTGACACGCGCCATGCTCCGGCAGAGGTGTCGCCCCGCCCTCATGATCGCCCTGCACTCCGTCCTCCGCTCGCTCGCACGCGCACCCGGGTTCGCCGCCGTCGCCGTCCTCATGCTCGGACTCGGCATCGGGCTGAGCACCTCGACGTTCAGCTTCGCGAACACTTTTCTGTTGCGCGAGTTGCCCTACCCGGACGCGGGACGACTCGTGCGGATCTTCCGCACCACGAGCCAGTCGGCGAGCCGCGCGCACGCCCCGGCCAACCTGCTCGACCTGCGCGACGCGGCGACCTCGTTCAGCCGCATCGCGCTCTACAACGACGACAACTACGCCTTCGGCGAGGAGGGCCGGCCGGCCGAACAGGTGGGTGGACTGGAAACGACGACGGAGTTCTTCGACGTCCTCGGCGTGCACCCCACCCTCGGCCGCGGCTTCGCCCCGGGCGAGGATGCACCCGACGGTGGCAGCGTGGTCGTGATCACCCAGCGCGCGTGGACGCTGCGCTTCGGCAGTGATCCCGGCGTGATCGACCGCGTCGTCCGCCTCAACGGGCAGCCTCGCACGATCATCGGCGTGCTGCCGTCGTCATTCGACGCGCCGCTGGTGTGGGGCGACGTCGAGTTCATCATGCCGCGCGTCATCGACGCGGGACTCCGCGCCCAGCGTTCGCGGGCCTGGATGCACTGTGTGGCCCGCCTCAAGGACGGCGTCACCCGGGGCCAGGCGCAGAGCGAGATCGACACGATCGCCGCGCGGCTCGCCCGGCAGTATCCGACGGAAAACGCCGGCGACGGCATGCGTGTCACGAGCCTGCACGACGCCAACATGGGCGGCGTGATCCGCGGCCTGATGTGGCTGATGACCGGCGTCTCGCTCCTGATGCTGCTCATCGCCTGCGCCAACCTCGCCAGCCTGCAGGTGGCGCGCGCGCTCGCCCGCACCCGCGAATACGCCGTGCGGTCCGCACTCGGCGGCAATCGTCGCCAGATGATGGTGCCGCTGCTGCTTGAGTGCCTCGTGTTGTCGCTGGCCGGCGGTACACTCGGCCTGGTTATCGCATCGTGGACCAACGATTTCTTCGGCAGCCTGCTCACGATCGGCGGAGCGCCCGAGTTCACCATCGGCATCGATACCCGGGTGTTTGCCTTCGCGGGTGTCAGTTCGCTCCTGTGCGCGTTCACCTTTGGGCTCACACCCGCCCTGCTCGCCTCGCGCACACCCACCGCGGAGGCGCTGAAGGCGGGCGCACGCTCGGCCACGTCGAGCCGGGCCCATCGGCGGATCAAGCACCTGCTTGTCGTGACCGAGCTCTCGCTCGCCATCGTGCTCGTGGGCGCGGCCGGTGCCTTCGGCGTGGGCGCACGTTCGTTCCTCCGCCGCGAGCTCGGCTGGCAGCCGGAGGGTGTGCTCACCGGAAATATCGTCCTGCCCTCCTCGCGCTACAACGACTACGACGTCACTCGCGACTTCCATCGGCGACTGCTCGAGCGCCTCGCCGCGCTCCCCGGCGTGGAGCACGCGGCACTGGCGCGCCGGCTTCCGGTCACATCGCTGGACGGTTCCGGCCGCACGGCCCGGCTCGTCGTCGACGGATACGACCTCCCGGAAGAGGGACGCGAACCGACGGCCGAGGTCGGCACGGTGTCGCCGGATTTCTTCGCGACGCTTCGCATCCCGGTGACGCGGGGGGCGACCTTCTCCGCCGGACTCAAAGCCAACGATCCACCCGTCGTGATCGTCAACGAGGCCTTCGCACGTCGGTTCTGGCCGGGCGAGGATCCGATCGGCCGGCGCGTGCGCCTGCGGCCCGACGAGGCGTGGCTCGAGGTCGTGGGCGTCGTCGGCGACGTCCGCATGGCGACCCGGCTCGAACGCGCGGAGACTCCGTTCCAGCTCTATCGTCCGATCATCCAGGCGCCGACGCGCTACATCTCCGTGGCGGTGCGCTCGGCGCTGCCTCCGGAAAACATCGCTTCGACCGTGCGCCAGGTCCTGACCGACCTCGATGCCGATCTTCCCCTCGCCCAGCCCGGCGACTTGCGCGCCGGCATCGACCGCAGTTTCTCCAACTTCAACCTCGTCACTGCCAATCTCGGTCTCTCGGCCGCGATGGGCCTGTTCATCGCGACGATCGGCCTGTTCGGCGTGATGTCCCAACTCACCGTCCAGCGCACGCGCGACTTTGGTGTGCGCCTCGCCCTCGGGGCGTCAGCCGGAAGCATCCTCGGGCTCGTCTTCCGCGAGGCCGGCCGGATGTTCGTCGCCAGCGTCGTGCTCGGGGTCGGTCTCCACCTGGCGATGTCGGTCCTCCTGCACCGTATCATGCCGGAGATGCCGCTGCCCGGCCCCTGGCTGCTCGCCATCGATGTCACCGTCCTCGCCGCCACGATGCTCTTCGCCACCTGGCTGCCGGCGCACCGGGCGACTCGCGTGGACCCGCTTGTCGCGCTGCGCTGCGAATGAGCGCGGCGACGCTGCGCGCGTCGAGGTGACGCGGCTGCTGCGCTCAGAGTGAGGCGCCCTTCGCGGCGTCCCGATGCCGCGCCTCGATCTCGCGGTTGATCCGATCGATCGTCGCGTCGTCGAGCTCGTAGCGCGAGATGATGAACATCGCGAGCAGGAGCAACAGGGCGGGAATGACCACCACCAGCCACAGGATGCCCTGCTGCGCGGTGGCCGACTGCTCGGCCTTGGCCGCGTCAAAGCTCGTCCAATACAGGACCAGGCCGGGAATGACCCCGCCTGCGGCGAATCCCGCCTTGAAGAAGATGCCAGTGAGCGCGTTGACCACGCCGGAGATGCGCTTGCCCGTCTTCCACTCGCCATACGAGATCACCTCGGGCACCAGCGCCCACATGTAGCCGGTCGCGACGATCACACCGGTCGACTTGATAAACTGGGCCACATAGACCAGCCAGAGCATGCCCTTGAGCGCCGGCACGGTGGAGATCACGTAGAGCATCGCCATGCCCACGATCGAGATCGCGAGGAACACATAGAACATGCGCTTCTTCCCGATCGCCCGCTTGATGGCCGGCACGAGCGGCAGGAAGATGAAGGCGGGGAGCGAGCCGAGCGCGTTGAAAATCGGCAGCGCCTGCGCCTGGCCGAGGTTGTACTGCATGTAGTAGGCCGAGGCCGAACCACCCACGGCCATCATGGCGAAGGCCGTGATGAAGAAAAACGCCAGGATCCGCAGCGGCCGGTTGCGCACGAACTCCGTGAACAGATCCGAGTAGCTCACGGTGTGGCCGGCGCTCGCGTCCATCACCACCCGTTCCTTTGTCTGGGTGAAGCAGTAGATCAGGAGCCCGAGGCCGGTCAGGGCATAGACCGACATCACGGCAAACCACACCGGCGAGGCCGCCGGGCTGGACCAGTCGTGGTTCGGCGCGAAATGCTGGATGGTCGCCGGCACGCCGAACTGCACGGCCAGGCCGCCGAGGTTGGCCATGAACATGCGCGTGGACGTCAGCGTCGTGATCTCATCGGTGTCGCGCGTGAGCGAGGCGTTGAGTGCACCGTAGGGCACGTTGATCAACGTGTAGCAGAGTGAGAGTGTCACGTAGGTCACATACGCATACCAGAGCTGGCCGGAGAACCCGTTCCAGAACGAGAGGATAGCCAGCCCGGTCAGGGGAATGCCGCCGATGACCAGGTAGGCGCGGTATTTGCCGAGCCTCGGGTTGCGCTTGTCGACAAAAGCGCCGACGAACGGATCCCACAGGACGTCGACGAGGCGCACGATCAGGAACATGAAAGCCGCGGCGCCGGCGGAGATGCCGAAGACGTTTGTGTAGTAAAACAGCAGGTACGTCGCAACCGTCTGGTAGATCAGGTTCTGCGCCAGGTCGCCGGCACCGAAGCCGATGCGGGCGACCCACGAAAGTTTGTAGAATCCGCTGACGGGCGGGTGCTGTGGCGACGTTTGTTCCATGGACGTATGGGGATGCGGGGTTCGGCCCACTCAATCGAACCCGGTCCACCGCTGGCCAGCACCAAGGTGTACGACCGACGGCTTGGGCTCCCGTCGCGCCTCACTCCAGGCGCAACTCGGCACCCTCGAGCGCGAAGAGCCGGCTCTTCGTGCCGATGTCACCTGGCGCGGAACGGCCAGTCATCGCGCCGTTGGCGGCGGAGACGCGGTAGCTCGGTGCGAGCAGCGGCCAGGGATTGCGGCCAAGCGCGGCGCCGACTGCGCGGGCTGCCGCCGACAGCAGGCCCCCGTCCAAGTCATCTCCGACGAGTCCCCAGGACTACTTTCGCTTTGACCGCTCATTGCGGCCGCCGAGCCTTGCTCCATGGACTCCTACGCAGGCGTCAGTCGCCTGTTCGCCGCCGTTTGCCACCCCAACTCCGGCGGCAGGGATTCGGGCTGGAGGTTGGTCGGACACGCCCAGCATCAGGCGACGAACCCTTCGATTCGGACGCACCTGGAGTGCTCCGCATCACGTGCACGGTCATCCAGCGCTGAACGCGCGAGCGATCCGGCAGCCGCGACGTGCGGCCCAGGGCCGATCGATGCGGTCTACACATGGGTCGATGGCAGCGATCCCGTCTGGCAGGAGCGCAAGCGGGCTGCGCTGCAACGACTCGGCCTGCCGGCCTCCTCGCCTAGCAACCGCGCCAATCGATTCGCGAATCACGACGAACTCCGCTACTCGCTTCGCGCGCTCGAGACCAACATGCCGTGGATCCGGCATATCCACATCCTGACCGATGGTCAGCGTCCTACCTGGCTAAATACAGACCACCCACGCATACGCCTGACCGACCATCGCGCCTTCTTTCGCGACGCCGGACACCTGCCATGCTTCAACTCGCTGGCGATCGAGGCCAATCTTCGCCTGGTGCCCGGCCTGGCCGAACATTTCATCTACTTCAACGATGACATGCTCATCAATCGCCCGTTGGGCGCGGAGACATTCTTCGCCGCGGACGGACGGCCGCGGCTGTTTGTATTCCCGAAGCTGAGCTACGCACTCGAGCATGCCGCATCGCGGTTTGCCGCGCCACTCGTGCGCTGGATCCAGCGGTATCAGGCGACCTGGTGGCTGCGGCACAAGGCTTCCCGCCGGCCACCGTTCTCGGCGGCGCTTCGCCATACCCAACTCGTCTTGCTCCAGCGATCCGACCACCCGATCCGCCGCTTCAAGACGCACCACACGCCCATTCCGCTCACGCTCAGCCTGCTCGATTCGATCGAGCGCGCATACCCGGCTGAGTACGCAGCCACCAGCAGCCACGCGTTCCGGTCTGCACAGGACCTGTATTTTCCGGACCTCTACGCGACACACGGCATCACCGCTGGCCTGGCGCTGCCGAGTTGGCGGCGGCGCAGCGAACTTCTCTATTTTCACCTCGGACGGGACGACGTGCGCGATCTCCTCACGGTCGGTCCGGGCTCCCATACGTTCGTCAACATCGACGACGCCAGCGAACACACGTCCTCCGACAGCTCCACGCTGAGCGCCGCACTCCATCGGCTCTTCCCGACTCCTGCGCCTTTTGAACACGTCGACCCTTCGGTGAATCCGGGAAGTGGGGACTTCTCGTCTCGAGCGGGCTGACACAAACCATGCTCGTCTAGTTCGGCAGCCCTCGTGAAGGGGCCACGCTCCGAGCGCTGGGTTCATCGCCGAGATCGTTGACCCGATCGACACATCGCTGGTTCGGACGGACACCACCGGCCCGGGAGGTGCGCGGCTAAGCCGTGAGCGACCCGACTGGACGCCGATCGCGCAGCTGACGAAGCCCGCGCGGGCGAAGCCGGTGGCGCAGATCTCAAATCAGTTCACGGCATTCGCACGTGGTGCCCTATTCAGTGTCTTCGTTGTGAGGGTTGAAGCGGGTCGGTCTCGCCTCCGGTGAAACTTCCCGCGTTCCGAACCTGACCGTCGGCTGTGACACCGCTAGGTCAGGAGTGTTTTACTCGTGGATCGCTCTCCGCGCCGAGCGAGGGCGCGCACACCGCGTCGGCTTGGGAAGAGCGAACGGTCAACTTCATGGCGCCTCGCGACTCCGACCGAGAACATCGCGGTCCGCCGCTGCCCCATGCGCCGCGGCCACCCACTCATCCCCATCGGCAGCGAACTGTCGGCCGGCATCCGCAACGTCTATGTGCACGACTGCACATTCATCAACGCGCCCGAAGATCCGCCGCAGCACGTCCTCATCATCAAGGCCAACCGCCGGTGCGACGGTTTCGTGGAAAACATCCACATCGGAAATGTCCGCGAGCGGGATGTCCAGCTTGGCACGCCTCCACCCGCGACGCGGCCGGCGACCCCAGGGCGGCAGAAACCGAAAACAAGACGCAAGGGGCGGATACGGAGTTCGGAGAGACGGCTCAGTTCTTGACGAGGTCGTCGGCGATGAAGACGCGGTAGTCCTTGATCCGGCCTGTCACGTCGCCGGCACCCTGCCGCGGGACGTAGCGGAGCCCGCCGATCTCCCGCGTGCGTCCGAGATCGAGGATCAGGCGGTGCGGGTGGCCGGGCTGGGCCTCGCCGTATTGCGTGAGCCAGGCATTGGCGGTCTGCCCATCGATGGCGTTTTCCGCCAGTCCGTCCTCGCGCTCGCGCTCCTCGCTGTCGACGTAAGCGACGGTCCAGCCTTCGGTGCTGAGCGGCTGGCCCGCGGCGTCGAGCAGCGTGACCTCGGCCGCACCGGCGAAGGGTTTGCCGTCGTGCGCGCGGAGCGACTCGAGGCAGAAGAAACGCCCGGGCACCGGCGCGGCGAAACGCACCTCCTGCAGGTCGGAGCCGGGTGCAAAGGTGCCAGCGTGGACCGGGGCGCCGAAGTCGGCGCGCAGGTTCACCTCGCGGCGCTTGCCGCGCGCAAAATCGAGCTTGGGTCGGAGCAGGTCGAGGATCGGCTGCTCGAGCGCCGCGACGACCGGGTCCTCCGGCCCGAGCAAGTCGAGAATGACGATCTCGTTTTCGCCGACCTTGAGCCACGGTCCCGGGACGTACATGGTCTGCTGCGGACCGATGTTCCAATAACGGCCGAGGTTGTGGCCGTTGACCCAGGCGAAGCCCTTGCCCCACGGGCGCATGTCGAGAAAGCAGTCGCCGGGCTGGTCGATCGTGACGGTCGCACGCCAGAGCGCAGGATCCTGGCCTGGGGCTGCGGACACGGACGCATCGATTGCCTCAAAACGCAGGGCGCCAAGCATGCCGGCATCGAGCGGCAGGCGAAACACCTGCCAGCCGCGCAACTCCTGCGGCGCGCCGCCGTCCGCGACCAGGGTCACCGGTCCGTGGATACCCTTTCGATCGTGCACCTCCACGCCGAAATTTACCCGGCCCATTGCCTCGACGAGGATGTCGAGCTGTGCGGGCTTTGCGCGGGCGGGCAGCTCCACGCGGTAGTGGCGCGAGCGCCGGTCGGTGAAGCCGACGCGCTTGCCGTCGAGGAAGACCTGACCCACGTCGTGGATCGCGGCCGCCTCGAGCACCGCGGCCGGGCCGGCCGGGAGCGTGGTGCGGTAGAGGATGCAACCGTAGGCCTGATCGTAGAGCTCCATCGTGCGCGGCGTCTCGTCGGCGAGCGGCTCCGGCAGGTTGGCGAAAAGCGGTGCGACCGCGGTGGCGCGCACGGGTGCGACCTGGATCACGGGGTTGCGCGCGGGCGGCTCGGGGATCGTTTCTCCGGGCAGGAGGTGGCGGGCCATGAGTTCGCGCGTCTGCCAGAACTTCGGCGTCGCCCAACCCGCCTCGCTGATCGGGGCGTCGTAGTCGTAGCTCGAGGTGTCGGGCTTGAAGGGCCGGTCCGCGCCGGTGAAGAACCCGAAGGTCGTGCCGCCGTGCGCCATGTAGATGCTGAAGGACGCGCCCATCTCGAGCATCGTGCGGACGTCAGTGAGGTAGCGCTCGGTATTGCCGGTGTGGTGCGGTGCGCCCCAGGTATCGAACCAGCCGGGATAGAACTCGCCGCTCATGAGCGGGCCGCGCGGCAGGATCTCGCGCAGGGCCTCGAACGCGCCCTTGGGATCGGTGCCGAAATTGACCACCGGGAAGAGGTCGTCGCGATAGCCGTCCTTGAGGTGCTGTTTTGGGTTGCAGGCAAAGAGCGGCACGTCGAACCCGGCATCGAGCAGCGCCTGTCGGATCTCGCCCATGTAGGCGGCGTCCTTGGCGTAGAAGCCGTATTCGTTTTCCACCTGCACCATGAGGATGGGTCCGCCCTGCGTCACCTGGAGGCCGCCGAGCACCCGGCCGACCTCCTGGAAATAGCGTCGCACCGGCGCGATGAACCGCGGATCGCGGCTGCGCAACGCGATGCCGTCGTGCTTGAGCAGCCACCACGGGAAGCCGCCCATCTCCCACTCCGCGCAGGCATAGGGCCCGGGCCGCAGGATCACCCACAAACCCTCGGCCTGCGCCATGCGGCAGAACTCCGCGATGTCGGCCTGGCCGGACCATTCGTATTCGCCCGGCCGCGGCTCGTGCATGTTCCAGAACATGTAGGCGCAGACGGCGTTCAAGCCCATCGCCTTGATCATGCGGAGGCGGTGTTGCCAGTACTCGCGCGGCACGCGCGCGGCGTGGAGTTCGCCACAGCGGATCTGGAAAGGTTGATCGTCGAGCAGGAACGTGTCGGCGCCGATCCGGAAGGCGTGCGCGGCTGGCGCCGTCGCGGGCCCATCGGCGCGCGCGGGCGCGAGCGGCGCGGCGCACGCGACGGAGATGGAGGCGACGAGACCGGTCAGGAACGAGCGGGGTAGCGTAGGTTTCACGGAAAATGGTGTTGGGCGCGTCGCGGGTGGCCGAGGCAATCCGCGGACGCGAACCACGCGCGAAATCATGAAGACGCGCAAGCGGGGCGGGGCGTTTCCAGTCCACTCTACCAGTTTGCCGCGTCCTGCGGCATCCCTCGAACGGGTGAAGTTGCCGCGTCGGCCAGACGCGACCGCCTTCCGCCCGCTACTTGATGTGCACGATGCCGTGCCGGATCGCCTCGACAGCGGCACCCGTGCGGTCGCGAACGTGCAGCTTGGAGAAGAGCGTCTTGAGGTGGGACTTCACCGTGTCCTCGGAGATGCACAGGCTCGAGGCGATCTCCTTGTTGCTGCGCCCCTTGATGAGCGACTCGAGCACGTCGCGCTCGCGTTCCGTCAACTGCTCGCGCTCGGCGCGCTCGTTCAGGCGATCGGCGACGGAGGGAGGCAGCACGGCGCCGCCGGCGAAGACACCGCGAATCGTGCTCGCGATCTCCTCGATCGACATGTCCTTGAGCAGATAGGAACGCGCGCCGGACTGCATCGCGCGATGGATGTCCTCGTCCAGGTCATACGTGGAGAGCACGATGATGCGCGCATCCGGGTGCTTCTTGCGGATGACCTGGATGGCCTCCACCCCGCCGATGCCCGGCATGCGCAGGTCCATGAGCACGATGTCCGGGCGCAGTTCGTCGTAGAGTTCGATCGCACGCTCGCCATCCGAAGCCTCAGCCACGACATCCATGCCCGGCTGGCTCCGGATGAGCGCCACCAGGCCGACGCGCATCGGCGGGTGGTCGTCGACCACCAGCACGCGGATCGAGGTGCCGGGCGGATGCTGCTGCATGTTCGGCGCGGTGAACTCTGTCTCGAAAGTCATAATGGCGGGGACGGCACGAGATCAACCCGCGAGAACTCCGGCCCGAACTCAGTCTAGCAGGGTCGCGCGACCGTGCCTCTCACCCGTTCGGGGGAAAATCGCCGGCCCGCTGGATCGCGCGCTCGACGCCGGAGCGCCCGGACCGCCCGCTCACGCCGAGACCACCACGAGCACGCGCGTCCCCCGCCCGGGCGCGCTCGTGACCTCGAACGTCCCGCCGAGCAGTTCCGCGCGCTCGCGCATACCCACGAGACCGAAACTGCGGCGCTCGCCACCCGGTTGCGCGCCGACCTCGAAACCCGTCCCGTCGTCCTCGATGGCAAGGCGGACGCTGCGGCCGTCAAAACTCAGGGAGACGTCGATCCGCGTCGGGTGCGCGTGCTGGCTGGCGTTGGTGATCGCCTCCTGGCCGATGCGCAGGAGGTTGTTCTCGATGACCGGCGACAGGCGGCGGCGATCGCCCTCGACCCGCATGTGCGGCGTCACGTCAGTGTCCTCGGTCATGCGCTTGAGGATACCCTCCAGCGCCTCGCCAAGGTCGCAGCGCTCGAGGATCTGCGAGCGCATGTTCCAGATCGACTCACGCGCCTCGGCGAGCGCGGCGCGGGCGAACTTGTGGGCCGAGGCGAGGTGATTGCGCGCCGGCGCGCTGATCTCCCCCGCATGCGTGCGGGCGAGCTCGAGCTGCACGGAGATCGCGCCCAGGTTCTGCGAGAGCGTGTCGTGGATCTCGCGGGCCACGCGGTTGCGCTCGCTGAGGATGGCGGTGAACTCCGCCTCGGCCATGGCCCTTCGGTGCTCCTGCTCCTTCAGGCGACGGCGCGACGCCAGCATCACGGCCCCGACCGCCGCGAGCGCGACGGCCAGGAACGCCGCCAGCACCCACACCACCCGCTCCGCCGTCCACCACGGCGGCGGCTGCAGCACGACGAGGTCGGCTGGAGAACGCAGCAGGAGGCGGAACGCCCGCGGCTCCCAGAGCCCACCCAGCGGTCCGGCCTCGTCGGTGAGCACCGAACACACGCCGGCCAGGCGGACAAAGCTGCCCGTCGCCCACGCCGCGGGCGGCGCGGCACGCTCGGGCAGGTCGATCTGCGCACGTACCGTCGTACCGCGCCAGTCGAGCGCCAGCGCCACGCCGTCGGGAAAGCGCCGCACATCGATGAGCCGCGCCTCGAGTTGCACGAGGTCGGCGTCGGTGCGCAGCGCGTCGGAGACATCGGCGAGCACGTGCGGCTCCGGGGGCGCGGCGGCCGCGCGCTTGCGGAAGACGGCGTCCTCGAGGACGGCACTGTAGCCGCCGAGCGCCGGGAACCCGAGCACGTCGACTACGTCGCCCGGGTGGAGGACCTCGGCCTGCGTGGTCTCCACGCGCAAACTACGGTCATGGTCGCGCACCCAGAGCGTCGCGCCCGGCCGGTGATGCACCACCACGCCGCGCACGTGCACGCGGTGCCCCTGCTTGCCGGAGAGCTGGTCGAACTGCAGCAGGCTCGCGACCGGGCGCGGCTCGGTGCTGAACGGCTCGGACGGCGGCCGCTGCTCGATCGCCACCTCGACGCCGTGCGGCACCTGGACGAACGGCTTCACGAACTGGCGGTTGTGGTTGTGCAGGTTGAAACAGAGCCCGCGCACGCGCACCTCGGCGTCGACAAAGTCCTCGGGCCGGAGGTCGCTGTTGATCTGCACGATCACGCGGGCACTGCCGGCGGCGAGCTTGAGTTTCACCTTCGGTCCGCGCGCCTGGGGAGCACCGCCGGGCGGCGGCTCGTAGCGCGTGCCCGGGGGCGGTGGCGCGTTATCCGTCGCCGTCTTGGGCTCGACGCTGCGCACGATCCCCGAGAACTCGACCCAGCGAGCGTCCATCTGCCCCGCGTTGAGCGCATCGAGAGACACCACGATCGGCTCCGGCAGCCGGCCCGCCGCCCCGAGTCGCCGCAGGCTGCCCGCGACGACGTAGGGCGCGAAGCCGCCCGGGTCGGTCACGCCCTCGAGCTCGATCAGGTCGCCGCGACCGATGCCGGCGATCTGCTCGGCGGGCCCCTGGATGTAGATGCCCTCGGTCTCGTCCTGGATGACCAGGGCGATGCCCTCAGGGTCCGCCTCGCCGATCACCACGCCGCGCAGTCGCACCGGCACGGCACCACGCGCCTCATCGGCGGAGAGCGCACGCACCTCGGCCGCCGAGGTCAACGGCGCGCGCGTCGGCGTATCCGAGGCGAGGATTCGTGGAGTGATGAACGACGCGAGGCACACGGCCCACGCGAACCCGCGCCGGCCGTGGAGCAGCCCCAAGAGCCTCTCTCTCGCTGAATCCGCCACGCACCGAAGCGATGACAGGTGCGCCAAGCCGAGGCAAGCGAGCGAGTCGGAACACGGCCTCATGGCAGACCCACGCCTGGAGCGACCGTCTCCGGCCTGTCCGAAGGTGCCCGCGGAGCGCCGACTGGATCAGGCCGAAGGCTGCCCCTCCAGGAAGGCGGACTCGGGTCCGCGACACGGCGAAGCCGGGCACCCCGACGGGTGCCCGGCTCCCAAACCCCAATACTCCTTGAGACTCCCTGCGTCAGAAGCGGAACGAGTTGGTCAGGCTCCAGGTCGTCTCGGCCGGGATACGCGCCTGGGCGATCGTGCCGTCCGGGTTGGCCTGGATCGGGACGAGGTCGTCGTCCGCGAAGAGGTCGCGGATGTTGAGCTGGATCTCCCAGGTGACCTTGTCGGAGAGCTTGCGACGGTAGCCGACCCACAGGTCGTAGTTGGTCTCGGCGGGCCCGTAGAACGGACTGGAGACATTGGTCACCCAGATGTCGCGTCCGTATTGTACTGCGGGACGTAGCCGATCGCCGTCTCATCCTGCCAGCGCACGGCGCCGCCGAGGTTGACGTCCTTGAGGAAGCCGGTGGTGAACGTGTAGTTCGTCACGAAGTTCAGGCGCCACTCGCGCAGCTCGCTGACCGAGACGCCTTCCCCGGCCATCGCGTTGACATAGGGTCCGTAGACGTCCTGCATCATGCGGCCGCCGAAGGTGTCGGCGACGGACGAATACGTCGTGGTGCCGCCCCAGTGTCGGATGTCGGCGAAGCCGTCGATCGTCCAGTAGTTGAGCTGGCTCGGTCCGCCCGTGTTGTTGTTGAAGCCCTCGAACCAGAGGTCGCGGTTGGCCTCCACGAAGGGAGCCCAATCCGGGAGGATGTTGTTGCGCACAGCCTCGATCTTGGCGGCGTTGAGCGTCATGCGCCAGTTCGGCAGCGGGTTGGCCGTGATCTCCAGCTCTACGCCCTCGGAGAGCAGCGAGTTGGTCAGCTTCTGGCCGGCGGGCGGGCCTTCGCCCCAGATGCGGTAGTCGTCGCCGGTGATCTTCTCGAACTGCTCGGCCTCGACCCAGTTCGGCTCGAGCGGGCGGAACCACTGCTCGTCGGTGCGGGCGGCGAACCAGGCCCGGCGGTACTCGACCTCGTCCGCGGTGAGCGGCGGGGCCAGGTAAGGCAGCCCGGTGTCGGGATTGATGTCGCCCTGGGCGACGTAGTTGGACGATCCTGACACGGACGCGCTGCGGATGCGCAGGGGCTGGTTCACCAGCGTGCTGAGCTGGTCGCGCCAGTCGGTCGGCAGGGGCTGGGCGGCGATGGCCGTGTCGTAGGTACCGCCGAAGAACCAGCGGTTGACGAGGAACTCGGGCGTGACCTGGCTGCCGTCCGGGCTCCACGAGCCCCAGGTCTCCTGCGCGAGCGCGTTCATCGTGCGGGCGACGCCGGCCTTGGCCCAGTAGAGCGACGGGCCGCTGGGCAGCGTGGTGTTCTTCTGCGCGGTCTCGAACCAGTTCACGCGCATCGACACCTTGTCATCGAAGGCCGTGATGAGCACGCCGTAGTCCTTGGTCTCGCCGGAGGGCGCCTCGATCTG
>JACSRI010000154.1 GCA_014879845.1 Opitutaceae bacterium
GCCCCGCCCCGCCCGCTCGACGGTGTCGACCTCTGGGAGACCCTTGCCCGCGGCGCGCCGTCACCGCGCACCGAGATCGTCTACAACATCGAACCGTTTCGCGCAGCCGTGCGTCAGGGCGACCTCAAGCTCGTCTGGCGCACGCTGCTGCCCTCGAGCATCGCGCTCTATGATGTGGTCCGCGATCCGTCTGAGTCCACGGATGTCGCCGCCGCGCATCCGGAGGTGGTCGCGCAGCTGCAGCGTCGCATCGAGGCGCTCGCGCGCGAGGCGACGCAACCGCTCTTCCTCGTACACCAGTCGACGGTGGTCCAGCACGGCATGCACGGCGAGCCGGTGCTCCCCACCGACGAGGACTTCGCCAGCGTCGAGATGCCTTGAGTCGAGGCGGGGGAGCCCTGCCGTCGTCACTTCTCGAACAGCGCGAGATAGTCGCAGAGCACCCGCGCGTTGCGGATGAATTCGCCGGTCTCGATCCACGCGGTGGCGGAGGCGTCGACGCGCTTGGCGCGGCCGCGGGAGAGCCAGCGGCCCTCGGCGTCGAGCCGGTCGATCACACCGCGCACGACGGGAGACGCCTTGGCCAGGCGCGAGGCCCGGCGCTCGGCGTCGAGCGGCGTGCCGGCGCGTTTGCGCAGGGCTTTCTCGCGACCGTCGGCCACGAGTCGCTCGTGGCGCTCGATGGTCGAGAGCACGTCGAACCCGCCCTCCCAGCCGTAGCCCTCGCGGCGCTCCTCGCTGATCTCGGCCAGCGTGTAGTGCACGTGGCGATCGCGGTCGCCGTAGACCGGCCGGTTCGTGCCCAGCTCATAGAGCCGCGCCCACCGGCCGGGTGCGATCTCCGAGCGCCGCAGCCAGGCGATCGCGGGCGGGATGGCCGACAGGTATTTCTCGTCGCCGAACTCCACATACACGTCCATGAGCAGGCGGATCACGCCCACGCTCTCGGCCGAGGAGACGGAAGGCGGCTCGAAGGCGCGCGCCCACGCCGGCTGCATGCCCGCGTCATACTGCTGCGCCCAGGCGGGCTGCGGCTCCGGGAGCTGCGCGAGCAGGAGAAAGTCCGCGCCGCGGCGCGCCGCCTCGCGGCACTCCTCGCGACCCAGCCGGCGCGCCGCCTCGAGCAGCATGAGCACCAGGTCCCGGTGCGCCCCGTCGTTGAACGTGTAGTGCGCGTAGTAGCCGGTGGTCGGCTGCTCGCGCGGGTAGTCCTGCGGGATCGTGGCGCGCACGACAGGATACTGCGAGGGATCGTGTCGGTCGCCGTCCCAGCGCTGCGGCCACGCGCCGTTGGGATATTGCGCGACCATCACCTCGTGCAGGCCGTAGTCGAGCGCCTCCCGGATGCCGGCGTCGGCCGGATCCGGCGCGGCCTTGGCGGTGTCGACAAACGAGATGAGGAAGCTGAGCGCCCCCTGCGTGGTGTTGTCGTCGTACGTCGTGGTGTTCTTCGCCTTCCGGTCAGTCGAGACGTCCTCGACGCGGTAGCGCCAGGCCGCGCGCCGGGCCGGGTCGAATTCGATCAGGTAATCCCAGCCGCCCGACTCAAGTTGGCCGCGCACAAGCGCGAGGGCGGCAGCACGGGCGGCCGCGAGGTGGGCCGGATCGCCGGTGACTTTCCACGCATCGAGGAAGAGCTGGCCCATCGACGGCGTGCCCGGTTGCTGCACCCAGACCTGCGTCGCGGTGGCCGCGACTTCGCCGCCCCGCACCGTCAGGTCCGGCGAATAGCGCCAGAGGTAGCCCCCTTCCGTGGCGATGGCGCGCATCGCGGCGCAGGCGCGATCGAGGGCGTGTCGCGCTTCGGCCGCCGGCACGAGCGCAGGCGGCTCGTCGGCGCGAAGCGTCGCGGCCGGACATCCTCCGGCCAGGATCAGGGCAAGGGTCGCGATGCGGGAAATCATGCCGCATGGAGTGACGCCTGCGGCCTGCGCCGGTTGCGTCGCGTGACGGGCGACGGGCCCTGATCACCGCCCTGACTCCCGGCTCACGCCGTCCGACCGGGGAGACCCCGGCTCACCTCAGGACACGTCGGTCTCGAGGTCGTCGAGCTCGGGCACCAGGCGCCACGCGACGGCATTGCGCGTCGGATGGCCGGCCAGCGTCGGCGACCCGTTCCAGATCACGAGCGAAGACGAGCCGTCGGCAAACCTCACCTCCACGGCGGCATGCGCCGGGGGCGGAGTGTGGATCGCTGTCCAGAAGCGCGAGAGGGTGTTCATAGGTGTGCCTTCGAGCGAGTGTGGGTGGGAGCCGACCTGTCGACCTCCGGGCGCAACGAGCAGGCAACATGCCTGTGTCCGTTGCGTGACGGGCGGAACGGCGCGGGCGCGCCGTCGGCCGGCGTATTCGTTCTTTCCTAATCGGCGCAGCCGCCGGGATAAGAAGAGCCACGCGCAAAACTCCGGCGAAGACCGGATGGACTTGGCCTCGACTCACGCCGCCGGCGTATCGATGCGGGCGAGGTTGGCCAGGAACAGGTCGAGCAGCGCCGGCTCGAACTTCACCTCGCGCAGGCGCTGCAGCTCGCCGAGCACGGCGTCCCCATTCCAGGCCGGCTTGTAGGCGCGGCGGGAAAGGAGCGCGTCGTAGACATCGGCGATGGCGACGATGCGCGCCTCGAGCGGGATGTCCGCACCACGCAGCTTGTGCGGGTAGCCGGAGCCATCCCAGTTCTCGTGATGATGGAGCGCGATACGGGCGGCGCACTGCATGACCGGCCACCGACTGCCGTCAAGGATGCGGTGCCCGATGGTGGTGTGCGAGACGACGACCTGCATCTCCTCGGGGGTGAGCCGGCCGGGCTTTTCCAGGATCTCGCGGGGCAGACCGATCTTGCCGATATCGTGCAGCGGCGCGGCGTAATAGATCTCCAGCACGCGTGTGTCGTCGAGCCCGGCGAGGCGCGCGAGTTCACAGGCGCAATGTGTGACGTGGTCGAGGTGCCCGACGATGGTCGGGTCGTGCGCTTCGCAGGCCAGGCGCATGCGCGCGGCGATCTCATAACCGGCGTCGAGGCCGGTGATGTCGGTGTGCGGGGTCATGCGGTGGCGCGGGCGGCATCGCGCGGCGCAAGGCCTCGCTCGCGGCGGCGGCGCTGTTTGGTCTCGTAGAGGGCGGCGTCGGCCTCGGCGAGGAGTTCGTCGAGCGACTTCCGGGAGGCGGCGTCGAAGTAGGTCACGCCGTAGCTGGTCTCGAGCGAGTAGCCGGAAGTGTCGCGCGCATTGCGCACGCTCAGAACGACCTCCAGGGCCTGGAGCGTGTCGTCGACCTGGCCGGCCCGCGCCTCCACGCCCATGGCGAGAAATTCGTCGCCTCCGAGGCGCACGAGCAGCGCGTCCTTGCGGAAGACCTCGCGCAGGTTGACGGCAAATTCGGTCAACGCCTCGTCGCCCTTGGCGTGGCCGAGTTCGTCGTTGATCTGCTTGAAGCGGTCGAGGTCGAAGTAGCAGATGTAGCCGCGCGAGTCGCCCTTCTGCACGCGCGCAACCACGTCGGGGCTGAGCGAGTTGAAGCCGCGGCGGTTGTAAAGCCCGGTCAGCTCGTCGATGACCGCGAGCTGGCGGATCGTGCGCTGCATGCGGTGGCGCTCGATCGAGTAGAGGATGGAGCGCTGGAGCGAACTCTCGTTGAAGCCGCCCTTGACGAGAAAATCCTGCGCGCCGAGCTGCACGGCGCGGATGCCCAGCTCGTCGTTCTCCGTCGCGGTCAGCACGATGACGGCGACCTCGGGTGCGGTCTCGACCACACGCATGAGCGTATCCAGGCCCTGGCTATCGGGCAGGTTGAGGTCGAGCAGGACGATGTCGTAGTCGTCGTTGCGCAGCGCGAAGATCGAGGCCTCGAGATTGGCGCGATGCGTGACCGCGTAGCGCCCGCTGCTCCGGCGCGTGAGGATGCGCTCGGTGATCTTGGCCGTGACCAACTCGTCCTCAACGAGGAGAACTCTGAAGGTCTGGATGATCATGACGGCCGGTGGAAGTGACGGGAAAACCCCAAGGGCGGGGCGTTTGACTGCTTATTCGGCTATTTCCGGTGCTGCCTGACCGGTTTCTGTGTCTCGCCCGGGCCGGCGGGCGCCTCCGCCTGGGCGGGAAGAGGCTCCGCCGGTGGCGGCGTCGCGACCCCGCGCGCGGCCAGCGATCCCTCGGTGGACACGATCCGCGGCGTGAGGAAGAAGATCAGCTCGGTGGTCTCCTTCTGCACGACTTCTCCCCGGAACAGTTTGCCCACCAGCGGGATGTCACCGATCACGGGAATCTTGCGGACGGTCGAGGTCGATCCCTCCTGCACCAAGCCGCCCATGACGATCGTATCGCCATCGCGCACACGCACCAGCGAGGTGGCCTGGCGCACGTCGATGACGGGAGCGTTGGGCGAATCGATGGACCGGTCGGCCGACTCATAACGCACAAAGCGGGTCACCGCCGGAGTGAGGTCGAGGGTGATCACGCCATCGGCCGAGATCTGCGGGGTGATCGAGAGCATGGTGCCGATGGTGACGTTCTGGACGGTGTAGTTCTCCGTGATCACCGGGTTGTCCCCGGTGGACGCGAGCGACTCCTTCAGAAACACCGGCAGGTCCTGGCCCACGCGCACCACGGCGGGCTGGTTGTTGAGCGTGCGTAGCCGTGGCTTGGAGACGACGCGCACGTCGCCCTGTTGCTCGAGGGCCTCGATCGTGGCGGTGACCTGTTCGCCATTGAAGTCCTGCGTCAGCTGAATGCCGAACGGAAGCGGATCAGGTCCGTAGGCGCTCTTTGTCACGATCAAGTCCGTGCCGAACTGCGTGCGCAGTCCATCGGCCACACGCGACCAGTTCACCCCGACCTGCCGGGCGTTGCTGAATCCGACCTCATAGATCTGCACCTCCAGATCGACCTGGCGGACGACGCGGTCGGAGACCGAGGCGAGGAACTCCGCCACGGTCTCGATGTTGCGATGCGAGTCGGAGACCAGGACGGTGCCGGCGAGCCGGTTGATCGTCACCCGGCCCGACTCCGTCAGCAGCGACTGCAGCTGCGCAGTCAGGTCGCCCCAGAAGTCATTGGTCGCGGTGGCCGTCACGGTCATGGTCGAGCCCTGCTCGCTCGAACCGCCACC
>JACSRI010000041.1 GCA_014879845.1 Opitutaceae bacterium
TGCCGAACGATGAAGCTCAGACACCCCGCTGGGGACGTCCGAACACGATAGTCTTCTCGTAAACGCTGCGCGTCACCGGGGTTGTCTGTAGCGCCTGGTTCGACGGTTTGGATTCCATGGGGTTCGAAGACTGAAAGGCTCCGGATTGGAGATTGGCGGGCGCGAACTTTTCCTTCGGGTGCGCTCGCCGTTGCGGGCATGGTCGAGCACGGCTTTGCCGCGCGCAGACGATGCCCAGAGCTACGAACTCCCGTTGAGCCTTCAGGTTCGATTCTTCACAGCATGCCGGTGACGGGAACGAATGAAGCACCATCGCAGTCTGCCTAGCTGCTCGGAGCGTAGCAGTCTGCGATGGTGCCGCGAACGCCTCGCGAGAACGATTCCTCTCCTTGGCGTCAGGTCGCAGTGACGTGAACAGAGTGGCTTCCTTATGGGCCACGAAGACGGAAAGGTGAATGGTAGAACGCGGCGAACCGACCGACGAGTCCTTGCGCCATGCGACTGCACTGCGGGAGCAAACTATCATGGAGCGTGGTGACTCGCGCATGCCGTGCCTTGAACCAGGATCGTTCCTGCCTTGTCGAACGATGAAGCTCAGACACCCCGCTGAGGACGTCCGAACTCAATAGTCTTCTCGAACACGCTGCGCGTTATCGGGGTTGTCTGTAGCGCTTGGTTGGACATGCCTGTGTTCTACCTACTCTTCTCCACTAAAGCGTCCGGAATCTGTCGCAGCCATGTAGCAAAGCTGATAGAAGTATGCGCCAGCAAGAATGACCCAAGCAAGTGGCTCAGACTTCAGGCCGAGATACCAGAGTGCGGCCCAGATCACTCCGCCGACCACCAACCAAATCGGAAAGACGAGCGTAGCACCAAGTGCCATCAGACCCTCACCGAATGACATCTTGGACAGCCGTTCAAGTCCTCGACCAATCATAGCTCTCCATCCTCTTTTGAGAAGGCCTCGTGAGCTGCGCGTGCTTCGTCTAGCGAATCGTGCGCTGAGACAATCAGCCATTCAAGTTTGGTGTCCTTGTCTCGACGACAATAGAGATCCAGATCCTTACGGATCCACAGATCGAGGGATGTGATCTCAGCCTCGTTCGTTTGCCGGTTTACCGTGAGTAGTTGAATATCTTTAGGGTTCATTGCCTTTGTCCAACGATGTTTAGGCTAAACTAAGAAGGGTCTTAGCGAGGTTATTTGAATTTGTTCGGTTCTTCGTACCGGGGGCTCTCGTAGGGGAGGTGGGATACTGGTTCGGTGGCAAGCTGCCGCCATCGGCGTGCATCACCTTGGATCCGCGTGCGGGGGAGCCGCGAAAGGGATGGGGCGCGTCGCAGTGGGTTCGCCGGCGGCAGATTGGTTCGGCCGAGGCGCCATGTGCCCAGGGGTGGCGCACATCGGGTGGTATGGTTCGGACCGGTCGGGGAACCGGCCAGAGAACTCTCAGACACACGACGGCTGGCGTCAATGCGTTGATGATCGCGATTCCAGGAGTTCGCTGCCCGATCGCTCAAGCACAGCCAGACCCGGCCGCGCGGGCATACTCGGGCACGCCTCCGAGGATCACACGATGGCCTCCTCGTGGTGGGAATGGGCCACGACGAACAGCACGCCCAGAAGGCGGACGGCACGACCCTTCGCGGTTCGGGCGCAGGCACGGCCCCGGCGGGGCGGTCGAGATGAGGGGGCTATGCGAGGTGCCCCTTCGCAGGGTGTGCGGGCGACACGGGATTTGGTGGAGCTGATCGGGATCGAACCGACGACCTTCTCATTGCGAACGAGACGCTCTTCCAACTGAGCTACAGCCCCAATCCAAAAGAGGAAGGGCGACGTTGCGGGTTTTTTGCCGCGAGTAAACCTCTTTTTCGAGCGGTGTAAGACTGCTTCAACCCGCCGTCTCGGGAGAATGCTGTTGCTGGCCCGGCGGCACGCCGGCAGCTTCAGACTGCGGCGGCGCTCATGCGGGTTCACAGACGCATGCGTGCCGTGCATCAACCATCCAAACGAGAAAACGAACCATGAAGAAAGCGACCACCTCGGAGGCCCCATCCGCGAAAACTGTAGCGAAGAAGGCCCCCGCCAAGGCCGCCCCCGCCTCGACGCCTGCTCCCAAGCCGGCGAAGAAGACGGCCGAGAAGAAGCCCGTTCCCGCCACCGCCGGCCTTACGGTCGTCGTGGCGCGGACCGATGTCGGTTTCGGCAACCTGCTTTTCATCCGCGGCGAAGGCCCGGGGCTGAGCTGGGACAAGGGCGTGCCCATGGATTGCGTGGCGTCGGATCAATGGACGTGGTCCACCGCGGCGGCTTCCCGGCCGTTTGCCTACAAGGTACTCATCAATGATGAGCGGTGGTCCGCCGGTGAGGATTACGTGGCCGAGGTCGGTGTGGAAAACACCATCTCGCCCGCACTCTGACACTGAGTCCAGGTCTCCGGCTGCCGCCCGCGATCCAGGCTTCCAGAAAGACTCGCCGGCCGCTTCGCCTCGCGCGGAGCGGCCGGCTCCTTTTGGTGAACGCGGGACTGGCGGCGCGCGTCGGGTCTTTCTTCCTCGCAGCCGGCGTGCAGCCGGACCGGCCGCGGCGCCGATCCTGGCGCGGGCGGGGCGGCTTGGCGGATCGATGGACGGGCGGTCGATGGGAGGAGTGAAACGCTCGCGTCCGCGGCGGCGGCGTCCATACTATCGCGTCGCTCCCCGCTGCCCAGCGCGCGTGCCCGTGAAGCTGCTCCACCTGACCAATTTCTACCCGCCTTTCTCGACGGGACTCGCCGAACGACAATGCGCGCTCCTGGTGCGCGAGCTGGCGATACGCAATCACGTCAACCGGGTCCTAACCTCGGACCAGACCCTGCCGAATGTGCCCGACCACGAGCCGCACGTGAACCGGCGGCTGCGTCTGTTTGCGCCGACCGGGCCCCGCGATTTCGGCCGCCTGTATCTGACGCAACGGCACAATCGCCGGGTGCTGATCGAGGAACTCGAGCAACTGGCTCCGGATCTGGTCGTGATTTGGACGATGGCGGGGTTGTCGCACTCGTTGTTGTGGGAGATGCGGCGACGGCGGGTGCGCACGGTCTACGCGGTGCTGGACAGCTGGCCGCGGCATCGGCTGCGTGACGATCCCTGGTATTGGTGGTGGGCGGCTCCGCTGCCGCTCGACCAGAAGATATTTCGCAGGATGCTGCGCGAGCTGCGCCTGGCCCCGGCGATCCTGCGGGTGCATCCGGCCGACCGCCCCCACGGGTTGCCGATGCGGCCGGGATTTTTCGCGTCGCGCACCCTGCGCGATTCCGTGCGCCTGGCGGGTTTCGATGTGGACGGCACGGAGGTGCTCCCCCACTGCCTCGGGCGCGAGGAGATCCATCCGGCTCCGCAACGGCGCGATGAGTTGCGCCGATTGCTTTGGATCGGGCGCCTCGATGCGGACCACGATCCGCTCACGGCGATCCAGGCGGTGCAGGAGCTGCGACACCAAGGCGAGATGCGATTCTCGTTGGATATCTTCGGGCGGGGCGATGTGACGATGGAGGCGCGCGTGCGTGACTACGTGCGCAACGCCCAGCTCGGTGGGGCGGTGACGGTGCGCCACGCGTCGATCGAGGACGTGGCGATGCTCTATCCGAGCTACGACATCTTCCTGCACACGGCGCGGCAGCCGGACGCGTTTCCGCTGGTGCTCGTGCGCGCGATGGCGGCGCGCGTGCCGGTGATCGCGACTCCGGAAGGCAGCGCCAACGACGTCGTGCGCAATACCGACAACGCACTCACCTTCCGGACCGGCGACCCTTCGGACTGTGCGGAGAAGATCCTGCGGCTCTCGACCGACCGGGCGCTGCTCGACGCGCTCACTGAGCGCGCCTACCGCGAGGTGCTCGACGTCTATTCCGCGGCGGTTGTGGGTGGTCGACTCGAGCGCATGCTGCACCACGTCGCGCGGGCGGGCGCGGAGCCCGAGGCATGAGGGAAGGCACGCGGCGGTTCAGGCGACCGCGCCCTCGTCGTCTTCGGGTTCCGATGACGCGGGCCAAGCTGCCGGGGATTCGCCGCTGAGTTCGAGCAGCCGGCAGCGCAGAGACTCGAGGCCCTGGCGACCGGCCGGAACGGACTGAGTCGCGATGAGGGCCTGGCGGATGACGACGCGGGAAAAGGGCTTGGGAATGCAGAACCGGTCCCAGCTGCGCAGGCGCCAGGCGTTCTGGTAGTCGACGCCCAGGAGCAGGATCGGAGCGCGGGTGCGCCGGGCGGCGATGAGGGCGCCGGCCTTGAGCTGGTAGAGGGGACCGCGGGGACCGTCGGGGGTGATGGCGATATCGTGGCCGGCCCGCTGGACGGCGATAAGTTCGCGCAGGGCCTCCCGTCCGAATCGGCTGCTGGAGCCACGAACCACACGCATGCCGACATAGTCAAAAAAGCGGGCGAGATTGGCGCCGTCGCGACTCGCACTGACCAGGCCGTACACCGGCCGCCCCGGCCAGGCGACGCGGGCGAGCCAGGGCACCATGAACAGCCGGTTGTGCCACATCATCATCGTGACCGGCGCGGGATCAGCCCGATGGGCGTGCAGGGCGGCCAGGTCGCAGTCGACACGCAGCGTGCGGCACCAGAAGCGCACGACCAAGCTGGCGAGCCAGAGCAACGGCGCGCGCCAACCCTTGGCCTCGTAGACAGGTCCGGGGTCGGGCTTGGGCGCGGCGGTGTCGGGCACGGTGCGCAGAGCTTGTCGCCGAGGGACGCGCCCGGCCAAGACGAAACAGCTGGAGCGGTCCGCGAGATCGGGCACCCTGCCCCGCGACATGAGCCCACCGCCCGACACCCTGCCCGCATGTCCGCATCTGCCCGCCCTGGAGCGCGGCGCCGAGCTGGACTGGCGTCTCCTGCATGAGGTGGGCGGCGACCGCGGCGCCGATTTTTTTCACCGCTGCCTCGTCTACGCGCAGTATCTGTGGACGCGCGGGCAGGCGGCTCGTGCGATCCTCGCAGCCGACCGCGGCCTGCTCGCGGACCTGCGGGGCGACGAACCCGCGCTCACGATGCACCCGCTGCCCTACGCGGCGCTGGCCTGGATGATCGCGCACACCCCGGCGGGGGTCTT
>JACSRI010000129.1 GCA_014879845.1 Opitutaceae bacterium
GCCCCAGGGAGTTCCCCCCATATCCGACACCCTGTCACCGCACCGAGATCGGATATGCAGTCCCACAGCCCAGGCGCTAGCCTCTACCGCGGTCCCCCGCCCAAGACAAAAGGAGTCATAGGATGAATCGTTGGATTCCCGCCGTCGCCGCGTTGACGGAGGTACTCCTGCGGTGCGGGACGCCTCTGTCGCTGAACCGGCGGTCGTCCAAGTACGGACCGTTCTCACGGTGGATGGAGCGCCGTGCGGTTACGTCATGAACATGAGCGGGGGCGACATGCGCCTCCCGGCCATCACCCGCCGCCCCAGGCCGCGCGAGCCGGCCCAAGATCACGCACAGCGGCGTCCAAGCCCCGTTGATAAGCGGCGACGAGCGCGTCCCACGCGGCGTTGGCCGGCGCGTCGATCTGCCGGCGCGAGACGTCGGCATCGTACCACGCGATCGAACGGCGGATGCCGTCGCGAAAACGCGTGGTCGCCACGAAGTCGGGGACGAAGCGCTTGATCTTCGTGTTGTCGAGGACGACGGAGTTGGCCTTGTCGCCCTGCAGCCCGCCGAGCGCGCCCGGCAGGCAGGCCGTGATGAAGTCGGAGGCGATGTGCACGAAGTTCGGCTTCGCCACGCCCGCCGCTTCGGCCACGGCCTCGTAGATCTGGTTCCAGTTCAGCACCTCGTCCGAGGTGATGTGGAAGGGCTGCCCGATCGCCTGCTGGTGGCCGAAAAGACCGACGAAGGCTTTCGCGAAATCGCTGTTGTGCGTAAGCGTCCACAGTGAGGTGCCATCGCCCGGAATGATGACCGGCGCGCCGCGGCGCATGCGGTCGATCGCGGTGTAGGGCATGGGCCAGCTGTTGACCGCGAGCGGGATGACCGTCTCGCCGTAGGTGAAGGACGGCCGCACGATCGTGACCGGAAAGTTCTCCTCGCGCAGCGCGCGCATGAGCCGGTCCTCGCAAGCGATCTTGTTGCGTGAGTAGTCCCATAATGGATTCGCGAGCGGGGTCGACTCCGTCACGAGGTAGTGCGTGACCGGCTTCTGGTAGGCGCTGGCCGAGCTGATGTAGAGATATTGCCCCACGCGTCCGCGCAGGAGCGCGAGACGTTGCTCGAGTTGCTCCGGCGTGAAGGTGAGGAAATCCGCCACCACGTCGAAGCGCTCGTCCCCGAGCGCGCGTGCGGCCGAGGCGGGATCGTTGATGTCACCGATGAGCTGACGCGTCCCCGGCATCGCACCGCGCTGGCCGCGGTTGAGCAACGTGACATCGAAGCCGCGCTCCACCGCGAGGCGCGTACACGCCGTGCTAATGATCCCGGTGCCGCCGATGAAGAGGACGCGCATGGGTCAGACGTGATCCGGATGCGAACGAACCGCAAGGCCGACGGCCGTGCGAACGGTGGACTGTGCTCTCGGAGATTTGGCCGCAAAGAACACCGAGAGCACAAAGAGGCCTGTGCCTTGATCTCTGTGCTCTCTGCGTTCCTTGCGGCTAACTTGCTTGAATCTGGATCAGTCTTCGTCGCCTGCCTCGTCGCGCCCCTCGCGCCTCGCCGCCTTGTGCGCGGCCTTTTTCTCGCGGCGCGCTTTCGCCCAATACGGCTCCTCCTGCTCGCCAGCCATGATGCAGCCGCGCGGCTGGATCTCGCCCACCACGCGCGCGAGGCCGAACTGCGCGATCTGCGCCTTCACCTTGGTCGCATCCTTATAGCCGAGCGGTGACTCCGAGAGATCCGGCGCGCCGCAGAACCAGCGGATATCCAGGCCGCGCGTCTCGCGTGTGATCGCCTCCTGCACGCGGCCGGCGTCGAGCTCGCCGTCGGCGTCCTTGAACTCGCGCAGCGTGGCCGAGCGCGAGCGGTTGCGGCCCGCGCCGTGCGGGCAGAAGGAGAGGAAGGCCTCGTTGTCCGCGCCGAGCACGACGAGAATTTCGCGCGCCATGTTCAGCGGGATCAGGCCGAGCAGAGGCTGGCCCTCTCGTCCGGGATCGGTGCTGCGCCAGGCCGGAGTCGCACCCTTGCCGTGGAAGAAGGCGTCACCGCGCTTCCAGACGAAGTTGTGCTCATTGCCGACCTGCACGAGCGGGCGCTGGCCGATGCGACGCAGAAAAGCCGCGTGGATCTGCGCGTGGTTTTCGCGCGTCCAGCGCGAGACGTACTGCAGCGCGTCCCAGTAGTCGCGACCCTCGGGCGAATCATACGGCAGCCACGCGGCGGCGTCCGGGATGTCCTTGGCGTTTTCGCGGCAAAACTTCTCCGCCGCGACCTGCCCGCGTTTGTAGACGTCGGCGCCGAGGCCGCGCGAGCCGTGGTGCGTCACGAGCACGTTGAACACGCCGTCGCGGCGCTCGATCCACTGCGCGAGCTCGGTGTAGCCGACGGCCTCGAGCGCCGCACGCTGCGCATCCGAGAAACTGATATGCCCGACGTAGGCGAAGTGGTTGCCGTCGCCCTGGGTGCCCAAGAAGTCGCGTGCGCGGCTGTGCAGGTCGCGCAGGAAGGGGTTGTCCCACACCGGCTCCTCGAGCACGGGCGAGGTCCACTGGTCGCCGCGGGGCCGTCCGCCGGCGCCGAAATGCGTGGTCTTCTGGAGCTGGTCCATCAGCTCTCCGGTCGGGTGATTGGCCGGGAAGAAGGTGGCGAACATCGAACAGCAGATGTCGGCCGAGTGCGCGCCGGGGATGATGGCATTCGCCACCTCGATACCACCGCCCACCGGGATGGTGGCACGCACCGGACTGGTGGGACACGCATCGGGCATGACGACACCGCGCTGGACGACCGGCACGTGCAACAGCTCGCGCATGCGGGCGCGCACGGCCGCCAGGTTGGCCTTCTCCTCATCGTTCTCCGCCTCGATCGCCTCGGCCAGCGGCGCCGGCTCATGCCGCGTCAGGATCACCGCGAGTTGCTTGGGAAATTCGCGCTCGAGTTCGGCGAACATCGGCTCGCGCGCCATGCCGCCCGCCTCGAGCTCGCGCGCCCGGCGCAATGCCGCGCCGAGCCGGCGGCCTTCGTGCCAGCCGGCGGCGATGAGGTCGCGGGCCTTGATTTCCATGGGCATGGTGGGAATCTCGCACCGTCAACGGCGCACGTCGACTGCAGGTCAAGGGGCGCGCGCCTCGCCGTCGCGGGCAGCAGTGAACGTTGGCGAAACTACCCGATGCGACACCCGATCACCTGCGTGGCGCTGCCGAAGAACTGACGCGCGAAGGTCACCTTGAATCCCGCAGTGTGGAAAATATCGGCGACCACATGCGCGGAACCCGGCAGCGCCCGCACCGCCCGGCGCCGCCAGAAGTAGGCGAAACCCAGGGATGAGATCATGTTCACGAGCCCGTAGGTCTGCGCCATCTCGTCGAACAGACGCTTGATGAAGGCTTCAGCGTGCGTGTCGACCGAGCCCCTCTCGGCAAAACACGGCGCAGTTTTCCGGGGGTCGACCATGGTGATGCGGACTTACTCCATGCAGTGGCAACTCCATGCCCGCGTCGACCGCCAACATCGTCCGCCATTTGACTTCGCCACGCGCACGACTTGCTTGCGCCCCTTCTTCATCTGCACCGCATGCACCTGCTCACGCCCTTCCAACTCGGCTCCTTGTCCGTTCCCAACCGCGTCTTCCTCGCGGCGCTCACCCGCACGCGCTGCGATGCGAACAACGTGCCCACCGACCTCGTCGTGCAGCACTACGTGCAACGCGCCTCCGGGGGCCTGCTCTTCACCGATGCCACGATGGTGTCGCCCGACTCGCAGGCCTGGCTGCGTCAGCCCTCGATCCACTCACCCGCGCACATCGCAGGCTGGCGTCGCGTGACGGAGGCGGTGCACGCCGCCGGCGGACGCATCTTCATGCAGCTCTGGCATCCCGGGCGGGCCACGCATGAGGAAAACAACGGCGGCACCCAGCCCGTCTCCTCCTCGGACAAACCCATCCGCAACGACCACATCCACACACCCAAGGGCCGCCGCCCCTATCCCGTGCCGCGCCCGCTGCGCGCCGAGGAGATTCCCCTCTATATCGAGCACTTCCGCCTCGCGGCGGAAAACGCCCGCGCTGCCGGTTTCGACGGCGTGCAGCTGCACGGCGCGCACGGCTACCTCATCGACCAGTTCCTGCGTGACGGCGTCAACGACCGCACCGACGCCTACGGCGGCTCGATTGCCAATCGCGCGCGTTTCCTCTTCGAGACCATCGACGCCGCCATCGGCATCTTCGGCGCCGACCGCGTGGGCGTGCGCATCTCGCCGCGCGTTGCCTTCAACGACATGGTCGACTCCGACCCCGCCGGGCTCGTGCGCCACGTCGCGATCGAGTGCCAGCGCCGCCGCCTCGGCCACCTCGAGCTGCGCCACGACGGCGGCATGACGCCCGAGGAGGTCGAACTCGCGAAGATTGCCCGCGCCCACTTCCAAGGTCCGCTCCTGCGCAACGGCGGATTCACGCGCGAGACCGGCGAGCAGGCCATCGCCGACGGCCTGGCCGACGCCATCGTCTACGGCACCGCCTTCCTCGCCAATCCCGACCTGCCGCGGCGTTTCCTGCTCAACGCGCCGCTCAACCCACTCGACGACGCCCACCTCTATATCGGCGGGGCCAAGGGCTACACCGACTACCCGGCGCTCCCGGTCTGAGCCTCGGCTGAAATGGCCATAGGAGGCACGGAAGGCTCAGGCGGTAGGCCTCCGACCTCGTGTGCCTCTTGAGCCTGATGTGGCCCTTCCGCCCGCCCCGCGGCCACGCGGAGGCCGCGCCGCTCCTCGCGCCATTGTCATCCATTGGATGACAATGGTGCGGAGGGGTTCAGTGCGCTGGAGCGACCTTCTTCGGGAAGAGCAGCGAGAGGCCGATCGAGGCGCCGAGCACGAGGGCGATGACCACGAGCGACGCGGCGGTGGGGATCTTCCACGCCGTGTGGCCGAGGAGCATCTTCACGCCGACGAAGACCAGCACCACGCCCAGGCCGAGCTTGAGCAGGTGGAACTTGTCGATCACACCGCCGAGCACGAAGTAGAGCGAGCGCAGGCCGAGGATGGCGAAGACGTTCGACGTGTAGACGATGAACGGGTCGCGCGTCACCGCGAAGATCGCGGGGATCGAGTCGACGGCGAAGATCAAGTCCGAGACCTCGACGAGCACGAGCACGAGCAACAACGGCGTGGCCAACCAGCGCCCGGCCTGGCGGACGATGAAACTCTGGCCCTGGTAGTCCGGCGTCATCGGCACGAAACGCTTGAAGAGCCGCACCACCGGATTGCGCTCGGGGTGGATCTCCTCGTCGCGCTTCACCAGCATCTTGATGCCGGTGAGGATAAGGAAGCCGCCGAAGATCCAGATGATCCAGGCAAATTTCGCGATCAGTGCCGCGCCGAGGCCGATCATGATCGCGCGCATGACGAGCGCGCCGAGCACGCCCCAGAAGAGCACGCGGTGCCGGTACTCCTGCGGCACGCCGAAGTAGGAGAAGAGCAGCGCGAACACGAACACGTTGTCCATGCTCAGCGAATACTCGATGAGGTAACCGGTCAGGAACTCGAGCGCCGGCTGCTCACCGCGAAAGTGCCAGATGCCGAAGTTGAAGAGCAGGGCCAGCGTGATCCACACCACCGTCCAGGTGAGCGACTCGCGGAACGAGACGACGTGCGCCTTGCGATGGAACACGCCGAGATCGATCGCGAGCATCGCGAAGACGAAGAGATGGAAACCGATCCAAAGCCAGGGATGTTGACTCATGTTGTTCAGGAAAGCACCGGCTCGCGGCGCGCCGGGGAGGCAAAGCGGACGTAGGGTCGCGGGAGCGGAGGCGGCGAGCCCGGCGGCCGGCGCGCGGCGAGGGCGGAGCGCACCATGAAGAGCTCGCCGACGTTGTCCGCAGTGATCAGTCCGACGAGGCGGACACCCGAGTAGACGGGCACGACGCCGCAGCGCTCCGGATCGCGCCGGCCGAGCACGTCCTCCAGCGGCTCGTCCGCGGAGGCGATGTCGAAGCTGCGATCCACGATCGTGACGACGCTCGCATGCGGATCGGACTCGCGCAACGCGCGGAAGAGCCGGTCGTGGGTGACGATGCCGATCACGCCCGCGCCCTCCATGACGGGAAAGTCGCGCTGCGACCCGGCCAGGAGCAGGCGCGCGGCGTCGCCGATCGTGTCGCGCGCATCAAGGGTGAGAAAATCCGTGAGCATGGCCTCGCGCGCGGGGAGCCCGCGCAGCGTGTCCTTCAGCTCGGCGGCGGAGGCCTCCTCGGCCGCACCGATCCAGACGAAGAGCGCGATGAGAATCAGCATCGGGTTGCCGAACAGGCCGAGCACGCCGAAGACGATCGCCATGCCCTGGCCGACGTTGGCCGCGATGCGCGTGGCGCGCGCGTGATTGAGGCGCATCGCGAGCACCGCACGCAACACCCGGCCGCCGTCCATCGGGAAGGCCGGCAGCAGGTTGAAGGCGACGAGGAAGAGATTCACCGCGAGCAGCCGCGCCGCGAAGGAGCCCTCGACGGGATCAAAGGAGGCCAGAGCCGCGACCTGTCCCGTCGCTCCGAGCCAGACCGCAAGGAGCGCGGCGATCACCACGTTCACGGCCGGGCCGGCGAGCGCGATCCACAGCTCCTGGCGCGGCGACTCGGGCATGCGCTCGAGCCGCGCCACGCCGCCGATCGGCAGCAGCGTGATGTCGCGCGTGCCCACGCCGAAACGCCGGGCCGCAAGGGCGTGCCCGTATTCGTGCAGCACGACACAGACAAACAGCGCGGAGAAAAACGCCAGGCCGCCGAGCGCCGCGACCGCGGAGCCCGTCTGCAGCCACTGCGCGCCGGTGAGGAAGGCGAGCAGGAGCAGAAACGTGGCGTGGATACGCAGATCGATGCCGAGATAGCGACCGATGCTGAAGGACCATTTCATGGTGCGGGATTTCCTGGTTTCAAAAACCGCGATGCCCGGACGGGGCGCATGCGCCACCGCCCGGGCGGATCGGCGTGGCCGGGTCAGCGGCTTCTCCGCCCGATGCGGAAGTTGGCTTCGTGTTTGCGGTGGGCGATGGTGCGACGCTCACGCCGGTCGGCGCGCTCGCGCAGCTTGCTTTCGAGTTCGGTCACGGCCCGGCGGAAGGCGTTGGCGACGGTGTGGTCGACCGCCTCGGCGCTCAGGTCCGGGCCGGGCACGGCGATGCGCACCTCGGCGCGGTAGGCCGGACTCTCCTCGGTGCGGTGCTCGAGCACCACGCTCGCGTCCTCGATACGGGCGAGCTCGGCCAGCGCGAAGAGCTGGTTCTCGACCATGGAGTCGAGCGCGTGAAAGGAACGAAGGCGGCGGTGACGGATGGTGAGTTTCATGGGGCGGCGTGGCGTTGGAGGTTTCTCTGATCGGGTGGTGGTGAGGCGGCCGCGAAATCACTCGCGGTCGCGGCCGGTGAGCAGCGGCAGGAGGTGCCAGATGAGGTAGACGAGCGAGGTGATGAAGGCGGCCACGTAGGTCCACGCGGCGGCATCGAGCACCTTGCGCACGGCGAGTGCCTCGGCACCGGGCTGGATCATACCGAGCTCGCCGAGCACGGCTTTCGCGCGGCGCGACGCGTCGAACTCGACGGGCAGCGTCACGAGATTGAAGAGCGCGATGACGCCCCAGGCCGCCGCCATGATCAGCGCACCCGTCAGCGGCTGGATCAGACCGGTGAACATGCCGATGAGCGGCAGCCAGAGGACGATCTGGTTCGCATACGTGGCGGCGCCGACTGCGGCCATGCGCCACATCAGCGGCTTGTAGGCGCGCGCATGCTGGATGGCGTGCCCGCACTCGTGCGCGGAGACGCCGAGCGCAGCGGCGGTGGCGCCGTGGTAGTTCGCGGTGGAGAGGACGAGCCGCTTGTGGATCGGGTCGTAGTGGTCGCTGAGCAAGCCGTCCTGCTCGGCGATCTCGACATCGCGGATACCGGCCCGGCGCAGGATGAACTCCGCCGCCTCGCGCCCGGTGATGCCGGAGAGGACGGGATCCTGGTTGTGCTTGTTGTAGGTGGAGCGCACGCGCGCCGCCGCCCAGAGGGAGAGCGCCAGGGTGGCGCCGAAGAGGATCCAGATGGTCATGGTGGTGAAGGAGAGTGGTGGTGCGTGACTGAAGCCGTCGTGCCCGACCGGGACGGAGCGCCCCGGCCTGCGACGCCGCGGAGAATAGCCTTGCCCGCCCGATTCGGCTAATACGACGTTTCTCAGGCTCACTTAGCTTATTCCTAAACCAGGAAACATGGACGACTGGCTGAACTACCACCACCTGCGCTACTTCTGGACCGTGGCGCGCGAGGGCGGCCTGCGGCAGGCCGCGGAAAAACTGCATGTCTCCCAGCCCTCGATCTCCGCGCAGATCCGCGAACTCGAGGATACGCTCGGCGAGAAACTCTTCCGGCGCCAGGGCCGGTCCAACGTGCTCACCGACGCCGGCCAGATCGCGCTGCGCTACGCCGACGAGATCTTCGCGCTCGGCCGCGAGCTGACCAACGCGATCAAGCAGCGCCCGTCCGCGCAGGCCCTGCGCCTGCACGTGGGCGTGGCCGACTCCGTGCCCAAGCTCGTGACCCACGAGATCCTCAAGCCCGTGTTCACCCTGCCGCGCACGGTCCACGTGATCTGCCGCGAGGGAAAGATCGAGGACCTGCTCGCCCAGCTCGCCGCGCACCGCCTCGACATCGTGCTGGTCGACGAGCCGGCCTCGAGCAGCCATCGCATCCGCGTGTTCGACCACAAGCTCGGCGAGTCCGGCATCACCTTCTTCGCCACCGCGGCGCTCGCGACACGCCTGCGCCGGGGTTTTCCGGGCTCACTGCAGGACGCGCCGGCGCTGCTGCCAGCGGAATCGACCGCGCTGCGGCGCTCGCTGGAGAAGTGGTTTCTCGAGATCGGCGTGCGGCCGCAGGTCGTGGCCGATTTCGAGGACGCCGCGCTCATGAAAGTGGTCGCCGCCGAGGGGCGGGGGTTCATCGCACTGCCCTCGGTCGTGTCGGACGAGGCGAGCGCGCGCTTCGGCCTGCGGGCGATCGGCGAGAGCGACCGTTGCCGCGTGGAGTTTCACGCCATCACCGCGGAGCGCCGCATCACGCACCCGGCCGTGAATGTCATCACCGAGGAAGCACGCGTGCTCTTTGGCAAGTAGCGCCGCGAGCGCGCGCCCGCGGCGGATTGCCGGTTGAGTTTGCGCCGGTGGCTGCCTTCATCGGCGCGCGTGACCTCCCCACTCCCGGACGGACCTGGCCTGCGCTCTCCGAACACCGCTGGCTGCGCTTTGCCGCGTTCACCCTCTTCTACCTTTGCCAGGGATTCCCGATCGGGCTGACCTCGCTCGCGTTTCCGGCATGGCTGACCGGGCAGGGATTCTCACCGGCGGAGGTCGCCGGTTTCGTGGCGACAGTGACGATGCCGTGGGGGCTGAAGCTCATCGCCGGCCCGTTCATGGACCGCTTCGCGTTTCCCGCCATGGGCCTGCGGCGCCCGTGGGTCATCGGCGCGCAGTCGCTCATGATCCTGACCGGCCTGTCGCTCGTGCTGCTCCACGACGCGCGAGCGCAGCTCGTGTGGCTCACCGCCCTCTGCACGCTGCTCAACACCTGGGCCGCGATGCAGGACGTCGCGGTCGACGGCATGGCGGTGACGGTGCTGCGCGACGACGAACGCGGCCGGGCCAACGCGTTCATGGTCGCGGGCCAGGTGGCCGGATACTCGGCGACCGGCTGGCTCTCTGTGAAGTTGCTCAACACCTACGGCATCCCGGCCGCGGGCCTGCTTACGGCCGGCGCGGTCGGCTGCGTCGGCGCCATCGCGCTGCTCGCGCGCGAACGGCCCGGCGAGCGCCTGCTCCCCTGGAGCGCGGGTCACGCGCACCCGGACGCGCCCGTGCCCGAGCGCAACACACGTCGCCTGCTCGTCGACACCGTCCGCCTGCTGCTGCTGCCGATGAGCCTCGTGCTCGTCGGCGTCGAGGCGAGCTACCGCATCCTCGAAGGCATCTGCATGGTCTGGCATCCCGAGGTGGCGATCACGCAGTTCGGCTACAGTGACGAGGCGTATTCCCAGTGGACCTCGACCACCTCGGCCGTCGCGGCAGGCGTCGGGTTGCTCATGGGCCCGGTCATCGACCGTATCGGCGCGCGGCGCGGCATCTTCGTCGGCCTGCTCTGCAACGCGGCGCTCTACGTCGTCCTGCGTTTCTCGATTCCCGCGCTCGCGCACCCGGCCTTCGCCATCGGCATGCTCGCCGGCACACAGCTCGGCTCGCAGTGGATGTTCATCTCCACCGTCTCGCTCTTCATGAACGTCTGCGGCGTCCGCATCGCCGCCACGCAGTTCGCGATCTACATGGCGCTCTCCAACCTCGCCCGGTCCGGCGGCGCCCGGCTGTATCCGGAATTTCGTGCCTGGCTTGGTCCCGAATCGATCTACGTCGTGATGATTGTCGGGTACCTGCTCGGCGTCGCCATCCTCGCGTTCTTCAACCTGAAGCGACACCGCGACACCCTGGCCCGCCTCGGCGAGGCCTGAGGCCGCTGCGGTCAACGCCCGCCCACGACCTTCATCAGCGCGGAGAAGTCCTCGTCGGCGAATCCGGCCCGCGCCGCGGCTGCGAGCGCCTCGCGCACGGCGTCGAGCACCGGCATGTCGGTGCAGCCGTTCATGGCCGAGGCGAGCCTCATGTCCTTGAGCATGTGCTTCACCGAGAACTGCGGGGCGTAGTCGCCGGCGCGCAGCTTCGGCTCCTTGAGTTTGGTCACGCCGGAGTAGCTGACGTTCTTCCCGATCGCACCGAAGAAGATGTCGTCGGTGATGCCGGCGCGTCGCGTGATGGTCAGCGCCTCGCACAGCGCCTGCATCTGCGCGGCGATATTGAGGTTCATCGCGAGCTTGAGCGTGGCCGCCTGCTTATGGTCGCCCACATGCAGACGCGTGGCCGAGACGAGCGCGAGCACCGGCTCGAGTTCGGCAACGAGCGCCGCGTCGCCGCCGAGATAATACACGGTCTGCCGCTGCTCGGCCGCGGGCTTGCTCCCGGTAAACGGCGCCTCGAGGTAGCGCGCGCCGCGCTCCAGCACCATCGTGCGAAAGGCATCGCTGCTCGCCGGGTCGATCGTGCTCGATTGCACGACGATCTTGCCCGGCCCGAGCGCGGGCAGGATGGACTCGATCACACCGCGCACAGCCGGCGGATCGGCCACGACGATTTGCACGATGTCGGCGACGCGGGCCACATCGATGGCCGCGAGTTTCCACTGCGGAAACTCCGGCTGCGGCGTGCGATTCCACGCCCCGGCGAGGATCCCCGCCACGTGATAATGGCGCGCCCACACGCCGCCGATGATGCCCAGTCCGAGGACGCCGATGGTCTGCATGGCGCGACGTTCACCCACCTCGCCGCGCGCCGCCAGTGAGAAACGGCGCGCGGAGCCGATGGCGGCGACCGCTCAGGAACCGGCCGGCCGGTGCGAGCGGGCGTTTCTTCCGCCGTGCCACCATTCCATGTGGCGCGCATGCGTCTCGAGGTAGGCGCCCGGCGCAAACTTCGTGTCGTAGAAGCCGAGGTCGAGATGGTGCGCCTGCAGGTAGGTGAGGATGAAGATCGCGGGCACCGTGCCCGGAAACTTGCCCCACTTGTCGAAGATGTACTGCGCCTGCGTGGCGACACAGTCCTGGAAATGCGCGTCGTGCATCTGCGCGCTCGAGCGGACGCGTGAGCTCTCCTTCCACGGCCCGGGCGTCTTCGGGTTGAACGGGCCGCCGGAGCCGAACTTGCGCTGCACCATCGCCGCGACCGCCGCACGCATGTCGGGAAAATGCGGAGGGCAATATCCCTCGAACACGCCGGGGCGGCCGGTGACATGCGGCAGCACCCAGTCGTCGCGAGTCTGATACTGGAAACCGAGACCCGGCACCTCGGGATTGCCGCTCGCGCCGAGCACGCTGTACCGATCGAGTCCGTCGAACATCCAGCCGCCCAGGCCCATGGCCTGCAGCATGAGCATGCCGGCGTAACACGCGGTCGAGACCTCGGCCGTCGCCTCGGTCAGCGCATACTGCTCGACGAAGGTGAGCGGGTATGGGTGGTCGACGTCGACCAGGTCGCGGAACTTCTCCATGCCCGGGATCTTCTCGCCGTGCACGTCGTTGAAAATGCAATACCCATTCTGCACGAGGAACGCGAGGATGAGCAGGGTATGCTGCGCGATGTCGGCCACCGGGATGAGCAGCGTGCTGCCGGGACGATTCACGCACCAGGTGTTGTGTCCCTCCATGTACGGTTCCTCGGCGGGGAGGTGGAGACGACCGTCGGAGAGCTTGCGCACGCGGGACTTGTGCGCGGCGAGCCACGCGTGGAGATCGAACGAGCCGTCCGGACCCGGCTCGACCAGCGCGGGCGCGTCGCGCGTGGGCAGGAAATAGAGACCCGAGTCGTCCGTATAGAAGAACTCCGTGGTGTGAAACCCCGCCGCCGAGGGGAAGGTGCGTCCGCCGGCCGCGGCCGAGTAGTTCGCGAGATGCGGGGCGTAGCGCTTGTTGCGGTTGATCATGTGGTGCCAGCCGGTGTTTCCAGTCGCCGCAGTGAGCACGAGCATCTGCTCGAGATCGTCGAGCGGCAGCGCGGGCTCGGTGGACGCGTAGGCAAGCGGCCCGTCGGGCAGTTCTGTGCCGACGGAAAACCGTCGCGCGCGCCGGCCGACCAGCGCCTCGATGAGCGGAAACTTCGCCGCCTCCTCGAGGCCACGTGGTATGTCACGACGGTGGTCGAGACGGATGCGGCCGCGGTGCTTGAGCTGTTCGCCGGCGGCCTGGAGCCGCACACCGGAGAGGACGGTGCCGGCGCCGACCATGAGCGCGCCGAGCAGGCGACGCCGCGTGAGGGAGGAGAAGGGGGACGATTCGCGCGTATTCATAGGTTGGATGAGTGAGGGTGCGTGGTCCGGGTCGGGCGACGCTCAGGCCGCGCGCAGGCGGTAGAAACGGAAGAGCTGGTTCGGAATGTCCAAGACTTCGCAGGAACCGAAGCCGGTCGCCTGCGCGAGCCGGCGCACGGTCGCGGGCCGGATGACCGTGCCGACGGGTCGCGCCCGCACGCCGTCCATGCCCACCGGCAGGCAATGGCTGATGCTCCAGCCGTACATCATGCGCTCGATGTCGTCGCCCGGGGCGGAAAACTCCTCCGCCACCCGCTCGTCGGCGATGAAGAGCGAGCCGCCCGGTGCCAGCGCCGCGCGCATGGCGGCGAGCGCCTCGTCCGGGTGAGCCATGTCGTGCAGGGTCTCAAGCAGCGTGATGAGGTGGAACGGACCGTCGGCCGTGAGGGCGGCCCCGTCGGCGCAGACGAAACGCACGCGCACACCGGCCGCCGCGGCGTTTTTCACCGCATCGCGGATCGACGCCTCATCGAGGTCGAAACCCACGACCTCAGCGTCTGGATACGCGCGGGCCAGCGCGATGGTCGACCAGCCGGCGCCGCAGCCGACGTCGGCGATACGCCGCCCGGGCTCGCGCAGCAGGGTCTCGTGCAGGTCGGGCACCCCCGGCAGCCATACGCCCGTGAGGTCGCTCACGAATGCAGGGCGGTTGATCCCGCCCTGCCCGTAGCGGAAGTCCGCGCCAAACTCGGCATAGGGCACGCCGGCGCCGGTGCGGTAGGCCTCGACCACACGCGGCAGGGCACGCGCCACACCCACCATCATATGGGCGAACGGCGCAATATGGGCAGGATGCTCCTCGTCGGCGAGCACGCCGACATAGTCGTCAGGCAGCCGATAGGTGCGGGCCGCATCGTCGGTCGCCTCGCGATCGACGACGAGAAAACCCGCGACAGCCTGCTGCTCGAGCCACTCTCGGGCGTAGCGCGGCGCGATGCGGGCGTGATCGGCGAGTCCGGCCGGGTTGAGCGATCCGTGCTCGTGGAGCGTGCGGTAGAGGCCGAGGGTGCGGCCGAGATAGACGCCGAACAGCTCGAGGGTGCCGATGGCGGACTGGAAAAGGCGCTCGGTGATGGCGTCCTGGGGGGCGTGCGCGACACACATGGTGAGGAAGGTTGGAGAATGGACGTGTTGTTCATTCTCTTGGGCGTGAGTCCGGGCCTCACAGTGTGAGTCCGGAGACCTTCCGACCGGGCCGATCGGCCCCCCGCCTACACTTCCCAGTCGGTCGGGCGCTCGGGGCTGTAGCGGCAAAAGACGCCGGTCTGCAGCGAGTTCGCGAGATGCCGTCCCAGGGTCGGATGCGCGGCGCCGATCTTCTTCACGGCGTTGCGTATCCGCCAAGTCACGGCGGAGCGGGCGCGCTCGGCGGGGTCACCGAGCTTGCGCGACCGTCCACCGAGCCCGGTGGCGCGACCGATCTCCGACACGAGCGCATCGAGCTCGGCCTGCGCACGAGCGGCGCGGCCGGGATCATTGGCGTCGGACGCCTCCTCGATCTCCGCTCGCAACTCCGAGATGCGCGCCTGGTACTCCCGGCGGGCGCGCTCGTCGAGCATCTCGCTGCCGGCGGCCGCGCCACTCGCATCCTCGCGGCCCGCGAGCGTCATGCAGTGAAACTCCTCGCCAGGATGCCCGAGTAGGTGGGCGATGTCGCAAAAACCCTTCAGCTCCGGCATCTGCACGGCGTTCTTTTCGTAGCAGAGCATCCAGAGCGCGCCCTCGCGGCGGAACATGTTCGCGATCGGCCACGGGCGCACCGTCGGCACCGCCTCGGCCGCCTCCGCCGCATCGGGCTCGCCGGTCGTCGCGCGCACCGCGACAGCCGCGTCGCCCCGCATGGCCCGCGCCCGGCGGAGTCCCTCGAGAAGGTGCTGGAGTCCCTCCTCGTGGCGGAAGGGATTCACGTGGCAGAGCCAGGCGACCGGCTCCAGCGGATCGCGCGACCGTCCCGGGGCGATGCGCTCGGCGAATGTCTGGTCGAAGAGCTCGAGCATGGCGACAGCCTGCTCCGGCTGGCCGAGGTAGGCGTGCGCCGCAGCGAAGTAGGCGGGCAGGTCGGTAAACCCTGTGGGCGAGCACCGCGCGCCGATGCGCAGGCACCGCTCGTAATCGCGCACGATGAAGTAGGTGGCGGCCGCATACGGGTACTGCCACGGCGGGCAGAGCGGGTTGAGATCGAGGCCGCGCTCGACCATCGACACCGCCAGCTCGTGATCGCCCTGATACGCGACGTAGAGCGCGAGCTGGATGAGCGTCTCGGCGTCGTTGGGCGCGAGGGCGAGCGCGCGCTGAAAGTGGTGCTGGGCCAGCTCGTGGCGCCGGCGGTACTGCTCGATGCGTCCGAGGATGACCTGCATGATCTGGTCGTGCGGATCGAGCGCCTCGGCGCGGCGCGCGTGCTCGAAGGCGAGCCGCTCCTTCTCGCCCCAGGTCGACCAGAAGTCGCAGCTCCATTCGTTGAAGTAGGAGAGCGAGAGACCCGCGTGTCCGCGGGCAAACTGCGGGTCGATCTCAAGGGCGCGCTGAAACATCGCGCGCGCCTCCTCGTCGGCCGCCAGGTTGCCCTGCAGCAGGCACTCAAACCCCCGCAGCCAGATCTCGTAAGCCGCGAGCGCGGTGATCGACCGCCGGCGCGCGACGGCGAGGTGCTGCTGGTCGAGGCGGGCGTTGAGCGCATTGGCCACGCGCGCGGTGATTTCATCCTGGATACTGAAGACCTCCTCGCCGGGGCGGTCGTAGCGATCGGCCCAAAGTTGCTGGCCGGTGCGGGCGTCGACGAGCTGCGCACCGACGCGGATGACCTGTCCGGAGCGACGCACGCTCCCGGAGACCAGATAGTCGCTCTCGGCTGGCGCGGACGCCGGTGCATCGGCCAGGCCGCCAGCCGCGATCGACTCGGAGGAACGCGCCGCCAGCACGCCGAGGGCGGGAAACCTCGCCAGCTCGGTGATCATGTCCTGTCGGAAGCCGCGCGCGAGACGCTCGTCCTCAGGCGTGCCGCCGAGGTTTTCAAATGGCAGCACCGCGATCCGTTTCGCGTAAGGTCGGATCTCGGACGGAGCGACTGTTGTCGGTGGTGACGGGGGGGTCATCGCAGACAGCGCGGATGCTGCACGTCCGGACCCAACGTGCAACCCCGCGGCGCGGTCTCGCCCCGATTGGCCCGACAACGGGTGGCAGCCAGGTCGGACACCTCCGGCACGGCGGCGGCCGGGCTCGTCGTCGGGAGAGGCGACCGCACCTTGGCCCGGAGTCGACGACCGTCGCCTGGAGGCCACCGCGCCCCCGTCCGCGACGAGCCTGCCACCCATGCGACACGCCCTCCGCGCGACCCGATCCTTGACCCCGCACCAGGCCGGCGTAAAACCACCACACTCCCCATGCCCTGACGCCGGCCTCGCGATGGCGACCGGTGCGCTGGAGGGAAAAGTCGTCGCACGACGTCGCGGCGTCTGCCGTTCATGCGCGTGTCGTGACTATGCCACGACACCGACCTTTCCCGGCAGGCAGCGAAGTCGTCCCTCGTACCGGCCCCTCCTCCACCCATGACTGCCATCGTCAGCCCCTCCACCCGGCCCGTCCGGGAAGTCCGTTTCGCCGTCGTCATGTACGGCGGCGTTTCACTCGCCATCTACATCCACGGCGTCGCCCGCGAACTCTGGCATCTCGTCCGCGCCACGGCGCGACATCCCGACGGATCACCCGTGGTGCCGCCGGATCGACTCACCGGCAGCGAGCGCGTCTACCGCATGCTCAGCCACGCCCTGCCCGAGTGCGAAGGCGACGCGGCTCGCACCCACGACGTGGCATCCCTCGCGGGCCGCGCCGCCGATGCCGGGCCCGTGCGATTCGTCATCGACCTGATCTCCGGCACCTCGGCCGGCGGGATCAACGGCGTGTTTCTCGCCAAGGCGCTCGCGACCAACCAGGACATCACGCCGCTGCGCGATCTCTGGCTGGAGGACGGCGACATCGCGACGCTCCTCAACGACGCCGAATCCCTGCGGGACATGCCCGGGCTCGATCTCGCCACCCCCCGCAACTCCCTGCTGAACAGCGGCCGCATGTATCGCCTGCTGCTCAAGGCCCTGCGCTCCATGCGGGAGACCGATGGCATCTCCGCGGGGGAGAACTCCCGCTTCGTGGAGCAGCTCGACCTGTTTGTCACAGCAACCGATATCCGCGGCCTGGTGCTGCCGATCGAACTCGCCGACAAGCAGGTCGACGAACGGCGCCACCGTCAGGTCTTCCAGTTCGTCTATGCGGCCCGGGACGAGAACCTGCCGCGTTCCGACGCGAACACCCCGCCGTCAGGTCGCAACGACTTCGTGCCGGGAAACACGCCGTTCCTCGCCTTCGCGGCGCGCTGCACCTCGTCATTTCCCTTCGCCTTCGAGCCGATGCAGCTGGCCGACATCGACACCCACCTCGAGGGCAAGCCCACGGCCGGCGATCGCGACTACTGGGCAAAGTATTTTCATCGCGACTACGCTGGCGACAAGGAGCAACTCGATTTCGCCACACGCTCCTTTGGCGACGGGGGCTATCTCGACAACAAGCCCTTCGGCCACGTAACCGAGGCGCTTCGCATCCGCCGGGCGGAGGTGCCGGTGGACCGCAAGCTCCTCTATGTCGAGCCGTCGCCGGATCACCCCGTGGAGGAAGGCCTCAAGCTCCGCGCCGGCCGCCCCGACGCGCTCGAGAACGTGCTGGCCGCCGCCGTCTCGCTGCCCGCCAAGGAGACGATCCGCGACGACATCGAGCGCCTGTCGCGGCGCAATGGCGTGATCGAGCGCATGCGGCGCATCACCGAGCACATCGAAGGCGACCTGATTGCCGATGCCGACGCCCCGGGACGGCCCGGCATCAGCTGCCTGGCGGCGCGCGCCGCCCGCGTGCCGCCACCGCTCGAGACGTGGTTAGCCCAGGACCTCGCCGACCTGATCCGCGAGCACGGGATGTCCTTCGTCGCCTACCATCGTCTCAAGATCGCCGATACGACGGACGACCTGGCCGAGATCGTCTCCGGGCTCGTCGACGCGCCGGTCGGCTCGAAGGCGTTCCACGCCCTGCAGCTGCTCATCGCCGCGTGGCGCGACGCGCGCTACGCCAAATACACCGACCGCTCGGCGCCCAAAGACGCCCCGCGGCCGCCGACGCAGAACCAGTTCCTGTTGGATTTCAACTTCCGCTACCGCTTCCGCCGCCTGCTCTTCGTGCGCGACCGGCTCGATCAGCTCGCGCGCATGGACGAGCGCGCGGAGCAGGTCATGCGCTGCGGTGGCGAGGCCGTGCGTTTCGCCGAGGTCGCCCGCGAGCCGCACCGGGCGGTGGTCGACCGCCTGCGCGCCGAGGTCAACCGCCTCTACTGCGGGTTGCGCCACGAGCGACGCGTGCTGCGGCGCGGCGTGGCCGACCGGGCCGTCGCCGCGATCAAGACCCTGCAAATGGGGCCGCGCGATCTCGAGCCGATCGTCGATGCCCCTGACACGGCCGGTCGTCTCGCGCATGCCCAGGCATTTCTCGAGAAACACCGCCCGGTCGTGAATCAGGTCATGGGCCTGCTGGCCGAGCGCATCAACAAGGTGTTCCGGCACAGCTCCACGGCCTGCGTCGCGGCGCTGCGGCCCGAGGGGCAGGCCCCCGGCTCGCCCGAGGACCTCCATGCGTGGAGGCTGCACAGGGTCGCCTGGTTCTACTTCGAGAACTTCGAGGACTATGACCAGTACCTGTATCCACTGATGTATGGCGCGGATGCAGAGGAGAACGATCCGGTGGAAATCCTGCGCGTGAGCCCCGAGGACGCGACCCGTCTCATCGCCGAGCGCCCGGATGAGTCCGCCGGCTCGCGCCGCCGCAAGCTCGGTGGTACGTTCCTGGCCAACTTCGGCGGATTCCTCGACCCGCTGTGGCGGCGCAACGACATGCTCTGGGGCCGCCTCGACGCCGTGGAGCGCGTCGTCCTCGCCCTCCTCCCGCACGATGTGGACCGACCCCTGCGCGAGCGCCTCGTGGCCGAGGCCCAGGCCGAGATCGTCCACGAAGAGACGCGCGACCTCCCGGTCGAGCAGGCTCGGCGCATCCTGGTCGAGGGCCTCATGCGCACATCCACGGGCAAGCCCGACGTGGAGGCGCTCGCGCGACTCCGCACCGCCCTCGTCGATGCCGCGCCGCCGGGCGCGACGCGCACACGGCTCGAGGCCCTGATGGAGACCGATGCGCTGCGCACCTGCTATGAGCACGCGTTCGCCCACGACCGCAGGCCCGTGCCGGATGCGGCCCTGAAGTCGGCCGGGCGTGCGGCGGCGGTCGCGGGTTCTGTTCTCGAGGGACTCTCCGAGCGTCGCCCGGCGCTCAAGCATCCCGCCGGTTGGCTCACGCGAGCGGGACGCATCTGCGTCGCGCTCGTCGAGCTCGCCATGCCGCGCAGCTTCGGTTCGATCCTCGCCCGGCACTGGAGCACGCTGCTCCTGCTCTGTGCGCTGATCGTGCTCGTGGCCGGCGTCGCCCTGAATCGCGGCGAATTCGTCGCCTTCGGGCTGATTCTCGCCGCCGTCACACTTACGGTCAGGAGCGTGCTCGCGTTCCTCAACCGATTGTTCCTGCGCGGATGGGGCGAATCCGGAAGACTCCTGCGTGTGATGCGGAAGACGGCGAGGGTGCTCGTCGCGATCCTGTTGCTCGCCGCGCTCACGCTCGCCATCGTCGGTGGCTTCTACGCGCGCGAGGCGGGCGCCGCCGCGCGGGACTGGATATCCCGGACCGTGCGCTCAGCCGAATCCGCACCCCCGCCTCCCACCGAAGGCACCGCGCCCGCGCCACACTGAGACCGACGCCGTACCGTGGCCGCGCGGTCGTATGGCGCCCAGTGGCCTCACATGCCCTCGACGCGATAGATCTCCAACAACGCCACGCCGGTGGCTCCATCCGTGCCGCTGACCTGCGCAGTGTAGGATCCCGGGGCGAGGAAGAGCAGCAGCGCGGAGTCCTCGCTGTCGTCCGGGAACGAGAAGGCACGCACGCGCGCGGCAGCCTCGGCGATCGAGACGGCGCTGTCGCCCGCGCTCCAGGAGGCGGCAGTCGCCAGTTCGGCACCGGCGCGCACGACGCGCAGGCGCGGCTGCGCGAGCACGCCGCCCACGCCGAAGCGCGTCAGCGCCGGGCCCGCCGCGCGGATGAGCACGAGTGCCGGCGCATCGCCCGTCACGACGAAGCCGCCGATGAGGATGTTGTCGCCCGTACCCACGAATCCGCGACCGGAGATGTTGACCAGCTCGCCCACGCCGGCGCCGGAGGTCGTGCGCGCGTCGTAGATCTCGGCCAGGGCGATGCCGGTGCCGCCATCGGCACCCCTCACCTCCACGGTGTAGGCCTGCGCGACGAGCGGAAGCGTGAGCGCGGAATCGGCAAAGGTGGCATTGAGCGCAAAGGCCCGGGTGAGCGTGTTCGCCGCGATGATCTCGGCAGTCTGACCACCCGTGGTCCACCCGGTGTTCTCGCGCACGAGCGTCTGTCCCTGCCGCAGGATGATGCGCGGCTGTTGCAAGATGCTGCCCGCCGGTACGCCATAGGGAACGAGTCCAGGACCGATACCGCGCACGAGCACGGGCAACTCGCCGCCCTCGATGACGAAGCCCGGGATCAGCACCGCGTCGCCCGCGCCGACCACGCCGCGCACCGAGATATTGACGAGACGGCGCGCCGGGTCCGTGCCGTCGCGCAGGAGCACGAGCTGGCGGGCGGCAGCCAAGCCCGGGACGGTGACCGAGACGTCGAGTCGACCGGAGTTGGCCGAGCCCGCATAGGTGGCCCCGGTCGCGGGCGAGAGCGCGAACGCACCCGTCGCGTCGATGAACCCGGAGGCCGCGCGATACTGGCCGGCCTCCTCGAGCACGATCGAAACCAGGCCTCGCTCGACCTGCGCGGCCGCACGTACGCCGGAGTCGACGACCCAGCCCGAATAGACGCCATCGCGCGCCGGATCGGCGGCGCCAAGCCCGGCCGTGGTGCGCGCACCCGAGAAGGTGGTCGAGCCATCGATGTTACCATCGACCGTGCCGTCGGCGTAGATGCGTCCCGTCACGACTGTGCCGGCGCGGTCGTCGATCACAAAGATGCCCCATTCCGGGATGACGAAGTCGCGCTGGAAGGAACCGCGGATGCCCGAGCTGAAGAATGTGCCCGTGCCGTCACTACGCACGAGCAGCGTCCAGATGCCGCCGGTCGACGTCGTGCCGGTGTAGTAGCCCTCGCGTGTGACCATGGTCGATGGCACGTCGACGGCGAGCGTGCGCGTGACGTGCACGCCGGTCGACGTCGTGGCGTCGAAACGCACGAGGTGCGTGCCCGGCGCGGTGAACGTAGCCGTCGCGCTGGCCGTGCCGGTCGGGGTGAATGCCGTGGTGCCGCCGACGTCGGTCCACGCCGGGTTGAGCAAGGTCGTCGCGCCGAGGCTCACGCTGGCGGGCGTGAACGTGAGCGGCACGGTGAAGGCGTCGCCCGAGGAGCCGGCCGTGAGCACACCGCTGGCCACGGCCTGCACGCCAGCCTCGCGCGCCAGCCAGGCCACGTCGGCCTCGGAGAGGATGCGATCGTAGAGACGGATTTCATCGAGCTGGCCGAGCCAGGGGCGCTGTCCGTCGCCCCGATCCCCGATGTATCCCTGGCCGACCGCAACCGAAGGCGTGGACGCCACCGAACTCTGGGTGCCCGTGAGCTGCCGCACACCATTGATATAGAAGATCGGCGCGGGATAGGCGGCGGTCGGATCGTAGGCGACGGCGACGTGATACCAGTTGCCGACCGCGAACGTACCGGGCGGCGAGTGCCAGACGACGTCGGATGCGCCGTTATCGAGTGCGAACTTGAGCGTGCTGGTGTTGCCGTCGTCGGTGTTGGAGGTGTCGAAGCCGCCGAAGAGCAGTCCCTCGCGCATGTGCACGATGCGCGGGAAGATCACCGAGCCGTTCGTGGACGACGCGCGCGCCCAGCCGGCGATCGTCACGCGAGAGAGCGAGGGCGAGGTGAAGCCGACGCGGCTACTTGAGCCGTTGAACTCCATCGAGGTGCCCAGCACAGCGGTGCCGGATCGCGTGGCCGAGATGACCGTGCCGGTGCGACCGTTGCCTGAGGCATCGGCCGTGGTGCTTCCCGCGTCGTCACACTTCCACCACGCCTGCAGGCCGGAGGCGCTCGCAGCGGTGTCGCCGCCGACGGCGACGACGATCTCGTCGTGCTCCTGCAGGCCGCCCGCGGTGGCGGTGACTCGCACGCGATAGCGGCCGGCCTCCGGGAAGGTCGCCGTGGTGGCGGCGCCACTCGTGGCGGAGAACGCCACCGCCTGCGGGCCCTCCTCCATGGTCCACGCGAGCGCCGCGGCGGGCGTGACGCCGCCCTCGGCCTGCACCGTGGCGGCGAGGTCGAGCGTGAGTCCCGCGCGGTCGACCACGGCCACCGCGGCCGACGCGCCGCCGGTCGAGAGCGCGACGCGCGGGCGCAGCAGGTCGGGCGACACCGCGCGACGGAGGTTGAGTCGTCCGCCGGTCACGACCCGCCCGGCGAGCGCGGGCACGGCATCGACCGTATCGAGGATGCGGGCACGGAGCTGGAGGACGGTGAGCGCGGGGTTGGCGGCGGCGACGAGGGCCACCGCGCCCGTGACGTGCGGCGCGGCCATGGACGTGCCGTCGTAGCGGGCGTAACTGTTGCCCATCACGGTGGAGAGGATCTGCGTGCCCGGGGCGGCCAGGTCGACCGAGGTGGCGCCGTAGTGGGAGAATGTGGACAGGCTGTCGCCCTGGTTCGACGACGCCACGGCGATGAGCCCGTCGACGTCGTAGGACGCCGGATAGATGGGCACGAGGTCGTTGTTGGCCGTGGGCGCCTCGTCCGAAAGATTGCCCGCGGCGGCGACGATGAGGATGCCGGCGTTGCGTGCATTGATCAGCTCCTGCCGAAACGTCGCGCTGAAGCCGGTGCCGCCGAGCGACATGTTGACGGCGACCAGCCGCACACCGCGCTGACGCATGAGCACGGCGTAGCGCAGGGCGTTGAGCAGCGCGGCGTCAGTGAACGTGTCGCTGCCCGCGCGCAGCGCCATGATGCGCACGTTCCAGTTCACGCCGACCACGCCGGTGGAGTTGTTGCCGACTGCGCCGATCGTGCCCGAGACATGCGTGCCGTGTCCGTCGGTGTCAGTGACGGTGGCATTGCTGGAGCCGAAGTTCCAGCCGTGGAGGTCGTCGACATAGCCGTTGGCATCGTCGTCGACGCCGTTGCCGGGCGTCTCGGCGGAGTTGGTCCAGATGTTGGCCGCGAGATCGGGATGTGTGGTCAGGACGCCGCTGTCGATGACCGCGATGACCACCTCGGCACTGCCGGTCGAAACCGTCCAAGCCGCGGGTGCCTCGATCTTTTCGAGGCCCCAGCCGCGCGCAGGGTCGTAGTCGTTCGAGGTGGTCTGCGTGGCGAAACGGATGAAGTCCGGCTCGGCCACGAGATCCGGCAGCCGGGCGGCGATTGCGGCGATGGCCTCGGGCACGGCATCGAGCGTCACCTCCGCGAGGTGCACACAGACCACCGCGTCGGGCGCCTGGACGGGCTCGGTCGCAAAGCCGGCGGCCCGCAGGCGCTCCGCGAGCGCGACGGCATCCTGGCCGAGAGGGACGGCGACGAGGATGCCGTCGGCGCGCATCACGTCGGTGGCGACGGCGACGAGGCGGGATCGCGTCGCATCCGCGTGAAAGTGTTCGACGAGTCGCAGGGAGCGCCCGTCGGGCACACGCAACAGGCGGACGCGGCGTGGCCGTGGCGTCGTGGCCGGGTCGTCGAGCCAGCGCTCGTCGATGAGTTCCGCCCGGGCGAATGGACCCGCAGGTGCGGGCTCCTCGACGGCAAGGTCACCGCTGGCCCGGCGGTCGGCCGCCGGACTCCCGGCCTCCGGAGCCGGCTGTGCCACGTGCCGCGTCTCCGCCGCGACGACAGAACCTCCAGCAGACGACCGGCCCGACGTGGCCAACCGCCAAAAACCACCCGTGCCCAAGACAGCGAGAACGAGAAACACAGGCAGCGCGCGAATTGCGCGGGAGTGGAGACGGCGGTTCATGCGGAGGGACGACTGTCCCGGTCACAGGTCAGGCGGACGCGATGCGCGCCGGACCGGTATCGGCCGGAAGTTGAGCGGGCGAAAGATGTGTCGGGTGGCCGTGAATGGCAATCGCGCGACTGCGCAGCCAGTGCGTGGCCGCATCGTCGTCATCCGAACAGAACCGTCGACGCCTTTGGGGCTGAGGCCGGGATTCCGGGGGCGGCGCATGATCCGCTCGGGGCGGATGCCCGTTGACCGATCGCTCGCCCGGCACCGGGAAGACCGAAGGCCGCGCCCTTGACGGGACGCGGCCTTCTTCTGGTGCGCGGCTTCGTTGATGACGGAGCCGCTCAGGTCAACGACGTGGAGACTACTGGATCTCGTAAACCTCGGCCAGGACGGTGCCGGCCACGGCTCCGCCGACATGCACGGTGTAGGAGCCGGGCGGCAGTTCGAGCACCACGGCGGCGTCCTTGCTCCCGAGCGGCAGCGAGAAGGCGCGCACCGCGACTGCCGCGGAGGAGACCTCGACAGCCGTGCCGCCTTCGAGCTGGGTCTGCCAGTCATCGTTGGAGGCGATCAGGCGGCCGGTGGAGTCGTAGACGTGCAAGGCGGGATCGGGCGCGGCATCCGTCACGCCAAAACGGCCGAGGGCCGGGCCGACGCCGCGCAGGAGCACGCGGCGCGGCTGCTCGCCGCCCACGACAAATCCCGCGATCGTCGCAGCCGTGCCGGCACCGGCGGTGGACCGGGCCGAGAAGTTGGCCAGGCCGCCCGTTTCTCCGGCGAAGTAGACCTCGCCGAGCGCGACACCGTTGAGACCGTCACCGGAGTCGACATGGATCGTGTAGGCGCCCGGAGCGAGCGTGCGCACGACCGCGCTATCCGCGGAGGTCGGATCGAGCGTAAATGCCCCGACCGAAGCCGCCGTGGCCGCGACCGTCTCGTCGCCCGTCCAAGCCTGCGACGTCGAGAGGCGACTGCCCGAGCCATCGAAAAGCGACATGCGTGGTCCGCTCATCACGGGATCCACGCCAAAGCGCGCCAAACCCGGACCGACCGCCCGCAGCAGCACCTTGCCCTCGGCCTGACCGCCGACCACCAGCCCAGCGATGAACGGTTGGCCGTCTTCCGGCCAAGCGCGCATGGAGAGATTAACGAGATGGAACGTCTGCGTCGTGGTCGAGCCGCCGCCTGAGCCACCGCCGGATCCACCCGAGCCGGTGCCGCCGGAGCCTGAACCGCCCGAGCCGCCACCCGAGCCTCCGGTGCCACCGGAGCCCGAACCCGAGCCGGTGCCGCCGGAGCCGTTGGTCCAGCCGGCGAGCGCACCACCGCTGTTGAGCAGGCTGGCGGGACCGGAAGCCACCGAGCCGTAGAATGCCCAAGTGAACTCCACGCGGCCGATCGAGCCGCCCGAATTGGATGCCTGCACGGCGCGCGCGCGCACGTGGTTAAACCTGTCCGCGCCAAACGCGGTGATGCCACTCAACTGCCAAGTCCCACTCGACGTGAGCACGGCATCCCCGAGGTTGGTCCAAGTTTCGCCGTCATCGGACGAGGCGATCGAAACCGAGCTGAACACAGGCGCACTTCCGGAACTCGCCCAGGTGAACGTGGACAGGCTGTCGTTCAGGGCCCCCGTGTAGACGGTGGGAGTCAGATTCGAGACGCGCGACACCATGAGCATATTGCGTCCGCCGAACTGCGTGAACGCGCCACCCGCGACCACGCGCCCGTCAGCCATGAGCAGGAGTGCACGGACGTCGCCGTCGGCCTCGGGCGTAAAAGCCGTATCGAGCGTGCCGTTTGGCAACAGCCGGGCAACCCGTTCGCGGGCCACGCCACCCACCTGGGTGAACGCGCCGCCGATGAGCACCGCGCCATCGGCCTGGGCAGCGATGGCGTAAACCGCACCGTCCAGGACGGGAGCAAACGACGCGTCGAGCGTGCCATCGGTGGCGAGGCGGGCGAGGTAGGAGCGGCTCGTGCCGTTGACCTGTGTGAACGCACCACCGATGAGGATCCGCCCGTCCGCCTGTGTCGCGATGGCGGATACGCGGACATCCACCGAGGCATTGAACGATGTATCCAGGCCCCCACCGGCGAGAAGGCGCGCCAGGCGCGTGCGCGAAGCACCACCCACCGTGGTGAAATCGCCGCCGATGAGCACGCGATCATCCCCTTGCACGGCGAGCGTGTGGACCGATCCGTCGATGACCGGGGTGAACTCGGGGTCGACGACACCGTCGGGATCGAGGCGCGCGAGCCGCGCCTGAGCCGCACCGGCGACCTCAGTAAAGTCGCCGCCGACCACAAGCATGCCGTCCGACTGCTCGACGAGGGCGCGGACCGGGCCATTCGGACGAGCTGTGAAATAGGCATCGATACTGCCGTCGTCGTTGAGGCGCGCCAGGTAGGGCGTGGGTGACTCGGCGAAATTCTGGAACTCACCACCGACGACTACGACGGCCGACGGACGCAGCTGGTTGAACGAGCCGCCAATGAGCATCGAGCCGTCGGCGCGCCGATTCACAGTGTAGACGACGCCGTTGGAGTTTGGATTGAAGAGCGGGTCGAGCGTGCCCGCGGGCAGGAATCGCGCGAGGTAGTTGCGGCGGGTCGCCGTCCCACCCTCCTCGAATCGAAACGCGGTGAATGATCCGGAGAGAACGATCGTCCCGTCGCTATGCACGGCGATGTCCTCGACAAAATTGTTCGGGATCGGTTGGAAGGTCTCCTCGAGTGATCCGTCTGAATTGACTCGCGCGACCAGGGAGCGGGAGACGCTAGTGCCGGCGTCATTCTGCTCAAACGAACTGAACTCGCCCGCGACGATCGCGCCGCCGGTCGAATCGGCCAGCACGATACGGGAGACCGGGCCATTGGGATTCGGATAATACGCGGTGTCGAGCGCCCCCTTGGCGTCGACACGCCCCAGGTATCGGCGAGCCTTGCCCTTGATCGTCGTGAAGGTCCCGCCGAGGATCACCTTCCCGTCTGAAAGCGGGACGATCTGGTAGACCGTCGCGTTGGGTTCCGGATCGAACTCAGTGTCGACCGTGCCGTCCGCCTTGATGCGGGCAGCATAGGACCGGGTCACCGTTGTGCTGCTTCCATTCGGTTTGAACGTTGTGAACACGCCCGCGACGTAGACCGACCCGTCCGCCATGACCGCCACCTGTTGAATGGCGCCGTTCGGTGTGGGAGCCCACGATGCGTCCAGCGTGCCGTCAGCATTGAGGCGGGCGAGGTAGGCATGTGAGGTGCTGCCCAGCTTGGTAAACGTGCCGCCAATGATCATCCGGCCATCGGGCAGGAGCGCTACGGCCTGGATGGATGCATCGGGTGAAGGGTTGAACGACGTGTCGAAAGTTCCGTCAGCATTGAGTCGGGCCAGATCATCGCCGACGTTGACGGAGGAGGTGACGAAGTCGCCGCCCACGATCACCTTGCCATCGCTCTGAACGGCGATCGCGTAAACCGAGCCATCGAGTTGCGCGGCTCCAACGCGGCCGAACGAAGCACGATAGTCACCGGTCGACTCCAGCCATGCAACAGGGCCACCCTCTTCTTCCTCATCATCGGAGGTTTCCAGAGCCGCCACGGCAAGCACCGGAGCATCGGCCTGCGACGAGAACGTATAGTCTGTGGCACCGTCGGGATAGAAGCGTGTGATGCCCGAGTTGAGCGTGCCCCACGAACTCGAGAACGAGCCTGCCGCATAAATGCGCCCGCCCACCTGCTGTGCGAGGGCGGCGACATAGGAGGACGCGCCCGCCTCCCCTCCATTGAGGACGAACCCAGAATCGACCGTCGCCGACGCGTCCACCTGGACGAGCAGGTCCGTCACAAGCGAAACATCGTCCTGGGACGAGCCGGTCAGCCGGGAAAAGGAACTTCCGATCAGCGCACTTCCATCAGCGAGCACGCGCGCCACGGAGGCCGCCGCGTCCGGTGTCAGCACGCGGGCCGCGTCAGGCACACCCGCCGACGTGAGCCAGGCAAGGTAGGGTCGAGACGTCCAGGTGGCGTCGGTATTGGGTTGGAAACTCTGAAATGCGCCGCGCACCAGGTATCTCCCATCAGAATACCGCGCGACGCTGTAGACGGCCTGATCGGGACCGGGATTGAAGGTTGCATCAAGTTCGCCGTCCGCACCCACCCGGGCAAGATAGCGTCGTGTGATCGCGTCCGTGGCCTTGCCGGGCAGCAACGAGGTGAACGAGCCGCACAACACGATCCGCCCATCCGGCTCGAGGAGCACCTGCGAAACCGACGCATTCGGGCGAGGCAGGAAGCTGTCGTCCGGCGTACCGTCGGTGTTGAGACGGACGACGTAATAGTAGGATGAAGCGTTCTTCGCGCCGTTGGGCTGGAGCGTGTAGAAGTCGCCACCGACGAGTATCTTGCCGTCGGGCTGCACCACGATCGAGTTGACCGTGAGATTCGGACTGGGGTCGAACGCATCATCGACCGCACCGTTCTCCGATAGCCTGGCGATGTAACGCCGGGCGACCGTATCGAAATCGTCGACATCATCGTCATCGTCCTCGTCCTCGTCCGAACGAACCGAAGTGAACGCGCCGCCGATGAGAATCCGCCCGTCACCCTGGAGCGCGATAGTGTAGACCGGAGCGTTGGGATTGGGATCAAATGTCGCGTCCCGTGTTCCATCCGGATTGAGTCTCGCGATGTAGCGGCTGAGCGCTCCATCGACGCGAGTAAACGCGCCGCCGATGAGAATCTTGCCGCTGGGGAGCACATTGACTGTGTATACCGCTCCGTTGATTTCCGGTGCGAACCCGGGAAGGATCGTCCCGTCGCGCGACACGCGGGCGAGGTTGGTGCGTGTCACACTACCAATCGCGCTGTAACTTCCACCCACGAGGAGACTTCCGCCGGCCTCTTCCACCACCGAGGTCACCACGCCGCTGCGCGATGAACCGAAGGCGATGTCCAGCGTACCGTCCGAAAGAATGCGCGCGACACGCCCGCGCTTGCCAGAGTAGCCCGAGGTCGAACCGACCGTGGTGAAATAGCCCCCGAGGAGGATGGATCCGTCGGGTTGGACGATCGACGCCGTCACCGGAGCGCTGGTGCTCACCACGAACGACGTGTCGACGCTCCCGTCGACAAAGAATCGTGCGAAGTAGTTGCGCACGATGATACTCGCCCCGCCCGAGGCACGGGCCCAGGTGAACCGCCCGCCCGCCAGGATCCGTCCGTCGGATTGGATGGCGAGCGACTCCACCGCCGCGTTGGTCCGCCCCGGGAAGGTCGAATCGTAGTCTCCGTCGCGATCGAATCGCGCCAGGAAGCCCAGTTCGGTCGAACTGGCGGCGCTCGGCGGGGTGACGGAGGTGAACTCCCCGCCAACCATGACCGCGCCGTCGGCCTGCCGCGCGAGCGCAAGGACCCGATTGTTGAGCGCTGCCGCGAAACCGCCGTCGAGCGTTCCGTCCGTGTTGAGTCGTGCGATACGCTGGCGTGCGACCGCCGTCGTGGAGCCTGTCGGCCGGACGGTGGTGAAACCACCGCCGAGGATGATCCGATCATCCGGCTCGACGAGCAACGCAAGTACCGGGTTGTTGACGGCGACATCGAACGTCTCGTCGACCGTACCGTCGCTGTTGAGCCGGGCGAGGCGCGTGCGCGTGATCGGGCTGGCCGCGCCAGTGGGTTGCAGCGTGCGGAACGCGCCGCCGATGATGATCCTGCCGTCGGACTGGAGCGCAACGGCACGGATGATGGCCTGCGGATAGTAGCTGTTGGTCGGATCGGCCGGATTCACTTGGACGAAATTCGCGTCGACCGAACCGTCGGCGTTGAGCCGGGCGACGCCCGTGCGCTCCAGCCACCCGGATGCGTTGCCCACGATGCTGAATTTTCCCGCGATGAGGATCTTCCCGTCCGGTTGCAGAGCGATGGCGCTGATGTCGCCATTGGTGTACGAGGAGAAGGTCGAGTCGACCGTGCCGTCACGGTTGAGGCGCGCGATGCGCTCGCGCAGGACGGTGGTGCCGAAATGATCGGGCTCGAAGAGCGTGAAGTTGCCGCCGACGATCACCTTGCCGTCGGGCTGCCGAACCATCGCATAGATGTTGGCGTTGCTGTTCGGGTCGAAGCCGTCGCCGTACCCGGTGCTCTGCGCCCGGCTGCCCGTGACCACCGCGGTCACGAGGATCGCCAAGGTGGCGATGCTGCGAATGAAGGAGTGTCGTGCCGATGCCATGTCGGAAAGGGTGCTGGGGGCTTAGAAGAGTTTGGTGAAGCCGAGGCGGAATCCCGTGCCGCTGCCGAGTCGGATGTCGGCCGTCCGCCCATCGAGCGGGATGGATATGTCCTCGTCGAGTTTCTCGTAGGTCGCGCCAATGAACAAGGCGGTCGAACCCGTAAGCCACAGCTCGGCATCAGCCGAGCCATAGGCTCCATAATAGAGCCACTTGTCCGGCGAGGTCTCGCTCTGGTGACGCAGTGGCGTGACAAGCTCCTCCTTGTCGAGCCATTCGTCGTAACGCATGGTCAGCCCCAGGAACGAGGCCGTCAGTCCTGCGCTGACACGCACGCCGAGTTTCTCATGGGGACGGAATCGCGCCCACAAGCCGGCGCGCGCGGTAAGCGCTCCACCGCGAACCTGCCAGAAGCCTTCCACCTCGGCCTGCTCGAATGGTCGCTCTTCCGGGGTGACGCGTCGGTAGGGCCGATTGGCCAGGAGTATCGTCGTGTCGACCGTGTTGGTGACCGTGTTCCCGTCCGAATCCGTCCCCGTCGAGGTCGACGACGACGGCGCCGTGTAGGGCGCGTCATCCAGTACGGCTCCATCCAGGGAGTAACGGTCCTCCGTCGTAAGGAGGGTGACGACGATTGAGTCGTTGCTCTTGGCGTTGATCGAGGTGATCGTTCCGCCGACCGTGCCGCCCCACGTCGCTCGCGGCGACTTGTTGCGCAGCCGGCCACCGAATTTGCCGAACGCATACGAGTAGTCGAAATCGATGCCGGGCACCTGGGTCGAATCGGCGGCGACGGTGGCCCCGTCTCCGCGGGTCTCGTAGCGGTGAAACGCGATGCCGTCGTTCAGCCCGTCGCCGTCTTCATCGATGAGCTGGCTATCGAAAGCCACGCGCCACGTATTCGTCCGCCCATCATCGGGGAGATCGGCCCCATCGCTGGACTTTCGCTGGTCGATAGCCACGGCACCGTCGTCGTACGAGCGATTCCACTCGCTGTAGACGTCACCGATGTTCTTCGAGGACCCGAGCGTGCCGACGTCGCGGAAGGAGACTTCGACATTGCCCGAGAAACGCAGGCTCAGCGAAAACTCGCCCTTGGGATCATCGATCGTCTGGAGCGATCGGGGCTGGATCTGGGCCCAAGCCGGCAGCGCGGCCGCCGCGACGAGCAGCAGCAGGAAAACGGGGAGACGGACCATAAAGGGAGAGAAGAGCCGCGCGACCTGAGACAGCCGAGCGAACTGGGATGAAGGGCGAGGTTTGTGGTGTGAGAGTCGGTGCCGGCCCGAGGCAGGCACAGCGTGACGGACCTCCGGCACCCCGTCGATGACACCGTCGGCGCCGGGGAGTTTCCTCCACGCGCACGATCGTGCGCTCCAGTCAACCCGAGTGGTGTCCCGCTGGGACGCCAGAATAGATCTCATCTCACCGGATGTGGCAGTCGTCGCCAAACAACACCAGCCTGAAGATGGTCCGCAGAAACGAAGCCGCGCCGCTCGAGAAACGACGCAGCCCGCCCCGTCGTTGGACAGGGCGGGCCGGGTCTCAGAACCAAGGCTTCAAGCGGTAGCCATCGAGCTGGGCCGGCGGCTCCTCGACCTCGTAGGGAAAGGCATGGGTCGGATCGCCGTACCAGATCACGTGGAGCCGGCCGCGCGACAGCCGGCTGCCCGGCGGACGCTCGATCGGGATGGGGCCAGGAGGGGCCTTGGGCCAGCGCAGCAGCGCGGGCGGGATGCGCAGTCGTTTCAGGGAACGGAAAGGATTCATGGGTGTGGGTCTCAGGCTCATGGCAGGCGGAACTGACAGGGATGGATGCAGGGGAGAAAGGGCGGAACCCGGCCGACGGGAGGGCGGTGCCGGAACCCGTCGACACGACGGGCCCCGGGCCGGCCTCAGCGCAGGCAGCGGTGGGTGATGATCGAGCGCCAGAGCGCCAGGACGGCCTCGTCGGCGCGCAGCTTCTTCTCGCCGGCCTCGCGGATCTGGCGCACCCGCTCCTTGGAGACGCCGACCTGGTCGGCGATCTCCTCGAGCGTGGCATCCTCGAGGTAGTAGCGGCGCACGACGAAGGCCTGGTTCGGCGAGAGGCGCGCGAGCGCCTCGTGCACGAGCGCGGCCAGCTCGCCCGACTCGGCGAACTCGACCGGCGAGATCGTGACCTCGTCGGGCACGCGCGCGAACCGGTCGACCTCGTCGGGTGCACCGACATAAGCCTCGGCCGCGAGCGCGAGTTGCTCGGTCTGCCGGACCTCGTCGGTCGTCAGGCCCGTCGCCTCGGCGACCTCGCCGGCGGTGGCCTCGCGGCCAGCCTCCTGCGCGATCTCCGCGGCCGCCCGACGCACGGTCGAGACCCGCGCGCGTGCGCGCCGCGAAAGCGGGTCGAGCCGGCGCAGCTCGTCGAGCATCGCCCCGCGCACGCGCGTGAATGCGTAGGCGCGGGCCTCGTCGTGCGGGCCTTCGAAGTCGCTCAGGGTCTCGACGAGAGCGAGGCGGCCGGCGCTGGCGAGATCCTCACGCGACACGCTGGCCGGCAGGCGGCGGGCGAGCGGCGCGAGGGCGGCGTCGACGACGTCGAGGTGATCCTCGATGGACGACAGCTCACGGGAGCGGGGCGCAAACTGGACGGCGATATTCATGGGACGAACAGGGAAAGGGTCTGTCGTCCGCAGGTCGGTCGCGGCACCTTCAGCGCGCGGAGGCGCGCGAAGGAGGTGTGTGCTCTCTTGCGAAGGAAAAGTCGGAAAAGAAAAAGGAGCCGCGTGCACGAGGCACGGGCTCCTTGGTCGAAAGCTCTGGAAAACGTCGGCGGTCGCCGCGGGACGGTGCCCCGCGCTACGAAGCCTTAGCTGGCGCGCTGGAGTTCAAGGCCCCCGAGAGGCAGGCGTTGAAGCAACTCCAGGATGCGCGGCCAGTTCCAGCCGGTCACCGTGGAGGTCCTCCACTCTTCGGGCACCATACCCTCCGCGGCCGGCCGACCGGCCGCGATCGCGTGCAGGGGCAGTCCGGCCTCGTGCACCGAGGCCACATCGGACTCGACCGCGAGGTTGCGCGCCGCGCGCGGACTGGCCAGCACGACGGCCATGTCGCACTGCTGGAGCTTGGAGCGGCTCAGGACGCGACGGCGGCGGGCATCCGTCACGTGGTGAGTCGTCTCCACGAAGCGCACCGGCAGACCGGCGGCCCGTGAAGCCGCGACCAGAAGACTGCGATAATTCGCATCCTCCGGCGCGAAGCTCAGGAACACACGCGTGAACGTTGGCATGGCGGGACGAGTCTTTGCAGCTTCCGTGCCGGGCGGGCCCCCGGCCCCGGCGCCGCCGCAGCGATTAGGGAAACCCCGACCACCGCGGCGGCGCATGCAGCGCAATTATCCTGCGGCCTCAGGTCGCTCGGTGCCGGAAGACTTCTCCGGCATCCGCCCTCAGTGACCGCAGGGTTAAGTGGAGAGGGGATGAGGGACTGGGGGAGTGAGGGGTGGGATCGGCAGCAAGACCGACCCAACACTTCACTCACTCCCTACTCCCCCGCGCCGGCCGCAAGTGGCCGGCGCGAAACAGTCCCCTGCCGGCTTTCGGCCGCCGGCTGGCATCTGGGAGACCCGATGGGGAGACGCGTGCTCCGGCCTCGGGACAAGAGCCGGCGCTTGTTCGAACAAGGGAAGGCGTCCGGCAGACGGACGCCCTTCGCAAAAGAACACACACCTGCGCCCCTCTCCGGTCGCGCGTTGGCGCGGTCCGGGATTGGGCGGCCGCGGGATTGGGTGCGGACGTTGGCTGATTGACCTGGGCTCAGCGGTGAAGCCACGCGGAACTTTTCTGGCGAAAACGGGCAACTGGGGCCCGGGCTCCGGAAGCGGCTTCATGGTCTGGAAAAACAAAAAACCCACTTCCGGGCGGGAAGTGGGTCTTTAACTTGGTCGGATTCGGTTTTCCGGTGGTCAGTTAGTTCCCCTTCCCAGTGCGAGCGTCGCATAGGTGTGACGGCGATTGCCCTTAATCGTGACCTGGGCAAAGGTGCCGGCAGCAGCCATGGCGATGGACTTCGGGCACACGTCACCCGCGAGCCACTCCTGGCGGAGCGCTTTCGTCGATGTAAGGTGACGGGACATCAGCATGGTGAAGGTGGTGGGTTAACGTGCGGCGGCGTGCGCCGCATCGAGTGGAAACAGTAAGTGGTCGAACTGAGGCAACGGCTCAAGCCTGGAGTTGTTCAAGGGGTGTTCAGAAGAAATCTTCACTTTTCTTCCGGCAGGCCGGATCCACCGCGCTCCTGATCGCCCCGACGCCCCTCGCGCGCCCTAGAAACGGCTAATGCGCCGAAGCACTATGCCCGCTCCGGCGCATCGCCTGACCGGCACCTCCCCCAAGGCACCGATCGAAATATCACTGTCCTGTCTCTGACTTGCCACGATCCGTAGCGGACCACGGCGCCCCTCACCATCGGCCGGAACTCTGCGGAGACAACAGGCGCGCGGCAGGCAGTAAGCCCGGAAATAATTCCCGTCAGTCGGACTAATCCGCACAAGAAACGGCCCGCACCCAACCCCGTGGATGCGGGCCTCACTGCGCGTCCTGTCAAATACCGCGGCGAGCAAGTCGCTCAGCGCCGTCCGCCCCGGGCGCAACCCGGGTTGAGCCGGTAGAGCGTCACCGTGCTGCTCACCTCGTTCGAGACGACCAGCAGCGGGACCCGGACCGGACTCTCGTCCTGCCCAATGAAGAGCAATCCCTCGGGCCCGAAGTCGCCCCCGACACCCAGCGCCGGTTTCACCGCCGGGTCGCGGTGATTCACATAGGCGACAAAGCGCGGCGCCGTCGGCCCGCCCACGTCGAAGACCATGAAACCGCCGATGCGCTCGAGGCCGACAAACGCATAGGTCGCATGGCCGACGCGCCCGACCACGACCGCCTCGGGCTCAGGGCCCTTGTCGTCGCTGCGATCATCGCGGGTGTTGTTGGTGTGGCCGGCGTTGAAGACCGGTCCGAAGACCGGGTCGGCCGCGATGATCTGCTCGAGCGCGTCGCCGCTGTCGTAGACCAGGGCGCCTGACCCATCCCAAATCGAGAAGGAGCGTCCACCAAATGAATACAGCTCGTCGAAATCGCCGTCCCCGTCGGTGTCACCCCGGCTCGAGGTGATCTTGAGGCGGCCGAGATTGGCGTCCTTCCGCACCGTGGCGCCGAGCGGGAAGGCGATCGGGTCGAGGACGACATCCTTGACGCGCTCCTCCTCCGAGTAGCCGTCGTAGTCGCGCGAGTCGCCTTCGTTGGCGGTGATCAGGTAGCGGCGGCCGCACACCTCGAACGAGGCGATCGCATCGGGCAGGTACATGCCCTTCACCGGCCACGGACGGATGTTGATCGCACCCTGGCTGCTGCTGATCTCGCGGTCGCTCGCATCGAGGCTGTTGGTCTGCATGTCGACCAGGCCGAGCGTGATCGGCTCGGGCCGATAGTCGGGCAGGAGCGAAAACGTCCCGGTCGCCGGGTTGATCGCGATGCCTGCGACCTGGAAATCGTTGTCGTTGATCACGGCGAGCGTGAACGGATCGACGAGCGCCAGACCCTCGACCTTCTGCACGGTGTCGTAGCCCGCGGCCGCGAGGTCGACCTGCAGCGTCTTCATCACCGGGGTGATGCCGTTCGCGAGCATCTCGGCGGTGGTGAGCTGATCGACCGTCCGGCCAGTCGCACCGACCGCCCCGGTGTGCGCGGAGACGTCGGTGGCGTTGGTGAGACCAAAGCGATACACCTTCTTCTCGATGGCCGCGGCGGCGTCACCGGAGATACTGTCGTCGTCGCGCTCCACCACGAGGAACTCGCCCGCGCCGGCTGCGACCATGTCGCCGATCTTGTCGGCGCGCGTGTTCGGCTCGGAGCCGAGATTCGGATTATCCATGACGTAGATGAACTGCCGGGTCGCGTGCGTCACCGGGTCGAACTCGACCAGCCGCACGTTTTGCATGGCGTTGAGCGCGCCGTTCGCGAGCGACGCGGGGTTGCGCGCCGGGCTCTGCACAAACGCGTAGATCCTGCCGCCGCTCAGCGCGATGGCCTCGAAGCCGCGGTTCTGCCGGCGCTGCGCCAGCACGGCCGGCAGCGCCTCGGTGCCATAAGTGCCGGCCGGCTGCCCGACGGCCGCCGCCGTGCCGATCGGTACGAAGCGGTCGATCAACACGCCGTCGCCGCGGAAATGATACAGCGCCGGGCGGTATTCGTCGCACATCCAGAAGCTGCCGTCCGTCGGATCGACCACGATGCCTTCGAAATCCCCGCCGAGCGGATCCACGCCGGTCGGCTGGTCGAGGAGGTCCACACCGACCTCATCGTTGTAGGGCTGGCTGGCGTTCGAGCCGAGCGTGAGGTTCGGCAACCCCGTGATCGGTGTCACGCCGTCGGCCCGCTTGAGCGGGATACGCTGCATGAGGGCGAGTTCGCCCGAGTCGCGATCGAGTTCGAAACGCACGATCTCCGGCGAGAATCCCGGGAGCAGGAACGGCCGGCGGATGCCGGTGGGCTCGCCGTTGGGACCGCGGTCGGTGTGCGTGAGGAACCTGTAACGCCCTGTCGCGGGATCGATGCCCTCGAAGGCCAGCCCGGAGAATCCGCCGAGAAAAAGCGGCTGCCCCGCGGCCGTCGCGCCGATGCTCGGCAACACCGCGGGGTCGAACTCGAAGAGCTCGGTCACCGCATCGACGCGGGCGTGGTCCTTGAAACCGAGGCCCTTGATCGCCGTGACCGTCGCACTGCGGATGTCAATCGTCGCGATGGCGTTGGCCTCCTGCAGGGTCACGTAGGCCGTGCGCGAGTCGCGCGAGACCGTGATGTACTCGGGCTCGAGATCCTGCGCCACCGTAGCGCCGGGGCCAAATACGCGCACCGAGGCGTCGAGCGGCGTGCTGTTCCAGCCCGTGAACGCCGCCGTGCGGACGTCGGACTGCTTCAACTTACGGATGTTGCCGCGCACATCGATGATGCTGACCGAGCCCTCCGGATCGACGGTGTAGTCGGCGTTTGGCTCACCCTCGTTGGCCGTGAGGGCGAACTGGCCGTTGGGTGTGAAGGTGATCATGTCGGGCAGCGCGCCGACGGTGACGGACGCAAGATACCCACCGTTCGTGTCGAAAAACACCGCCTTGCCCGGCTGGGTCTTGTCGACCGCCTGCACGGCCACCGCGACGAGTCCGCGGCTCACGGCCACGCTGTTCGGCTGGCCACCGTACGGCGCGCAGTCGATGGAGAAGCGCTTGGTCGGGGCCGCCGGATTGCGGATGTCGACCACGTCGACGCGATTCTGGGCGCCGTTGACGACGAAGAGCCGCTGCGTGCGCGGGTCGTGGGCGGAAATCTCCGCCCCGGAGATCTCGTCGCCGAAAATGCCGGCGGCGTAGGTGCCGAGACGTTCGATCTCGAGCGCCGGCGCAGGCCGATCGGCGCGACGGCCGTCGGCAAGCACGTCGGTGGCCATTCCAAGACAGGCGAGGGAGACAACAAGCGTGTGCGTCGTGTTCATGGGAGGGGAGCACCACCCTCCCGTCGGGCCCCGCGTGCTCCAAGGCCAATGGCCGCGCGGCCTGTGATACTTCGGTGACGACGCTCCAGATCGTAACAATCCCACCGCGTCACCCGAATGAACGCCCGGTGCCCTTGCGCCCCCGGCCGTTCCCGGCCATCGTGCCGCCATGCCCCAGCCCTCGACCCGCCGCGATTTCCTCGCCCGTCTCGCCGCCGGCTCCGCCGCCCTTCTCGCCGGGGCCACGACGGCCTCGTGCGCTCCCGCCGAATCGCCGCCACCTCCGGGCAGGCGCAAACTCGGCATCGCCCTGGTCGGTCTCGGACACTACAGCACCGACCTGCTCGCCCCCGCCCTGCGCGAGACCCGGCTCTGCCGACTCGCCGGGATCGTCTCCGGATCACCGGCGAAAGCCGAACGCTGGATGCGCCTCTACGGCATCCCGAAGGCCAACGTCTACGACTACGCCACGATGGATCGCATCGCGGACAACCCGGACATCGACATCATCTACGTCGTCACGCCCCATGGGCTGCATGCCGAACACACGATCCGCGCGGCCAAGGCCGGCAAGCATGTCATCTGCGAAAAGCCCATGGCGCTAAACGTCGCCGACTGCGACGCCATGATCCTCGCCTGCCGCGAGGCGAAGGTGAAGCTGCAGATCGGCTACCGCCTACACTACCACGCCGGCCATCAGGAGTTGACGCGGATCGCGCGCGACCGCGACCTTGGGCTCCCGCTGACCATGGACGGGGCCAACGGCTTTCGCGCCGGGAGCAAGGGCTGGCGCATGACCCAGAAACTCGCCGGCGGCGGACCGCTCATGGACATGGGCGTCTACGTGGTACAGGCCGCCTGCTGCATCGCCGGCGCGGCGCCCGTCGCTGTCACCGCGAAAGAGGACCCGAAGGCACGCCCGGAGCTCTTCGACGAGTGCGAGGAAACGCTGCGCTGGACGATGGAGTTCGCCGAAGGCTCAAGCGGGACGTTCATGACGAGTTTCAACGAGGGGGTGGGCTATTTTCGCGCCACGGGGCCGCAGGGCGATGTCGAGCTGTCTCCAGCTTACAGCTACCGCGGCGTGCGCGGCCGCACGCACCGCGGGGCGCTCACGATTCCCAACATCAACCAGCAAGCCGCGCAGATGGACGCCTTCGCGGCCAACATCCTGGACGACACGCCAGTCATCGTCCCCGGCGAGATGGGGCGGCGCGACATGCAGATCATCACGGCGATCTACGAGGCCGCCCGCACCGGGCGGCGTGTCGAGGTCTCGCACACCACGATCTAGACAAACCCGACTGCGACACCGCTCCACGATCATGGGCCGCATCCTTCCCTTCATCGACGACGCCCTGGCCGCCTGGATACGCGACCAGCCCATCTTCTTCGTGGCCACGGCGCCACTCAGCGAGGACGGCCGCATCAATTGCTCGCCCAAGGGAGGCGACGCCTTCCGCATCCTCGGTCCCCGTGAGGTCGCGTATCTCGACTACACGGGCAGCGGCGCGGAAACCGCGGCGCACGTGCGGGAAAACGGCCGGATCGTCGTGATGTTCTGCGCGTTTTCGGGTGCTCCGCGCATCGTGCGACTGCACGGACGCGGGACGCTCGTCGGCCAGGGCCATCCGCACCACGCGGAACTCGGCGCGCATTTTCCGCCCAATCCGGGGGCGCGCGCCATCATGCGCATCGCCGTGGAGCGCGTGTCCTCGTCGTGTGGCATGAGCGTGCCGTTCCTCGACCACCGTGGGCCGCGGACCGAACTCGACACATGGGCCGCCAGGAAGGGTGCGGAGGGCCTCGCCGCCTACCGTGCGGAAAAGAACCATCGCAGCATCGACGGCCTGCCCGCTTTCGACTGAACCAGTCCGGCCATGGATACCAGCGAACTCATCCGGGAGTCGCGCCGTCAGGCCATTCTCGATTCCATGGCACCCGCGTCTCCCGATGAGACACTCGCGCGCTTCCGGCACTATCTCGAGACCGGCACCGGATCGCTGAACGAATGGGACGAGCGCTTCCTCGGATTCATCCGCGAGCACGCCACGGACACCCTGCTGGCCGGCACTGCGGGCGGGGACATCCATTTCGTATTCAGTCCCCAGGCACGCGCCGGGTTCTGGGTCGTGGCACGCTCGGAGCTCCGCGGGAAGGGATTCTTCTCAGATTTCGACATCGATCGCCTGGTCGCACTCGCGCAGGAGAAGCATCTTCTCCCGGCCTGAATCTCGAGAATTGGCCCGAACGCAATCCTCCGAGGTGGGCTGACAGAAAGAAGCGACCCCCGGTCCAGAAGAACCGGGGGTCGGCACTGGCTGATGCTAGAAGACCGTTCGCTCAGTATTCGATACCCAGCGAGAAACGCACGTAGCGTGGGGTCTGCCAGGAGGTCTGGATTCCATATCGCGGATTCACAGAACCAAGATTGCTGTCGATTTCCGCATACTCGTAGACCTCGGTGGCCTTATCGAGGTTAAGCACATTGAACACGTCGACTTGGAACGTCACCCGATCGCTGAGGAACGCACCCAAGTTCGTCGGCTTCCACCGCAGGGACAGGTCCAGATTGAAGATCCAGTCTGTAGTCCCCGCCGTTCCGCGGGGAATCGAGTGATAATCTGCACCGTAGGAATCTCCAACGACCGAATCGAGCTGGTTCACGAGCCGATTCACGGGACGTCCAGACTTCAGGAACGAGTTCATGCCGACCGTAAGGTCCTTCGAAACAGCGTAGGATCCAAAGAGCTTGAAGTGATGTCGCACGTCGTTCGGCAGGTTGCCGTACGTGTTGACGGCAAGATCAGGCGTATCGAACAGAATAGTGATACCGGCATCATCCTGCCCGTTATCCGAGAGGACCATTCCTTCCGTGTTTCCATACGAATGGGCCCATGTGTACGAGAACTGGGCGGTCCATTTGCCGTCCCACACCTTCTCGGCGAAGAGTTCGACCGAGTAGTATTTACGGACCGGGGTCGGAAAGTCGAGGTCCTCCTTGGTGAGAAGCACATCCTCGAAACTGCCGTCGCCATCGATATCCCAGTTGATGCTGATATCATTGCCCGGGTTACCCAAGATATAGTGGGTCGTATCCCAAATCTGAGGGTCATAGGTTTCTGCATCATACCCATTTCGGATCGCCCACGCTTCAAGCGCATGATTGACAATCACGTCGTCAATCACCGTTCCAAGGTCGCGATACACACCCCGGAAACCCACGGTGACGCTCTTGGAAAGCTGGTGCTGAACCGCGAGCATCCACTCATCCTGATACATCGGCTTGATGTTGCGATCGACGATCGTACGAGTGTCCGGCACCTCTCCATTCGAGTAATAGAATCGATCGCCGATTTCGGCCCCAACGTTCGGAGTGAAGTCCGAGTTGAGTGAGTTCAGGTAATAGAACTCCTGATAGTAGAGCTCACCGCCCGCCAACCGGACATTCGTGTTCGAAGCGATCGGCAGGTGGTAACGTCCATAATTGACCGAGACCTTCGTCTTGCGGTTGCCAAACAGATCGTAGGAGAAGCCCACGCGGGGTGCCCACTGATCCTTGACGTGAATGAACGTCTCATCGTTCGCGTTCAGGTTCTCGAACTCTTCATTTCGGAGCCCAAGCCGGAGCAGCAGACGTCCATCATTCACGCTCCAATTGTCTTCGATGTAGTAGGCATTCGATTTGACGGAGAAATTGCCGGAATTGGCATACTCACGGAAACGGGCGATTTCGCTGTCCTCGGTCATGAGAACGCCGTTGACCCTCGTTCCGGCAGCGGCCGTCAGGTAACGCCAATAGCCTGTCGACGAGGGAGAGGCATACGCGCTCTGCGCGGTCGACGTGTTGTCTTCTTTGTCGTAACCCACGTTGAGGCGATGGGTCCCAGCGAGATCGAACGAGTAGCTGGCGTCGATGCGCATCGCCTCACGTGTATCCAAGGAGAGCGAATCGATCAGGCCCGTGGGGCTGGTATTTCCAGCCAGCTGGACGACTGCGCCAGTGCGGGCATCGAGGATGAGCGGCTCGGTATCAGTCTCCGAGAGCGTGCGACGATCTTGCTCACTCTTGCCATACATCGCCGAGATGGTCAGGCTGTCGAAGAACGTGCCGGTATAGCGACCGACATGCGTCTGGCCTCCCCGGTAGTCGTAGCTTCTGCTTCCGTCATCCAAGGTCTGATCGATATCGAAATCGTAGGTCGAGGTGACCACCTCCTTGGTGCGCTCATCTTGAAAGCCCGTGTATTCTAGACGATGGTTCTCGAACGGGATCGCGTCGACCTTGATAAGCCAGAAGGGATCATCGTTCGTAGCAGAGTCATACTGACCGGCCGTGGCGATCACATCGCGATCGTTGACGTCGCGAATGTTGTAGATGCCATAGAAGAAGAGCTTGTCCTTCCAGATCGGCCCACTGGCATAGATATTCGTCTCCAGCGAGCTGTAGTAATCTTTCGCATTGTAGACGTATGCCGTGTTCAGGTTCGTCTCGTTGTCCCAGAAATAGCTATCCGGGGCGTTGGCACGAAGGAAGTCCGGCTCGTAGTAGATGTTCACTCCCGCGTGAAACTCATTGGTGCCACTCTTGGTGGTCGCGTTCACGACACCGCCGACCGATCGCCCGTACATCGCGGAATATCCACCGGTAAGCACTTCGAACTGACTATAGGCTTCGAACGGGATCGTCGCCGGATCCAAGCCGTTGCGAAAGTTCGAAACGTTCATGCCGTTGATGAAATACGCGTTCTCGGCCACTGAGGCACCACCGAACGACACGAGCGCACTGTCCTCTCCAAAGGCCGTATCACCCTTGACCGTGCCTGGAGCGAGAAGCGCGACCGCCGACTGATTGCGAGCAACCGGCAGAATGTCGAGTTGCTCTTCGGTCATGATCGAGACGGATTCGATCTTCTGAAAGTCGATCGGGTTGACCGGACTCGCGGTGATCTTCATCTCGCCCAGCGCAATGGTCTCGTCTGAGAAGTCCGAGAACGAGGTCGTCCCAATCGTGACCGACACCAGTGTCGTCTTGGTCACCCCCGCCGCGTCGGTATACGACACATTGTAGATTCCGGGAGGAAGCGCGGCGGCGCGGAACGATCCGTCGGCCGCAGCCGTAACCGTGCGTTTAACGCCCGTGGCGCTATCCTCGATGGTGATCGAACCGGCTCCGGGCGCCTTGCCCGCGATGGCGCCATCGACGTTGCTTTGGGCGAAGACCGGCACGGAGACGGTGGCCGCCAAGGCGACGCACGCAGTCAGGGCCAGCTTCTGAAACAGCACGGCAACTCGGGGAGTAGTTGGTGCCGGTGTGGGGGCGACATGGGCCCCTTTGCTCGTTTTGTTCCGAATGATCATAGTTCGGCTTGCTGCAGGATTATCGGGTTTGATGACAGGACAGGGCACCGGCCCAGTCGAAGACGCGCAAACGCCCCCCTCTCGGCCCGGTGGTCGGCAGTGACGTAAAGAAAGAGCAAAATTTCTGCCATCGAGCAACAAAATACGTCACTAAGTCCTTCCCTACAGGGAATTACGCAAATTCGAACTTCAAACGATCGTTTCTATTTTAGTTGAGTATTTGGCCCAAGATCGTCGGGTCTCGAGGATCGGGATTTATGGGTTGGCGCAGTTGTCGGAGCGGATATCCTCGCCGCTCACGGATATGACCCAAGCCGACGGTCCATCCTCCAGAGGGCTCTCCGAGACCAGCCCCCACGCCTCGGCCCCGTCCTCCGTACCGCTCCCAGGAACGGTCCCGACCAGCGGCTCGGCGGAATGGCCGGCTTTTCTCGAACAGCTCCGCGTGGCGATCGATCGGCACGCGATCGTGGCGGCGACCGATGCGGCTGGCCGCATCACCTATGCCAATGACCGTTTTCTCGCGGTCTCCGGCTACACGCGCGAGGAACTGCTCGGCCGCAATCACCGCATCCTGAAGTCGGGTCAGCACCCGGATTCGTTCTACGAGGGGATGTGGCGGACGATCTCACGCGGGGAGGTCTGGCGCGGCGAGATCTGCAACCGGGCCAAATCCGGAAAGCTCTATTGGGTCGACTCGACGATCGTACCGTTCCTCGACGACCAGGGGCGCCCGCAACACTACCTCGCGCTCCGCACGGAGGTGACGCGACTGAAGGAGACGGAAGAGGCGCTCGGCGCGCTCACTCGCGAGCTTGAGAAACGCGTGGAGGCACGCACGGCGGAACTCGGCGAGGTCAACACCCGCCTGCAGCGCGAGATCCAGGAACACCGCGAGGCCTCGGAAAAGCTCGCCCAGAGCGAAAGCCTGTACCGCCTGCTCTTCCAGTCGGTCTCCGACTACTTCTACACGGTCGAGGTGCGCGAGGGAAAGGCCTACCGCACCGAGCACACCGGCGGCTGCACGGCTGTCACAGGCTACACGCCGCAGGAGTTCTCGAAGGAGACGCTCCTGTGGATCAAGATGGTCGTGGATGCCGATCGAACCGCCGTCGAGGCCCAGGCCCGCGCCGCCCTCGAGGGCCTGAGTCCGCCCCCGCTCGAGCACCGCATCGTCCGCAAGGACGGCGAGCTCCGCTGGATCCGCAACACGATCGTGGTCCGGCGCGATGCCTCCGGCCGCGTCGCGTTCTACGACGGGATCATCTCGGACATCACGCCCCAGCGTCTCGCGCAGGAGAAGATCGAGCACCTCAACCAGGAACTCGAGCAACGCGTAGCCGAGCGCACGGCACAGCTGAAGGCGCGCAACGACCAGTTCCGCCTGCTCTTCGAACACGCGCCCGTCGGAATCAGCTGGGTGGAATGGGGCGATCCCGACATCTACCGGCTCAACGAGCGCTTCTGCCAGATCATCGGCCTGACCGCCAAGGAGGGTGAGAGCTTCGAGAACATCATGGCGGCGACGCACCCGGACGATCGCGACCGCCAGCGCCGCCTCGTTCAGGAGTTGTGGACGGGCGCGCGCGACCGGTTCTCGATGGAGAAGCGCTATGTCCACAAGGATGGACGCGTCATCTGGGCCAACCTCACGGTCGTCGTGCTCCGCGACGAAAGGCGGAAGATCATCCAGCAGTTCGCGATGCTGGAGGACATCACCGAGCGGCACGAGGCGGAGGACCGCCTGCGCCGCAGCGAGCAACGCTTCCGCCGCTTCGTCGAAAACGCCAACGAGATCCTCTACTCGCTCTCGCCCGACGGCCACTTCCTCTACGTGTCGCCCACCTGGACGGCCAAGCTCGGGCACCCCGTGGACGAGGTGACCGGCCAGCCCGTCTCGCGGTTCATCCATCCCGACGACCAGCGCCTCTTCTGGGATTTTCTCCGCCACGTCCTCGACCAGGGTCGCTCGACCTTCAGCGTCGAGTATCGCGCCCTCGACCGCGGCGGGCACTACCGCTGGCACGCGTCCAGTGGCGCGGCCTATTTCGACGAATCGGGCAACAAGGTCTACATGGGCGTGGCCCGCGACGTCACGGAGCGCAAGCGCAGCCAGGTGGAACTGCGCGCCGCCCTCGCTCATCGCGAGGAGATGGCACGCATCATCGACCGGTCACCCTCCGTCGTGGTCCTCTGGCGCGCGACGGAGACCTGGCCGGTGGAGTTCGTCTCCCAGAATGTCTCACAATTTGGATACAGCCCGGAGGAAATCCTCTCGGGCCAGGTGACCTTCGTGACCATGCTGCATCCCGACGACCGCGACCGCGTGGTCACCGAGGTGCGGGCGCACGCCGCCGCCGGGCATCGCGAGTACAGCCAGGAGTACCGCATCGTGACGCGCGACGGTGGCGTGCGCTGGATCGACGACCGCACCGCCGTGCGCACCGGCCCCGACGGCCGCGTCACGCACCACGAGGGCATCCTGACCGACATCACCGAGCGCAAGGAGGCGGAACGTCGCGAGGAGGAGAACCGCGAGCGCGACCTGCGCACCGCCCGCGAAGTGCAGCGCCATCTCCTGCCCAACGAGCAGCCTCAGGTCGCCGACCTCGAGGTGGACGCACTTTACCTGCCCTCGCGCCACATCGGCGGCGACTACTACGACTATTTCGAGATGGGCCCGCGCCGGTGGGCGTTTGTCGTGGCCGATGTGTCCGGCAAGGGCGCCTCCGCCGCCCTCGTCATGGCCGCGTGCCGCATGGCGCTGCGCGTGGAGGCGGAACGGTTCCAGTCGCCCGCCGCGCTTCTGCGCCACGTGAACCACCTGCTCTACCCCGACGTGCCGGACGGCATGTACATCTCGATCGTGTTCTGCCTCCTCGATCTCGATGCGCGCCAGCTCACGATCGCGCGCGCCGGCCACGAGGCCCCGATCGTGATCCGCGGTGCGACCGGCGCGGCGGAGACGCCCAGCCCTTCCGGCCTCGCCGTCGGTCTGGATGGAGGCGCGATCTTCGACGAGACGCTCGAGGAGTCGACCTCCCCGTTCCTGCCCGGCGACATGCTCGTGCTCTACACCGACGGCATCACCGAGGCCGCCAACGACGCGGACGCTGAATTCGGACGCGAGCGGCTCATCGCCACCGTCTCGGCCGAACGCACGCACCCGATCCACGCCGTCGTGCACCGCGTCGACGAGACGCTGCAGGCTTTCATCGGGATGCGCCCCGCCGGCGACGACCGCACGCTGGTGATCGTGCGCATGCGCCACCTCGCCTGAGGCCGCCGCGGCGGAGCGGTCTCAGCCCAGGCGGGCCACTCGGTGCTTCTCGGCCGTGATGATCGCACGCACCGTCGCGAAGTCCTCCTCGCGCGAGCGGCTGCGCACGCAGAAGTCGTAGCCGCGCCACTGTTCCATCTCGCGTCGCGCGGTCTCCATGCGCCGTTCGATCTCGGCGTCGGAATCCTGCCCGCGCACATGCAGGCGGCGGCGGAGTTCGTCCAGATCGGGCGGCATGAGGAAGATCGTCACGAGCCGGCGCGCGAGGACCGCGTCGGAATCCGCCACGCGCCGGATGCTGGCCACGCCCTGGACATCGACGTTCATGCACAAATCGATGTGGGCGGAGAGCTTCTCATCGATCGAGCGCCGCAGCGTGCCGTAACGCCGGTTGTGTCCGTGCACGCGGGCCCACTCCAGAAACGCCCCGGCCCCGACCAGCCGGTCGAATTCCTCCTCGGAGAAGAAATGATAGTCGCGGCCGTTGACCTCGCCCGGGCGCGGCGCCCGCGTCGTCGAGGTGACCACGCGCTCAAAGCCCGACAACTCACCCACGATGCGTTCACACAGCGTCGATTTGCCCGAGCCGGCCGGGCCCGCGAGGATGACGAGCAGGGCCGGGGCTGCACCCGCCGGCCCGAAGGCCGCCGCATCGCGGGTGGACATGGGTGCCTCTCCGCTCATGTGCGCACGGTGAAGGCCGCCGCCACCAGCACGACGCCGAGCATCGTGAGCGCGCCGCCCAGGCCGCGGGCGCGCGTCCCGCGCGCAAACAGCCACTGCACAAAGTCACGGAGCCGAAACGGTGCCACGGCGAGGTAGAGCGCCAGCAGCACGACGACATAAAGCAGCGCCTTGAACACCAGGGTGAGCGCCTCGTAGTGCCCGTAGGTCGCGGAGAGCAGCACCCACGCGGTGAGCAGCGCGAGCGCGCACGCCCCGCGCACGGCCAGAAAGTCCGGCGCATAGCGGAACGACAGCGCCGCGACCGCGGCAAATGCCACGAAGATCGCCACACGGTATTCGCCAAAATCCGACGGCCCGAGCCGGGTCACGTGGTAGAGCGTCCAGAGGGCCGCGATGCCGAGCGTGAGCCATGCGGCGCGCTGGGAGCGCGGAAACCCGCGCGCGACCGTGCTCACGCCCGGGCCGTTCCACAGGAGGAGCGAGCCGAGGAAAAGCAGGCCGGCGGCGGCGAGAAGGATGGCGGTGAAGGGCGACATGACGCGGAAGCTAGACCACTTCTCCCACAAGACTCGCCGCCGACGCACGCTCGATCTTCACCGGGATGAGTTCGCCGATCAGGCGCGCGTCGCCGGCGAAATGCACAAGGCGGTTGCCCGCCGTGCGACCGCTGAGCCGGCGGCCGACCTTGTCCGGCCCCTCGACCAGCACCTCGACGGTGCGGCCGAGCAGCTGCTCGTTGCGCGCGAGCGATTGCCGGTGCAGCAGGTCGAGCAGGACTTGGTTGCGCCGCTCCTTGTCCTCGGTCGAGACCTCGCCGGCCATCTCCGCGGCCGGCGTGCCGGTGCGCACGGAGTATTTGAAGATGTAGGCCATATCGAAACCGACGCGCTCGAAGATGTCGCGCGTCTGCTCGAAGTCCTCCTCCGTCTCGCCCGGAAAACCCACGATGATGTCCGTGGAGAAGTACATCTCGGGCACGGCGCGACGCAGGCTCTCGATGATCTCGAGATAGCGGTCGCGGGTGTAGGGCCGGTTCATGAGGCGCAGGATGCGGTCGCTGCCCGACTGCAGCGGCAGGTGCACATTGGGGCACAACTTCGGCAGGTCGCGGAAGGCCTGCACGAGGTCGTCCTTGAAACCACGCGGATGCGGCGAGGTGAAGCGGATGCGCGCGATGCCCGGGATCGCATGCACGCGCTCGATGAGCTGCACGAACGGGCTCTTGCCGTCCACGAACGGGAACTCGCGCCGACCGTAGCTCGTCACGATCTGGCCGAGCAGCGTGATGTCGCGCACGCCGCGCGAGGCGAGTTCCTCGGCCTCGGCCACGATGTCGTCGATCGGCCGGCTGCGCTCCTCGCCGCGCGTCTTCGGGACGATGCAGAAGGTGCAGGCCATGTTGCAGCCCTGCATGATCGAGATAAAGGCGGTGACCTGCTTCGGGCGTGAACCGTTCGCGTGCTCACCAGCGCCGGCACTGGCGTCGTGCGCGTGGTCGCCTTCGCTCGTGAACAGGTGGTCGCGGATCGTGTTCTGCGAGCCGGCCTCGGCCTCGAGATCGATGATGGTCGACGGACGCGGCCCCTGCGCGCGCAGCGAGGCCATGATGTTGTCCAAATGATCCGGGATCTGGTGGAACTTCTGTGTGCCGACGAGCAGGTCGAGGTCCGGCAGGCGGTCGAGCAGGTCGGCCCCGCGGTTCTGCGCCATGCACCCCATCACCCCGAGCACGAAGTCGGGATTCCGCTTCTTGCGCGCCGCGAGGTACCCGGCCTTGCCGATCGCCTTCTGCTCGGCCTGGTCACGCACCGAGCAGGTGTTGAGCAACACCACGTCGGCCGAGCGCTCGGAGTCGACGATCACGTACCCGCGGGCGCGCAGCATCGCCGCGACCGCCTCGGAGTCGCGCTCGTTCATCTGGCAGCCGTAGGTTCTGATGAAGACCCGGTTCATTCCGCCTGATCGCCCGCCCACCGGACAGAAGCCCGGGGGACGGAGGAAAAGGCGCTACGGAGGCAAGCCGCCGCCGGCGGGTCAAACGGGAAAATTCCGCCAACGACGCCGGCTCACGGCTGGGGTTTCGGCCCGGTGGAGGCGACGACCGGGGCTGACTCCGCCCGACGCTGCTCGGCGGCGACGCGATCGACCATGGGGCCGTTGACCAGCTGAAGGCGCGCGACCATGCCGTCGCGGAACGTGATCATCAGGGTGCGGCACGAGACGTCGGCCTCGTAGCCCGGAGCCGGCTCGATGCCGCGATAGAGCCAGATGTCTTCACCCAGGCGCTCCATCGGCCTGCCGAGCTTGGCGAGGACCTGGATGCGCGGCGTGCCACGCTCCACATAGCGGCCCGCCTGCTCGAGCGAGTAGGCGATGGGCCGGCCGGGCGAGGCGTGGAGGATGGGAGCGGAGGCGAAGACGGCGAGGGCGAGGAGGACGCCCGACAGGCGACGGGTGAAGAGGGACGAGTTCATGGCTGGATACAGAGGCGCGTGGTGCGGGTTGACGCCGTGTGAACTCGGACACTTTTCCACCCGCCGCGAACGTCCGCGGGCCAACGGCTCGCCGGGCGGGCCAACGGCTCGGAATCCGCGTCGACGCCCCCTCCGGGCCGGCTAGCCTGCCCGCATCCCCCGCATGTCCCGCCGGCACATCATCGCGCTCGTCCTCAGCGGCCTGCTCCTCGTCGCGGCCTACCTGCCGTTCTCCGACCTGTATGAACTTCCCGCCTACACCTACATCCCGATCCCGGCCCGCGAGGGCTGGTTCGCGATCCAGCGCGAGGGCCGGCCGCACTTCGAGCGCACGGACATGCGTTTCCAGGAGGGCGACGACGCGCGGTGGTCCCGACCGGACTGGGACGACTCCGGCTGGAGGCTGATCGCCCCGTTCGACGTCCCGTCGCGGGCGGGCGTGTTCTGGCTGCGCTGGCGCGTGCGACCGGCCGAGTCGGGCGCCACCCTGCCCCCGGGCATCAATGTCACGACCGTGGCGGCGTATGAGATTTTCTGGGACGGCGAGCTGCTCGGGCGCAACGGCATGCCGGGCGACAGCGCGGCCCGGGAGACGCCGGGCCGGATCGACCAGATCTTCCCGCTCACCCTCGCCCAGGCGGGTCCCGGGGAGCACGTGATCGCCATGCGCGTCTCGACCCACCGCTGCGGTTTCAGCAACCCGAGGTCGGGCGTGCTCGTCCATCTGGAGTCCGCGGTTGAGCTCTACCGCTACCGCGCGGGCAACGCCGTGATCCCGACCCTCGCCGCCGGGGCGATGTTCGTGCTGGCCCTGATCTGCGGGCTCCTGTGGCTGTTCGGTCCGCGACGCGGCGAGCTGGCCTGGGCCATGGTACTGTGCGCCGCGGCCTCAGTCATGCAGGCCCTGCCCGTCATCCGCTGGCTGCAGAACTACCCGAGCGATCTCTATCACTGGGTGATCAAGGGCGGCGCGGCGCTGCACGCGATCATGGCCGTGAGCCTGATCGCGGTGATCGCGCGACACCTTGCCGTGCCGCGGTTGCGCTGGCTCCTCGCGGGCTCGACGGTGGCGATGGCGCTGATCGCCGCGGTCACGCCTCCGGTACGCAACACCGAGGGCGCCTACATGATGCTCGCGGCCTGCGCCGTGGTGATGGCGATCGGTGCATGGGCCGCGCGCCCGGGCCGGCGCGGTCCGTGGTTCGTGGTCGTGGGCGCGCTCATCACGGGCCTCTGGATCGCGGTGGAGCCGCGCGGCTACACGTGGACGGGTTTCCTCCCGCGTTTCCTGCCCATGCTGGCGGGCGCGACGATCATGCTCGCCGCCACCGCACGGCGCGAATTCGAGGAGTCCGAGCGCACGCGCCAGATGGCGGCGCGACTCGAGCTCGAGCTGCTCAAGAAAAACCTGCAGCCCCACTTCCTGCTCAACACCTTGACCGCGCTGACCGAGCTCGTCGAACAGCGCCCCGCGGATGCCGTGGGCCTGATCGAGGACCTCGCGGCGGAATTCCGCCTGATCGCCTCCATGGCCACCGAACGCACCGTGCCGCTCGCGCAGGAACTCACCCTCTGCCGCACTCACCTGCGCGTGCTCGGCGTGCGCACCGGACGCGAGTACCGGCTGGAGACGCAGGGGATCGATGACGACGCGCGCGTGCCTCCCGCCGTCTTCCTGACGCTGATTGAAAACGCGTTCTCCCACCAGCACGCCGCGGCGTCGCCGGCAGTCTTCCGGCTGACCGGGGAAACCGATGCCTCTGGCGCCATGCGCTACCGCTTCCTTTCGCCGGGCGAAATCTCTCCCCTGAAAGCCAAAACGGGCGGCGGCACGGGCCTGCGTTATGTGCGTGCCCGCCTGGAGGAGTGTTTCCCGCAGAAGTGGTCGCTCCTCGATGGCGCGACCACCGAGGGCTGGCAGACCTGCATCACCATCCCGAGGATGGAGGCATCGCCATGAGGGTGCTCATCGTCGAGGACGAGCCGCTGGTCGCGCAGCGCCTCGAGCGCTTCTGCCGCGAGATCCTCGGCTCGCGGCTCGAGGGCCTGCACACCGCGCCGACGTTCGACGCGGCCGAGGCGCGCCTCGCCGAGTACGCGGCCGACCTGGTGCTGCTCGATCTCAACCTCGAGGGCCGCGACGGCATGGAGCTGCTGCAGGCCAGCGTGGCCCGCTCGTTCCACACGATCATCGTCTCGGCCAATACCGAGCACGCGCTGCGCGCCTTCGAGTTCGGCGTGCTCGATTTCGTGCCCAAGCCCTTCTCCCGCGACCGCCTCGCACGCGCGCTCGAACGCGCCGCCCAGCCCGCTCCGACGACCGCTGGCGTGGCCCGGCACCTCGCGATCAAGAAGCACGGGCGCGTGGAGACGATCGCGGTCGAGGCCATCGCCTACGTCCGAGGCGCCGGCAACTACTCCGAGATCGTCCTGCGCGACGGCCACCGCGAACTGCACGACAAGTCGCTCGAACGGCTGCAGGACATCCTGCCGGGCGACTTCACGCGTATCCACAAAAGCTACCTCGTGCGCCTCGCCGACATCGTCGCGCTCCACGCGCACGAGGGCAGCCGCTACGACGCCGAGCTGCGCGGCGGGACATTCCTGCCCATCGGACGCACACGCTACCGCGAACTGCGCGCGCGGTTTGCCTGACCCGCGGCTTCGCCCACCGGCACCGCGCCGGTCAGGGAGCGCCGGACCCGCCTTGGTTCGTGGGCGCGAGCGCGGTCTCGCGCAGCCGGCGGGCGAGCCCGTCGACCCACGCGATCACGGCTGCCCGATCGGCGTCCGACGCCTCATCGACCCCGTTGCCGCGGAAAAGAAACGCGGACTCCGCACCCTCGCCCGACGGACGCTGCTGCTCAAACGCCTCAAAACGATCGAGCCAGGCGTAAAGCTGTGTCAGTTCCTCCGCCCGGAGCACGAGGCTCGCGATCACTGTCGCCTGGCCGCCGCGCTCGTTGGTCGCCGTCGCGAATCCCGTGCGCGTCACCTCGATCGTGTCGCTGCCGGCCGCGGCGCCGTTGGCGCCACGCCAGCGCAGGGCGACGTTGGCCGCAGGCTGTTCGCGCCCCTCGCGAGCCTCGAGGCTGACGAGCCTCGCCCACTCAGCGATCATGCGCTGCTCCGTCTCGGTCGCACGCGTCGCGCCCACGCCGCGGAGAGCGATCTCGCCGACCGGCGTCTGGACTTGAAACGGAGCGAACCGCGCGAGCAGGTCCTGCAGTTCCGTCGCACGCGCCGGTACGACGAGCGGCGAGGCGATGAGCGGCCGACCGCGCCGGCCGATAGCCACGCGCTGCGTGCCGATGATCAGCATGTTGAAGCTCTGGGCGTCCTTCCAGGTCACGAGCGGTTCCCCGGTCCGGGCCGGAGGCGCGCTCGAGACGCGGATCTTCTCACCGGTGGCGTCGGTGCGAAACTCATAGCGGTCGATGCCCACAACTAGGGTGACGGCAAAGCCCGGCGTGACGGCCATCGCGCAGATCTCTCCCTCAGCCGGCAAGCCGAGGCACGCGTCCGGCCACTGCGCGGTCTCGACCGAGGCCACCACGATCGCCTCCGGCTCGAGGAGCAGCTGGGCCGCCAGCCGCGCGACCACGGGCGCGGCGGCCGGATCGACGGCGGGGCGCGTCGGGACCGACGGTGGTTGGGTCGCCGGCTCCATCGGCACGTCGCGTGCGGCCGGGGCGACCGCCGCCGGTGCGGCAGCCGTGATCGCGGGTCCGGCGGGACGCGTTTGGTCGGGCGTCGGTGCGCGTCGGGTCGACTGGGACGAGGAGCAACTCGTCAGCAGCGGCACGAGAAGGCACGCAAGGGGCAGCCATGCGTAGTTCAAGCGGGCGAGCAACATCAGATGGGAGACGGGTATGGTGTGAGGCCGGTGTGGTCAAGTGGCGCCACGCGCGAGTCATCGACGAGACCGCCTGCGACACGCGCGGACGCGACCAGGTTTCGCGCCATGCACGACCACGAGCCGACACTGGCGCAGCCGAAGACGGCACTCGCTTTTCGCGCGATTCGGTCTAGCTTCCGGGCTGCCGGGGCGTGAGCACGCAGTCCAAAAATCCGGTTCGAGGATCTTAGTCCGGAGGCGTCAGGACTCCCACCGCCCACCGCCCAAATCCCGCCTTGCGGGAGCGCCATCCTCGCTGTGCCCGCCCCGGCACTGCTGCGTACCGAGTTCAGGTCTGGGATGGCGATGATGCTCCCGCCACGCTCCGGCGCTCGGCCGAAACGGAGCCGACGCGCATCGGCCGGGCGACGATCCGGGGCTTTCTCCGTTTCCTCCGCGGTCTTCTGTGCCATGCTTCTTCGCGGATGACTACGTATCTTCGCCGCATCCTGCCTCTCGTCGGCTGGGTGGCGCTTGCCTTCTCGGCCTCCATCACCGCGGTGTTCGTCTCCACCGAGGGCTGGTATGCCGCGTTGAACAAACCGACGTGGAACCCGCCGCCCTGGCTCTTCGGGCCGGTCTGGAGCACGCTCTACGTCGCGATGGGCGTGTCGGCCTGGCTGGTGTGGCGACAGGGTGGATGGAGTCAACAACGCCACCGGCTCACGCTGTTTCTCGTGCAGTGGGCCCTCAACGCGCTGTGGACGCCGCTCTTTTTCGGCCTGCACCAGATCGGCCTCGCGCTCGCGGATATCATCGTGCTCTGGCTCGCGATCGTCGCGACGATCGCGAGCTTCGCGCGTGTGAGCCAAGTCGCCGCCGCGCTGCTCGTGCCGTATCTCGCCTGGGTCTCGTTCGCGACCTTCCTGACCTTCACGATCTGGCGGCTGAACTGACCCGGTCGGGACGATCGCCGCAGGCCGACGGGCTCACGCACCTGAAGGCGCTCTTCCAACCAAGCGCGGTCGGGTATGCCGCCTCCAGACTCCGCCCGTGCGCGTCCGCACTTGTGGATATCGTCTGCGGAGAGCCGCCCCCCGCATCGACATAATGAACGCTTTCATGCGAACGTGCATATCTTGATGAATCGTCCTCATGCAAGAACACGGTTGTGCCGCGAACACATCACCCGAGTCTTGCGGAACGCTTCGGTCGCAGCAGGCGCGGCCGGCCCGTTGGAACCCAGTCCGGACCAGGCGCCCGCCCCACCGAACTCAATCCCCACTTACCTCGCATGAACGCCTATATCGCAGAAGTCCTCGACGTGGTCGCGCGGCGCAACGCCGGCGAACCCGAATTTCTCCAAGCCGCACAAGAGGTGCTGGAGACCCTGGGGCCGGTCGTGGAGCGCCATCGCAAATACCGCGACGGCCGCATCCTCGAGCGCATCGTCGAGCCGGAGCGCCAGATCGTATTCCGCGTGGCCTGGCAGGACGACGCCGGCCGCGTGCAGGTCAACCGCGGTTTCCGCGTGCAGTTCAACAGCGCGATCGGCCCCTACAAGGGCGGCCTGCGTTTTCACCCGAGCGTCAACCTCGGCATCCTCAAGTTCCTCGGCTTCGAGCAGATCTTCAAGAACTCGCTCACCACGCTGCCGATGGGCGGCGGCAAGGGCGGCTCGGACTTCGATCCCAAGGGCAAGAGCGACGCCGAGGTGATGCGTTTCTGCCAGAGCTTCATGAACGAGCTCTACCGCCACGTCGGCCCCGACACGGACGTGCCGGCCGGCGACATCGGCGTGGGCGGGCGCGAGATCGGCTATCTCTTCGGTCAGTACAAGCGACTCAAGGGCGGTGAGTTCACCGGGGTGCTCACGGGCAAGGGCCTGAAGTGGGGCGGCTCGCTCATCCGCCCGGAGGCGACCGGCTACGGCTCGGTCTATTTCGCCGAGGAGATGCTCAAGACACGCTCGGAAAACCTCGCCGGCAAGGTCTGCACGGTCTCCGGCTCGGGCAATGTCGCCCAATACACTGTCGAGAAACTCCAGCAGCTCGGCGCCAAGCCGGTGACACTCTCCGACTCCGAGGGCACGATCCACGACCCCGCCGGCATCACGAAGGAGAAACTCGCCTGGGTGATGAACCTGAAGAACGTGCGCCGCGGCCGTATCCGCGAATACGCGACGGAGTTTGGCTGCACCTTCCTGGCCGGCCAGCGCCCGTGGTCGATCCCGTGCGACTGCGCCTTCCCGAGCGCGACCCAGAACGAGATCACCGGAGCCGACGCCGCCACGCTGATCAAGAACGGCTGCACGCTCGTCTCCGAGGGCGCGAACATGCCGTCCACGCCCGAGGCGGTCAGCGCCTACCTCGCGGCCGGCATCTGCTACGGCCCGGGCAAGGCGGCCAACGCCGGCGGCGTGTCCACCTCCGGCCTCGAGATGACGCAGAACTCGATGCGCCTGAACTGGCACCGCGACGAGGTCGACCGGCGCCTGCACACCATCATGGTCGACATCCACCGCGCCTGCCGCACGACGGCCGAGGAATACGGTGCGCCGGGCAACTACGTGCTCGGGGCCAACATCACGGGCTTCACCAAGGTGGCCGACGCGATGCTTGACCAGGGTGTGGTCTGATCCTTCCGTGGCAGGCCCGTCCGGCGCGGCCGCCGGACGGGCCTGCCGAAAACCCTGCGGCGGCCGCCGCCCACCCCGGCCATGTTCTCGCGAGATGACTCCTGGTGACTGACACGCCCACGCCCCCGACCCCGCGCCCGGCCGTCTCGACCGGGCTGCCCGGACTCGACCAGGTGCTGCACGGCATCGAGCCCGGCGACAACATCGTCTGGGCTGTTGACTCGATCGAGGACTACCGCGAACTGGTCGTGCCCTACGCCCTCGCCGCGCACACGGCGGGCCGGCGCCTGATCTATTTCCGCTTCGGCCCCGAAGCTCCGCTCATCCCGGACTCGGCCGGCGCGGAACTCCACGCGGTCGACCCGGCGCGGGGGTTTGAGCGCTTCGTGCGCCGTGTCCACGAAGTGATCGAGGCCGCCGGGCGCGGCGTCATCTACGTCTTCGACAGCCTCACGCACCTCTCCGACACCTGGGGCTCGGACCAGAGCATGGGCAATTTCTTCATGCTCACCTGCCCCCGTCTCTGGGATCTGGAGACGGTGACCTACTTCGCGCTCCACCGCGACCACCACTCGCTCTACGCCCTCGAGCCGGTGCGCAAGACGACGCAGTTCATGCTCGATGTCTTCCGCCTCGACGACCGGCTCTACGTGCGGCCGATCAAGGTGCAGCACCGCTCGGAGGAGGCGATGAACACCATCCACCTCTGGGAGGGCGACTCCTTCCTGCCGGTGAAGCAGAGCGCCGTCCTCGCCCAGATCCTCTCGCGCACGCAGTGGCCGCGCCTGCAGAGCGACCGGCGCGTCGGCTACTGGCACCGCCTCTTCAGCGAGGTGGAGACTTTCCTGCGCGAGGAGCACGAGGGCCGAGGCACGCCCGGGGCCCGCGCCGAGCTCCTGCGCCGCGTGCGCTGGTCGTTGCGCGTGCACCGCTCTGGCATCTCCGCCCTGGTGGAGCAGTTCCTCACGCTCGAGGACTTCGTCGCCATCCGCAACCGCATGATCGGGATCGGCTCGGTCGGGGGAAAAACCCTCGGCATGCTCGTGGCCCGGGCCATCCTGCGCGACCGCGACCCGCAGCTGGCCTCGCGCCTCGAGGTGCACGACTCGTTTTTCGTCGGGGCCGAGGTGTTCATCTCCTTCCTCGTGGAAAACGGCGTGTGGTGGCTGCGCGAGCAGCAGAAGCGATCGGATACCTTCCTGCGCGGCCTCGACGAGGGCCGGAAACGGATCCTGGCCGGCCACTTTCCCGACACGATCCTGGAGCAGTTCGCCGGCATGCTCGATTACTTCGGCGAGTCGCCCTACATCGTGCGCTCGAGCTCGATCCTCGAGGATGCGCGGGGCAACGCCTTCTCCGGCAAGTACGAGAGCGTGTTCGTGGTCAACCGCGGCTCGCGCGAGCAGCGCATGGCGACGCTGCTCGACGCCGTGCGCCAGGTCTACGCCAGCGTGCTCGACGAGGAGGCGCTCAAGTACCGCAAGCGCCGCGGCCTGCTCGAGAGCGAGGAGCGCATGGCCCTGCTGGTCATGCGCGTGTCCGGCGCACCGCACGGGCGCTACTATTTTCCGCAGGCCGCCGGCGTGGGGCTCTCCTACAACCCGTATGTGTGGCACCCCGACATCGATCCGCACGCCGGCCTCGTGCGCCTGGTCTTCGGGCTGGGCACGCGCGCGGTCGACCGGTGCGACGACGATTACACGCGCCTGGTCGCGCTCAACGCCGTCAACCGCCGGCCCGAGGCGAGCTTCGAGGAGGCCTGCGAGCACACGCAGCGCCGGATGGACTGCCTCGACCTCGACGAGGGTGGGCTGGTCTCACTGCCGTTCCACGAGGTCGTGGGCGAACGCCCCGACCTGCCCCTCGAGCTCTATTTCACGCGCACAGACGGCGGGTATCCATGGATCACCTTCGACCGTCTGCTGGCGGAGACGACGGTCGCGGCCGACCTGCGCCGCATGCTCGAACTGCTCGAGGAGGCCTTTGAGCAGCCAGTCGACACGGAGTTCACGATCAACTTCCTGCCCGACGGCTCGCATCGCATCCACCTGCTGCAGTGCCGCACCTTCCAGTTCCAGCGCGTGCACGGGGTCATCCCCGCGGACACGCTGGGCGCGCGCGACACCATCCTGGCCGCGCACGGCGCCGTCATCGGCGTGAGCCGCGAGCAGCACCTCTCGCGGATCATCTTCATCGTGCGCGAGACCTACGCGCAACTGCCCGACCAGGCGCGCTACGAGGTGGCCCGCCTGATCGGACGGCTCTGCCAACGGCACCCCGAGGAGGACAAGGGCCTGATGCTCATCGGTCCCGGTCGCTGGGGCACACACAGTCCCTCGCTCGGCATCCCGGTGTCATTCGCCGAGATCAGCCACGCCTCGGTCATCTGCGAGGTGGTCGCGATGCACGAGCGCCTGATCCCCGACGTGTCGCTGGGCACGCATTTCTTCAACGACCTGGTCGAGCACGACATGCTCTACGTGGCCTATTTCCCGCAGAAGTCGGGCAACCAGATCAACGCCGACTGGTTCCGCGACGCGCCGAACCGCCTGCTCGAGCTCGAGCCGGAGGCCGCCAAGCTCGCGGAGGTCGTGCGCGTGATCGACTGCGAGTCCGCCGCCGTGCCCGTGTGGCTGCGCGCCGACACCACCCGGCAGGAGGCGACGGTCTTTTCGCTGCAGTAGCCGCCACGCAGGCGGACTCGGCCCAAGGCCCTCGCTCCGACTCTTGCTCTTGCTCTTTCTCTTTCTCTCGTTCGCGTCGGAGTCGGAGCGGGAGAAAGAGAAGGATTTCGAGAAAGTTCTACCTCACGGCAGATCCGTCGTGCCCATCAGGTAGCGGTCGCACTCGCGGGCGGCACCGCGGCCTTCGTTGATGGCCCAGACGACGAGGCTCTGGCCGCGGCGGCAGTCGCCGGCGGCGAAGACGCCCTTGATGTTCGTGGTGTACTTCTCGTGGTCGGCCTTGATATTGCTGCGCGCGTCGGTCTCGAGCTTGAGATCCTTGAGCAGCGCCTGCTCCGGCCCGAGGAAACCCATGGCGAGGAGCACGAGCTGCGCAGGACGCGTCTTCTCCGTGCCAGGGACTTCCTGCGGCACGAACTGGCCCTTGTCGTTCTTGCCCCACTTGATCTCGACCGTGACGAGCTCCTTCACGGCGCCCTGCTCGTCGCCGATGAACTTCTTCACCGTCGTGAGATACGTGCGCGGATCGGCGCCAAACTTCGCGGCGGCCTCCTCCTGGCCGTAGTCGACCTTGAGGGTTTTTGGCCACTCCGGCCAGGGATTGTCGGGCTGGCGCTCGAGCGGCGGTTTCGGGAGGATCTCGATCTGGGTGACGCTTCTGCAGCCGTGGCGGATGGACGTACCCACGCAGTCGGTACCGGTGTCGCCGCCGCCGATGACGATCACGTCCTTGCCCTTGGCGTGGATGGGCGAGGCCGCGCCGGCGAGGACGGCCTTGGTGTTGGCCGTGAGGAACTCCATGGCGAAGTGCACGCCCTTGAGCTGGCGGCCCTCGACCGGGAGGTCGCGCGGCTGGGTCGCGCCGGTGCAGATGACCGTCGCGTCAAACTCGTTGAGGAAGATCTCGGGCTCGACGTTCTCACCCACGTGGGCGTTGCAGATGAACTTCACACCCTCCTTCTCCAGAAGTTCGATACGGCGGAGGACGACCTCCTTCTTATCGAGCTTCATGTTCGGGATGCCGTACATGAGCAGGCCGCCCGGGCGGTCGGCGCGCTCGAAGACCGTGACGGTGTGGCCGGCCTTGTTGAGCTGCGCGGCGGCGGAGAGACCCGCGGGGCCGGAGCCGATGACGGCGACCTTCTTGCCCGTGCGCACCTTCGGCGGCTCGGGCAGCACCCAGCCCTCGTCCCAGCCCTTCTCGATGATCGAGTACTCGATGTTCTTGATCGTGACGGGCGGGTTGTTCATGCCGAGCACGCACGAGCCCTCGCACGGGGCGGGGCAGACGCGGCCCGTGAACTCCGGGAAGTTGTTCGTCTTGTGCAGGCGATCGAGCGCCTCGTGCCAAAGTCCCCGATACACGAGGTCGTTGAACTCCGGGATGAGGTTGTGGATCGGGCAGCCCGCGGCCATGCCGCTGATCAGCTTGCCGGTGTGGCAGAAGGGGATGCCGCAATCCATGCAGCGCGCGCCCTGGTTGCGCAGTTTCTTCTCCTCCATGTGGAGGTGAAACTCGTTCCAGTCCTTCACGCGCTCAGTCGGCGTGCGGTCGGCGGGAACTTCGCGCAGGTACTCGAGGAATCCGGTAGGCTTGCCCATGGTCGGGGATTTGAAATTTCAGATTTGTGATTTGAGATCAGGACTGGGCGACGCCGCGCCGCTCAGTTTCCTCCGACGCGCGAGAGGTCGCGGGCGTTTTCCTCGAAGGCGGTCATGATCGCCTCCTCGCCGGTGAGGCCCTGGTCGTGCGCCTTCTTGATGCAGGCGAGCATGCGCTCGTAGTCCTTCGGGAGCACCTTGACGAACTTCGGCACCATCGCGTCCCAGGCGGCGAGCACGGCCTTCGCCTTCTCGCTGCCCGTGTAGTTCGCGTGGCGCTGGATCATCTGGCGCACCTCGTTGATCTCCTCCGGATCGTCGAGCGCCTTGATGCCGACCATCTGGGTGTTGATCTTCGACTTCGCGTCGCCCGCCTCGTCGAGGATGAAGGCCACGCCGCCGGACATGCCCGCGGCGAAGTTGCGCCCGGTCGGGCCGAGCACGACCACGCGGCCGCCGGTCATGTATTCGCAGCCGTGGTCACCCACGGACTCGACCACGGCGTTGACGCCGGAGTTGCGCACGCCGAAGCGTTCGCCGGCCATGCCGCGCAGGTAGACCTCGCCGCCGGTCGCGCCGTAGAGCGCGACGTTGCCGACGATGATGTTCTCCTCGGCCTTGAAGGGAGAATCCTTCGGCGGGTAGATGATGATCTTGCCGCCGGAGAGGCCCTTGCCGACGTAGTCGTTGGCGTCGCCCTCGAGCTCGAAGGTCATGCCCTTGGGCATGAACGCGCCGAGGCTCTGGCCGGCGGAGCCGGTGAACTTGATCTTGATGGTGTCCTCGGGCAGGCCCTTGGCACCCCACTTCTTCGTGAGCTCGCTGCCGGTGATCGTGCCGACCACGCGGTGGACGTTGCGTATCGGCAACTCGGCGACGACCTTTTCGCCCTTTTCGATCGCCGGCTGGCAGATCTGGAGGAGCTGGGTGAGGTCGAGCGACTTGTCCAGGCCGTGGTCCTGCGGGATCTGGCAGAAGCGGCCGACCGTCTCGGGCACGTCGGGCTGGTAGAGGATGTTGGAGAAGTCGAGGCCCTTGGCCTTCCAGTGCTCGATCGCCTTCTTCGGCTCGAGGCGGTCGGTGCGGCCGACCATCTCCTCGATCGTGCGGAAGCCGAGCTGGGCCATGATCTCGCGCATCTCCTGCGCGATGAAGCGCATGAAGTTGACCACGTGCTCGGGCTTGCCGGCGAACTTCTCGCGCAGGCGCGGGTCCTGCGTGGCCACGCCGACCGGGCACGTATTCAGGTGGCAGACACGCATCATGATGCAGCCCGTCGCGACCAGAGCCGTGGTGGCGAAGCCGAACTCCTCGGCGCCAAGCATGGCGGCGATGACCACGTCGCGGCCGGTCTTGAGCTGGCCGTCGGTCTCGACCGCGATGCGCGAGCGCAGGTTGTTCATGACGAGCGTCTGGTGGGTCTCGGCGAGGCCGAGCTCCCACGGGAGGCCCGCGTGCTTGATCGAGGTCTGCGGCGAGGCGCCGGTGCCACCGTCGTAGCCGGAGATGAGGACGACGTCGGCGTGCGCCTTCGCAACGCCCGCAGCGATCGTGCCCACGCCGACCTCGGCCACCAGCTTCACGCTGATGCGCGCGTGGCGGTTCGAGTTCTTCAGGTCGTGGATCAGCTCGGCGAGGTCCTCGATCGAGTAGATGTCGTGGTGCGGCGGCGGCGAGATGAGACCCACGCCGGCGGTGGTGTGGCGGGTCTTGGCGACCCACGGGTACACCTTCGTGCCGGGCAGCTGGCCGCCCTCACCGGGCTTGGCGCCCTGGGCCATCTTGATCTGGAGCTCCTTCGCGTTGACCAGGTAGTGGCTGGTCACGCCGAAGCGCCCTGAGGCGACCTGCTTGATCGCGGAGTTCTTCGAGTCGCCCTGCTCGTTGGTCCAGGTGAAGCGCTCGGGATCCTCGCCGCCCTCGCCTGTGTTGGATTTGGCGCCGAGGCGGTTCATCGCGATCGCGAGCGTCTCGTGGGCCTCCTTCGAGATGGAGCCGTAGGACATCGCGCCGGTCTTGAAGCGCTTGACGATGCTCTCGACCGACTCGACTTCCTCGAGCGGGACCGGGTCGCCGGCCTTGAAGTCGAGCAGGCCGCGCAGGGTCGCGAGGTTCTTCGACTGGTCGTCGATGAGTTTCGTGTATTCCTTGAACACCGCGAAGCTGCCGGTGCGGACGGACTTCTGCAGCTTGTGGATGGTCTCGGGATTGAAGAGGTGGTACTCGCCGCCGTCGCGCCACTGGTAGTCGCCGCCGACGGGCAGCACCGAGCTGTCGACCGCGCGCTCGGGGAACGCCGCGCGATGCCGCGCCAGCACCTCGGAGGCGAGCGCGGACACGCCGATGCCGCCGACGCGCGAGGGCGTCCAGGTGAAGAACTGGTCGATGATGTCCTGGCGGATGCCGACGGCCTCGAACACCTGCGCGCCGCGGTAGCTCTGGATGGCGGAGATGCCCATCTTCGAGGCGACCTTGATCACGCCCTTGGCGGCGGCCTTGACGAAGTTCTTGCAGGCCGTCTTGTGGTCGATGCCGGTGAGCAGCTCATCGCGGATCATGCCGTCGATGGTTTCGAAGGCCAGGTATGGGTTGATCGCGGAGCAGCCGTAGCCGATGAGCAGCGAGAAGTGGTGCACTTCGCGGGCCTCGCCGGTCTCGAGGACGAGCGAGATGCGCGTGCGCAGGCCTTCGCGGATCAGGTAGTGATGCAGGCCGGCGACGGCGAGCAGCGCGGGCACGGGCGCGAAGTCCTTGTTCACGCCGCGGTCGGAGAGGATGAGGACGTTCACATCCTCCTCCTCGATCATCTTGCGCGCGAGGTGGCAGAGTTCCTCCATCGTCTTGCGCAGGCCCTTCTCACCGCGGGCGGTGCGGAAGAGGATGGAAAGCACGCCGACCTTCAGGCCGGGCAGGTCCATGCGGCGGATCTTTGCGAACTCCTCGTTCGTGAGCACCGGCCACTTCAGCTCGAGGCGGCGACAGTCGGACGGGAGCGGCTGGAGGAGGTTGCCCTCCGAGCCCAGGCGCGTCTCGGCCGAGGTGATGATCTCCTCGCGGATGCAGTCGATCGGCGGGTTGGTAACCTGCGCGAAGAGCTGCTTGAAATAATCGTAGAGCAGGCGCGGCTTGTTTGAGAGCACGGCCAGCGGAGCGTCGTTGCCCATCGAGCCGAGCGCCTCGACGCCGTCGCGCGCCATCGGGACGAGGAGCTTGCGCTGGTCCTCGAAGGTGTAGCCGAAGGCGATCTGGCGCTGCAGGAGCGTCTCGTGGTCGGGCAGCGGGAGGTCCGGCGCGGCGGGAAGGTCCTCCACATGCACGAGGTGCTCGTCGAGCCATTCCTGATACGGGCGCTCGCTCACGATCGCCTTCTTGATCTCCTCATCCTCGATGATGCGGCCCTGCTCGGTGTCGACCAGGAACATGCGGCCCGGCTGGAGGCGGCCCTTGCGGACCACGTCGGCGGGCGGGATGTCGAGCACGCCGGCCTCGGAGCCCATGATCACGACGTCGTCCTTCGTCACCCAGAAGCGCGACGGGCGCAGGCCGTTGCGGTCGAGGATGGCGGCGATCTGCTTGCCGTCGGTCGCGCAGATCGCGGCGGGGCCGTCCCACGGCTCCATCAGGCAGGCGTGGTACTCATAGAAGGCGCGGCGCTGCGGATCCATCGACTCGTGGTTGGACCACGGCTCGGGGATCATCATCATCATCGCGTGCGTGAGCGGGCGGCCGGCGAGCACGAGCAGCTCGAGCGCGTTGTCGAACATCGCGGAGTCGGAACCGTTCGGGTCGATGATCGGGAGGACCTTCTTGATGTCGTCGCCGAAAGCCTCGGACGAGAAGAGCGCCTCGCGCGCGTGCATCCAGTTGATGTTGCCACGCAGGGTGTTGATCTCGCCGTTGTGCGCGATGAAGCGGTACGGGTGCGAGCGGTTCCAGCTCGGGAAGGTGTTCGTCGAGAACCGCGAGTGCACCAGGCCGATGGCTGACTCCATCGCCGGGTGGGCGAGGTCGGGGAAGTACTTCGCGAGCTGCTCGGTGAGGAGCATGCCCTTGAAGACCATGGTGCGAGCGGAAAGGCTGACCGTGTACCATTCGGCCGCGCCGTCCATGGTGGAGCAGCGGATCTCGGAGTAGGCGCGCTTGCGGATGACGTAGAGTTTGCGCTCGAAGGCGAGGTCGTCGGTGATCGACGCGTCGCGGGCGATGAAGACCTGGCGCATGGCCGGTTCGCAGGCCTTGGCCGTCTCGCCGAGGGAGGAGTTGTCGGTCGGCACCGTGCGCCAGCCCAGGAGCGTGAGGCCCTCGGACTGCACAATGTTGGCGAAGTGCTCCTCGAGCTTGCGGCGCTTTGTCACGCTCTTCGGCATGAAGATGATGCCGGTGCCGTACTGCCCGGCCTCGGGCAGGGCGATGCGGGCCTTCTTGCAGACCTCCTTGTTGAAGGCGTGCGGCACCTGGATGAGGATGCCGGCGCCGTCGCCGGTGTTGGGCTCGGAGCCGGCGGCGCCGCGGTGGTCGAGGTTGACCAGGATCTGGACGGCCTGCTCGACGATGCGGTGGGACTTGCGGCCCTTCATGTCGACGACGAAGCCGACGCCGCAGGCGTCGTGCTCGAAGGCCGGGTCGTAGAGGCCCTGCTTTTTCGGAAGCGCCGAGTGGGTCGGGCTGGCGGCGGAACGGGACGGCTGGGCCTCGCGGCTGGAGTGCGGCATGGTGGCGGGACGCGCTGCGTTCGACATGGGAATCTGGCGGAAAGTGGTGGGAGGAAGAGGGAAACCGACCCGTCCGGGCGTGATTACTGGCGAATCTCTAGGCTAAACGGGCGTACGAACAGGAAAATCTTTGGGAACTTTTTCGGAGTCGGCGGGAAGTAGCGACGAGCCACGTCGCGTCTGAGCAGAAAAAGGGCCGGTCTCGCGCTGCGAGAGCCGGCCGCTTCGAGAAACGTGGGTTTTCGCCCGCTGGCTCCGCTGGGTTAGAAGAAGCGGACCGGCTTGGCGGCCATCTTGGCGTGGTCCTCGTCGGAGCAGCCGGCGTTGGTCGGGGCGTCGACCGCAGCGTCGCTGGCCTTCACGAGATCGTTGCTGAGGAGGTAGTTCTCGACCTCCTCGCCGCTCACATCCGCGAGCATCACGCCATCGACCTCCACGCACGGCGAGAGCGGCTGGCCGGACTTGCGGACCATCTCGGCGTAGTTCTCACGGTTGTTGATGATGTCGATGTCTTCGAAGGCGAGGCCGTGCTTGCGGAGGATGGCACGGACGCCGTTGCTCCATCCACAGGAGGGCTTCAGGTAGGCTTTGATGGTCATCGCGGGCGGGAGTGTATGGGTTGGGTTTGGGTGGCAGGCAGCTGTCGTGAAGTCAGTACGCGCAACCCGCGCCTTGGCAACCGGCGCGGGGGATTTGTCGAAATGGGAATCCGCGCCGGAGGGTCAAGGTTTCTTTTGGATTCGAAAAACCCCGCTTATCGTTCGGCGACGCTCGCTCTGCCCGGAATCCTTTTGCTTCACCCGGGCGGCGCAGCGCAGGCTCGCGGTCCGTCGCACTTCCGAGACTCATGCAAACCGTCCTGCTTCTGGTGGCGTCGAACGTCTTTATGACCCTGGCGTGGTACGGCCACCTCAAGTTCAAGTTCCTCGAGGGCAAACCGCTGCTGGTCGTGATCCTCGTGTCGTGGGGCATCGCTTTCTTCGAGTACTGCCTGATGGTCCCGGCCAACCGCTACGGCTACGGTCGGTTCAGCGCGTTCGAGCTGAAGATCATCCAGGAGGTGATCACGCTCGTAGTCTTCACGATCTTTGCCGTGACCGTGATGCGCGAGAAGGTGGCGTGGAACTACCTCGCCGCGTTCTTCTTCCTCATGCTCGCGGTCGTGTTCACCTTCGGCTTCAAGACCAACGGCGCCGCCGCCGGACACTGAGCGGGCGGCCGCGAGGGGCTTCGCGTTTCGCGCGACATCGTGCTTGCGCTGCTCCGCGCGAGCGCTCAGGTAGGTGGACAGGTGTTCACTGCCCGCCTCCCGGGCGCAGATCCTCCATCCCTTTCCGAAACGACACATCCACCACCACCCCACTCCACCTCCTCCCATGGCCAAATCCTCCGCTCCCGCCAAAGATCCCGTCGCCGACGCCCGCCAGAAGAACATCGACCTCGCCGTCTCCTCGATCACCAAGCAGTTCGGCGAAGGCTCGATCATGCGCCTGGGCAGCGCGACCAAGATGGAGGTGAAGACGATCTCCACCGGCTCGCTCGCCATCGACCTCGCCCTCGGCGTGGGCGGCCTCCCGGAAGGCCGCATCATCGAGATCTTTGGACCCGAGTCCTCGGGCAAGACGACGTTCTGCTTGAGCGTGATCGCCGAGGCCCAGCGCCGCGGCGGACTCGCGGCCTTCGTCGACGTCGAACACGCGCTCGACCCGAAGTACGCCCGCGTGGTCGGCGTCAATCTCGACGACCTCCTCGTCTCCCAGCCCGACAGCGGTGAGGACGCGCTCAACATCACCGAGACACTCATCCGCTCCAACGCCATCGACGTGATCGTCATCGACTCCGTCGCCGCCCTCGTCTCGAAGCAGGAACTGGACGGTCAGATGGGCGACGCCACCGTCGGCTCGCAAGCTCGCCTCATGAGCCAGGCCATGCGCCGCCTCACCGCCGTGGTCTCCAAGACCAAGTGCATCTGCATCTTCACGAACCAGATTCGCGAGAAGATCGGCGTGATGTTCGGCAACCCCGAGACGACGCCCGGCGGCCGCGCCCTGAAGTTCTTCTCCTCCATCCGCATCGACATCCGCCGCATCGGCCAGATCAAGGAGCCGTCGGGCAAGGTGATCGGCAACCGCACGAAGGTGAAGGT
>JACSRI010000051.1 GCA_014879845.1 Opitutaceae bacterium
CCGCCGACAACCTCTTCTGGGCCGGCCGCTATGCCGAGCGCGCCGAGGCCACCGCGCGCATCCTCAGCCTCGTGCAGGACGTCGGCCTCGAGGAGATCACCCGGCGCGAGTACCGCGCCTGGCTGCCCGTGTGGCGCGGCGTGCTCGAGGCCACGGGCAATTCCGGTTTTCTCGGCCAGACCGACACCCCGGGCCTGACGCCTGTGCTGGCCTGGGCCATGACGCTCGATGCAGGCAACGCCAGCTCACTGCTCACAAGCGTGCGCGCCGCCCGCGACAACACCTTCGTCTCGCGCGACTTCTTCAGCCCGGAGACCTGGGGCGTGCTCAGCCGGCTCGGCGACAGGCTCGACGAACTCGCCGACCACAGCCGCCGCACGCCCGAGGCGCGCAGCGACTGTGCGGATACCGGCGTCAGGACGGCGCTGGAGGGGCTCGCGGCCTTCTTCGGCACGGTCGACCGGACGATGGTGCACGACGCGGGCTGGAACTTCTTCCAGATCGGCATGCACCTGGAGCGCGCAGTGATGACCTGCTGCGCGCTGCGCCACGCCCTCGCCGAGGCCGAGCTGGCTGCGTCGGAGAATCGCCGCGAGGAGGCCGATCTCACCGCGCTGGTGCGACTGCTGTCATCCCAGGATGCCTACCGCCGCACCTACCAGGCGAGCACCGAGCCGCTCTTCGTCGCCGAGCTCTTCCTCCTGCACCGGGAGGCGCCGAAAAGCATCTACGCCTGCCTGCTCGGCGTGCGTGATGCGCTCGAGGCGATCTCCAGCCACACCGGCGCGACCGACGAGGCGCCGCTCGACGCCACGTGGGCGGTCCTCGAGCGTCTGGATGCCCTGCGCCTCGACCAGTATTTCGCGCAGCGCACCGACAGTCCCCGCCTGGCGCCGGTGCCCGGTCCGGCCGGCGGCGGCGCCACCTCCCCGGCGGACGCGCAGGAGGCCGCAGCTGACGCGCACGACGAGGCCGTCGTCGGACGCCGCCTCGCCGAGCACATCGACGACCTGCTGGCGCGGCTCTACTCGCTCGGCTCGTCCATGCACGACTTCTACTTCTCACACCAGGCGCGCCTGGCACCCGGCACGCACCTCTGAGCGGCGACCCGATGCGTTTCCAGATCACCCACACCACGCGCTACGCCTACGCCGCCGCGGCCTCGGAGTCGTTCATGGAGGCGCGCCTGTGCCCGCCCACCGGGGCGTCGCAGACGGTGATCCATCGATCCCTCACGATCGACCCTGCGTGCCGGATAAACCACTACACCGACTACTTTGGCAACACGGTCGAGCAGTTCTCGCTCATCCACCGGCACAACCACCTCACCCTCGCCGCGGCCGCCGAGGTGCAGACGCATCCCGTCGACGTGCCGCCCGAGGCCTACGACATCTCCATCTCGGAGGCGCGGCAGATCTACCGCAGCCAGCCGCTGCGACACTACGATTTTCTCCACGCCTCGCGCGGCATCCAGCTCGGCCCGCTCGTCTACGAGGCGGCCAACCAGCTCTTCCGCCCGGGCGGCCACCTCGGCGACGCGATCCACCAGCTCATGCACTGGGTGAAGGCCCATTTCACCTACACGCCCGGCGCCACGCAGGTGGGCACCTCGGTCGAGGCCGCCCTCGCCGCCCGCAAGGGCGTGTGCCAGGACTTCGCCCAGGCGATGATCGCGATCCTGCGCAGCGCGGAGATTCCCGCGCGCTACGTCTGCGGCTACATCGAGACGGAGTCCCAGCGCCAGGCGGCCGAACGCCGCGAGCGCCACCTCATCGGCGCCGCGGAGAGCCACGCCTGGGTCGAGGTCGCGCTGCCGGGCGGGACGTGGTATGCGCTGGACCCGACCAACGATGTCCCCGCCGGCGAGCGCCACGTGGTGGTCGCCGTCGGTCGCGACTATCTTGATACGGCGCCGACCAAGGGCGTGTTCAAGGGAGCCGGACGCACCTCGCTCACCGCGACCGTGCACATGCGCCGCGTCGAACAGACGGTGCGGGCGTAGCGTCCGCTACTTCGCGCGCCCCTCGGCCGCCGCCGGCATGGGCACGCGCTTGAGCGTGAGGTCGATGCCACGCAGGGGCCCGCGCCCCTCCAGGAAGAGCTGGTCGTCGGCCACGCTCCAGTCCCAGGCCTCCTTGCGCTCGTCGAAGCGCAGGATCCCCGACCAGAGCGAGTAGGTGCGCGTCACCACCTGACGCCCGCTCGAGTCGGCCTCCTCGTCGAGGCCCGGGAAGATGATCATGCTCCCGCCCGGGAAAAAACAATAGGTGTCGCCCACACGCGCCTCGTCGGTCGAGGACTCCGCAAACCACGCGCCCCAAAGCGCCTGCTGCGGCGCGCGAGACTTCACCTTCTTCGCGTCGGAGCCGCCAGCAGAGGCCGCCTCGGCGTCGGCCTGGGCGAGCGACTTCCCGGCGGAGACGGTGAGCGCGTCGAAAAACTGCTGCACGAGCGCCTGCTCGGGCGCGAGCGCCGGGTCCGCCTCGGTCGCGAGGATGCCGGCGGCGTCCGTGAGCAGCGCCTTGGTGCGCTCGGGATTGTTGTCCAGCAGGTAGGCGCGGGCGGCGGCGCGCAGCGCCAGGTACTCGCTGAGCAGCGCGGCGCCACGCCGCAGGCCCTGGCTCGCGAGCAGCGGGACGGTGGGCACGTCGAACTGCTGCTCGGCGCCGCCCGTGTCCCCCGCGAGCACGGGGCGGAAGCTGTAGCGCGCCCGCAGCACCGCGCCCTCGGCCGGCGCGGCCGCCTCGGCCTCGAGGTCGCCGCGCTCCGAGGCGAGCGTGACGTAAAACACCTTCGCACGCGCCGAGCGGAAGAGCGCGCCCAGGCGCACACGCATGCCGCGCCCGGTGCCGTCCCAGGAAAGCAGATACCGCGGCAGCCCGTAGACGCCCTCGATGCGCAGGCCGCGGCGCGGCGTGATGACCACCTCGACATCCTGCGCGATGTCGGTGACCATCTCCTCGAGCGACTGCTCGAGCTCGAGCTTGAGATCGGCCGGGTTGGAGAAGGAGCGGACCGTGCAGCCGCGCGTGCCGCCGACGCGCTCGGTCAGCTCGGTGGAGAATTTCACGCCGAGCCCGATCATCGTCAGCCCGATACCCGAGGCGGCCCCTTCGTCGATGGCGACGCGGAAGGAACCGGAACCGGTCGCCCGCATGTCCGGCTGGTGGTCGGTGAGGACAACCACGCGCGTCGCGCCCTCGAACTTGCCCGCCGTGCTCTTCGCGAGGTCGTAGCCGGCCCGGATGGCGTCGTCGGCGCCGCCCGTGACGAGTTCGATCGTCTTGGCCGCACGGTGCATCGGCCCCTTGTTGAAGAACGCAACTACCTGCGGCCGGAACCACACGCGCGCCTGCGTGCCGCGCACGACGATGGAAAACTGGTCGCCCTTCCTCAGGTTGCCGATGATCAGGCGCAGGGAGTCGCGCACGAGTTCCTGCACCTCGCCCTTGCGGCCGCCCGACATGTTGACGACGGCGACGATGTTGATCGGCGGGCGTTTCCATTCCTCCGCCTTGAAGGTCTGGAAAAGCGAGAAGCCGGCGATGTGGAGCAGGTCGGGCCGCGTGAGCAGGTCGCCTTCGGCCACGGCGCCGCTCAGGCAGAGGTTGCCGCTGCAGCCCAGCGTCACGCCGATGGGCAGCGGATAGCGCTGCAGGATCGCCTCGGCCGTGATCGTGCTGGGCTGCGGCACCGTGCCGGCCATGAGCTGGTCGCGGAAGAAGTTGATCTCCTGGTTCCCCTCGACCCAGGCGTCGAAGTCGCCCTCCTCCTCCATGTCGTCGCCGGGTGCGCCGTCGGTCGCGGGCGCGGCGTGCAGCGGCTCATGGCAAAACGCGGCCGCGACAAGGACGATCAGGGGCAACCACCACAAGCGGACCGGACGCAGCATGGGCGGGAGATTGGGCGGAAGCTTGTGCGATGTCAGTTCCGAAGGTCGGGCTACCCGCTCGCGCGCACCGTCTCGAGCTCCTCCCAGCGTGCGAACGCGGCGGCGAGTTCGGCCTCGATCGCCGCGAGGCGCGCGCGCGCGGAGGGTGCGGCGGCGGAGTCGCGCTGGTAGAAGGTCGGATCCGCGAGTTGCGTGGTCAGGGCGGCCTGCTCCTGCTCGAGCTTCTCAATTGTCGCCGGCAGGGTCTCCAGTTCGCGCGTCTCGCGGTTGTTGAGCTTGCGACCACGCACAGGCTTGGACGCGGCGGCGGCGGAAGCACGCGGCGCCTCCGAGGCGCGCGTGTCGGCCACCTTGGCGGCCGCGGCGCTCACCCGCTGTTTCAGCCAGTCGCTGTATCCACCGACATAGTCGCCGATGCGACCGTCGCCCTCGAGGACGAGCGTGCTCGTCACCACCTCGTCGAGAAATTCGCGGTCGTGGCTGACGAGCAGCAGCGTGCCGGGGAACTCCACGAGCAGGTCCTCGAGGAGGTCGAGTGTCTCGACGTCGAGGTCGTTGGTCGGCTCGTCGAGGACCATGACGTTGGCCGGCTTGGTGAAGAGGCGGGCGAGGAGCAGGCGGTTGCGCTCGCCGCCGGAGAGCACGCGGGCCGGGCTGCGCGCCCGGTCGGGTGCGAAGAGAAAGTCCTGCAGGTAGCTGATGACGTGGCGGGAGCGGCCGTCGATGGTGACCGTGTCGGCGCCGTCGTTGATGTTCTCGGCGACCGTCTTGTTGTCGTCGATCTGTGCACGGAGCTGGTCGAGGTAGATCACCTCGAGGTTGGTGCCGTGGGTGACCGTGCCCGAGGTGGGCTTGAGCTGGCCGAGCAGGAGCTTGATCAGCGTGGTCTTGCCCGCGCCGTTGGGCCCGATGATGCCGATCTTCTCGCCGCGCGTGATCGTGGTGGTGAGGTCGCGGATGACGGGGCGGCCATCGGTGTAGGCGAACGAGGCGTTCTCGACCTCGACGACCTTCACGCCGGTGCGGCTGGCGTCGGCAAGCTTCATCGTCGCCTCGCCCGTGCGGGCGCGGCGGGCGCGGGCCTCGGCGCGCATCTTCTCGAGCGCGTGGATGCGGGCCTGGGCGCGCGAACGCTGGGCGCGCACGCCCTGGCGGATCCACGCCTCCTCTTGGGCGAGCTTCTTGTTGAAGGCGGCGATCTGTTTCTCCTCGGCCTCGAGGACCTCCTGCTTGCGCACGAGATAGGTGTCGTAGTCGCAGGCCCAGTTGGCGAGGCGACCGCGGTCGAGGTCGACGATGCGTGTGGCGAGCCGGCGCAGGAAGGCACGGTCGTGCGTGACGAAAAAGATGGAGAGCTTTTCAGTGAGGAGAAACTCCTCGAGCCATTCGATCGAGGCGATATCGAGGTGGTTGGTCGGCTCGTCGAGCAGGAGAAGGTCGGGCTGGCCGGCGAGCGCGCGGCCGAGCAGCGTGCGGCGTTTCATCCCGCCCGAGAGTTCGCGAAAGCGCGCGTCCGGCGGCAGCGCGAGCCGTTCGATGAGCCGGTCGAGGCGCAGGTCGATCTCCCAATCCTCCTCGTGCGCCACAGCCAGGCCGGCGCCGGCCTGACGCACGCCCGAGGTGACGATCTCGAGCACGGTGCCGTCGACGTCGGCCGGGATCTCCTGATTGAGGCGGGCGAAATGGGCGCCGGGCTGACGGAAGATGTCGCCGGAGTCCTGTTTCACCTCGCCGGCGATGAGTTTCATGAGCGTGGACTTGCCCGCGCCGTTGCGCCCGAGCAGGCAGACGCGCTCGCCGGGGTCGACCTGGAAGTTCACGTGGTCGAGCACCGGCGGGCCACCGAAGGCGTGGGAGACGTCGAGAAGGCTGAAAAGCGCCATGGAACCGGCCACCTTGGGCGGCGGCCGGGCGGTCGGCAAGCGCCGCGATGCCCGGATCGGGGACCCGCGGCGTGACGTCGGCGTGCCATGAGCGATTTCGTTTCCAAAGTGGCCCGCGATTTGCGGTGTGATCGATCCCGGCTCTCCGCCCATCCATGGCCATCCACGTCGCGCTCCACCACAAGACCTCCTACGAGTACGATCGCCCCGTCTTCCTCGGCCCCCAGATCGTCCGCCTGCGGCCGGCGCCACACTGCCGCACGCCGATCCTGAGCTACGCGCTCACGATCCAGCCCGAGGGATACTTCCTCAACTGGCAGCAGGACCCGCACGGCAACTTCCTCGCCCGCGTGGTCTACCCGGAGAAGGTGCGGTCGTTCACGGTCGAGGTCGACCTCGTGGCCGAAATGGCGGTCTACAACCCGTTCGACTTCTTCCTCGAGCCGCAGGCGACGAAGTACCCATTCACCTACGACGGCCCGCTCGCCCGCGACCTGCAGCCGTTCCTGCGCAAGGACGCGCTCACCCCGGCGTTCGAGAAATACCTCGCCTCGGTCGACACCAAGCCGACCGCGACGATCGACTTCCTCGTCGCGCTGAACCAGCGGCTCTGGAAGGACATCAGCTACATCATCCGCCTGGAGCCGGGCGTGCAGACGCCGGAGGAGACGCTCACGCGGGCCAAGGGCTCATGCCGCGACTCCGCCTGGCTGCTCGTGCAGCTCCTGCGCCACCTCGGCCTGGCCGCGCGCTTCGTCTCGGGCTACCTCATCCAGCTGCGACCGGACCAGAAGTCGCTCGACGGCCCGAGCGGCGCGGAGGTTGACTTCACCGACCTGCACGCCTGGACCGAAGTCTTCCTGCCCGGCGCGGGCTGGGTCGGGCTCGACCCGACCTCCGGCCTGCTCGCCGGGGAGGGCCACATCCCCCTCGCCGCTTCGCCCGAGCCGTCGACCGCCGCCGCGATCACGGGCGGCGTCGAGAAGAGCGAGACGAAGTTCGGCTTCGAGATGGCGGTGCGACGCATCTACGAGTCGCCGCGCGTCACCCTGCCCTACAGCGAAGAGCAGTGGGCCGCGATCGATCTCCTGGGCGAGAAGATCGACGCCCGCCTGAAGGAGGGCGACGTGCGCCTGACCATGGGCGGCGAACCGACGTTCATCTCCATCGACGACATGGACGGCCCGGAGTGGAACACCATTGCGATGGGCCCGCACAAGCGCCGCCTCGCCGAGAATCTCATCAAGCGCCTCTGGCAGCACTACGGCCGGGGCGGTTTCATCCACTACGGCCAGGGCAAGTGGTACCCGGGCGAGCAGCTGCCGCGCTGGGCGTTTTCCTGCCTCTGGCGCAAGGACGGCCAGCCGATCTGGAACAACCCGGAGCTGCTCGCCGACATCCAGGCGCACGCCGGCCGTACCGAGCGCGACGCCGAGGAGTTCATCTCGGTGCTCGGCGCCCAGCTCGGCGTCGACGCGAAGTGGATCATGCCCGGCTACGAGGACGCCTGGTACTACCTGTGGAAGGAGCGCCGCCTCCCGAGCAACGTCGATCCGCTCAGGAACCACCTCGCCGACCCCGAGGAGCGCGCGCGCCTCGCCCGCGTCTTCGAACAGGGCCTCGATAAGGTCATCGGCTACGCGCTACCGCTCGAGCGCGCCTGGCGCGGCGACAACGCGCTCGGCTGGTCCTCCGGCCCGTGGTTCCTGCGGCCCGAGACGATGTTCCTCATCCCGGGCGACTCGCCCATGGGCTTCCGCCTGCCGCTCGACTCCACGCCCTGGGTCGCGCCCACCGACTACCGCTTCGGTATCCAGCCGGACGTGACGATGGACCTGCCGCCCCTGCCCGACCGCGAGGCGCTGGCGCGGCAGTATTTCCAGGCCACGGGCGAAGGCGAGTCGGGCCCGGCCGGCGCGGCGTTCGACCTGCGGAACTGGCCGTTCACGCGTGGCGGCGGCCAGGGCCGGCCCGGCGAAGGACCGGGACGCCGCGAGCTGCCGCCGCACCTGCGTGCGAGGCCGCAGGCCCTGCCGTCCAGCGACCGCCGGCCCGAGGAGCAGGAGTCCGCCGCGTGGATCACGCGCACCGCACTCTGCGTGCAGCCGCGCGAGGGCAATCTCTTCGTCTTCATGCCCCCGGTCACCACGACCGAGGACTACCTCGACCTGCTCGCTGCGATCGAATCGACGGCCGCGCACCTCGGCATGCCGGTGGTGATCGAGGGCTACCTGCCGCCGCACGATCCGCGGCTCAACAGCATCAAGGTCACCCCCGACCCGGGTGTGATCGAGGTGAACATCCACCCGTCCTCCACCTGGCGCGAACTCGCCGAGCGGACCGAGACGCTCTACGCCACCGCGCGTGAGTGCCGCCTGGGTACGGATAAGTTCATGCTCGACGGCCGCCACACCGGCACGGGCGGCGGCAACCACATCGTCATCGGCGGCGAGCGTCCGTCGGACAGCCCGCTCCTGCGCCGGCCCGAGCTGCTCAAGAGCCTCGTCGCCTACTGGCACCAGCATCCGTCGCTCAGCTACCTGTTCTCCGGCCTGTTCATCGGGCCGACCTCGCAGGCGCCGCGAGTCGACGAGGCGCGCAACGACAGCGTCTACGAGCTCGAGATCGCCTTCCGCGAACTCGAGCGCTCACGCCAGCTCGGCTCCACGCCGCCGTGGCTGGTCGACCGCATCTTCCGCAACCTGCTCGTCGACGTCACCGGCAATACGCACCGCGCCGAGTTCTGCATCGACAAACTCTACTCGCCCGAAGGAGGCACCGGGCGCCTCGGCCTGCTCGAGCTGCGCGCCTTCGAGATGCCGCCCCACGCGCGCATGAGCCTCACCCAGCAGCTGCTCATGCGCGGCCTGATCAGCCGCTTCTGGGAGGAGCCCTACCAGCCCTCGCGCCTCGTGCGCTGGGGCACGGACCTGCACGACCGCTTCATGCTGCCGCACTACGCGCGGCAGGACTTCTCCGACGTCATCGCCGACCTGCGCGGCTGGGGCCTGCCGTTCGATGAGTCGTGGTTCGCGCCGCACTTTGAGTTCCGGTTCCCCTTGTATGGACATACCAGCTACCGCGGGATGCAGATCGAGCTGCGCCACGCGCTCGAGCCCTGGCACGTCATGGGCGAGGAGCCCGGCGCCGGCGGCACCGTGCGTTACGTGGACTCGTCGGTCGAGCGCCTGCAGGTGAAGACCACCGGCCTCGTGGGCGAGCGCTACATCCTCGCCTGCAACGGCACGCGCGTACCGCTGCAGCCCACGGGCGTGAACGGCGAGTTCGTCGCCGGCGTGCGCTACCGCGCGTGGCAGCCGGCGAGCTGCCTGCACCCGACCATCGGCGTGGACAGCCCGCTCACCTTCGATCTCATCGACACGTGGAACCGCCGCGCCGTCGGCGGGTGCACCTATCACGTGTCCCACCCGGGTGGACGCAACTACGCCACCTTCCCGGTCAACGCCTACGAGGCCGAGAGCCGGCGGCTGGCGCGCTTCTTCCCGTTTGGCCACACGCCGGGCAAGGTCCTCGAGACGATGCCGCGCGAGGTCGCACCTGAGCTGCCACACACGCTCGACCTGCGCGATCCCGCGCGCGTGATGCGCTGAGCGCGCGCGCGAGGTCAGGGCGCGGATGCCGCGGCCGGCGGGACGGCGGCGGGGAGCACACCCTTCTCCCGTGCGCTTGCCAGCACGCGCGCGGCGGGCATCAGCGCCGAGGTCGCCGGCATGTTGGCCTGACCGCTCACGCGCACACCGAGCCCGAGCATCGCGCCGTTCGTGTCGACGACCGGCGAGCCGGCCGATTGCGCCGTGACGAAGATGAACGTGCCGGTGGGCACATGTCCGGTGATCGTGGAGACACGCGCGATGGCACAGCGCTCGAAGGCCGCCGGCGCGCGGGTGACATCGAGGTAGTCGGCGAACACCTCGGGCGTCGGCTCGGCCGCGATGGCGAGCGCGGGCAGGCGCGCGGCATCGGCCTCCTTGGCAGTTGCGAAGAAGATGAGGTCGTCGCCCTCGACGGTGGCCGTGGACCGGCCCTCGATCCAGGTCGCGCCGTCGACGAGGATCTCGACCTTGGAGTACATCGTCGTGCTGAACTCCACGCCCTCGCGCGGCGGCAGGCTTTTCACGGGGTCGAAGATCGAGAGCGACGAGACGATCACGCCCGGGGCGATCACGGTGGCCGGGCCCTCGAGGTCGAACTGCCGGGGCGGCTGGATCACGCCGCGCACGCGCACCTGCGGAAACGCCGCCACCTTCACCATCACCACGCTGCGCTCGACGACGGGACGGACCTGGGCAAACGCCGCCCGGGCGTCGGCCCTCGCCGTGATCGCGGCGACCGAGAGGGAGGCGGCGAGAACGGCCGCGAGCAGGAGGGAGCCGGGGACTCGGGATGTCGGATACATCGTCCCGCGACACTCACGCGCAGGGTTGAAAATGTCCACCGGCTTGTCGCGTGTCATGAGTCCGGCCGGCCGATGCCATCCGATCGATGAAGAACTTTCAGATGCGCCGGCGGGATCGCCCTTGGCTCGCGGCACCTGGGGGCGTTCTAGTTGTCGATTTCCCAGACATGAGCTGCCCGCCCACCATGAAGACCACACCCCTTTCCACCACCACGGCGCCTGCCGTCCGCTTCGGATCGTCGCATGGCTACCGCTTCGTCGGCGATTCGGTCGAACTCAACGCCACGTTCACCATCACGCACCGCGGCGCACACGACCGTGCCTGGGCGCTCCAGCTCTGGGCCTGCCCGAGCGTGCCGGCGCGCAGCGACGACCTCGTCGGCCACCTTGTGGCCGAGGCGCCGCTGCCGCCGATCGCGGAGATCGCGGGCGAGACCGAGGCGTTTGTGGTCACCGCGCCCGCCCAGCCGCCGGCCGGCGACCGCGACCACTCCATGGTGCTCGTGCTCGTCGCACGGCGCGCCGGAAGCGGTGACTTCGACGAGGTGCACGACGTGGCCTCGTTCCCGGCGCGCGAGCGTTTCCACCTGCCGCGCCTGGCCGGCCCCGTGGGCTACCGCGTCGATGGCGATCGCGTGCGCCTCGAGATCGCCGCGATCGAGAACCCGCGCGACGCGGCCAATCTCTCCGGCACGATCTCCGTGGAACTCTGGGCGCTGGCCGCGCCGTATTCAGGGGGCAACTTCCGCGGTGCACCGCTCGCCGGCGCCGTGCTCGGCACGCTGGCCGGACAGGGTCGCTGGACCCAACTTTCGCTCGAGCTGCCCTACGCGGCGCCTGCCGGTGCGGAGTCCCAAGTCGTCGTGATGGTGCGCGAATGGACCGGAGCTGGCTACACGACGCGCGATTTCGCCAACCTCGGAGCGCTCGAGCCGCGCACGCCTGCCGAGCCCGCCGCGCCGGCCCCCGTGCCCACGCCCACGCTCCTCCCGCCGGCGACACCTCCTGTCGTCGCCACGACGAAGCCGGCGCCCGCCCCGGCGACCGGGTCCGGCAAGATCTCGCTCAACTCCGCCACGATCGAGCAGCTCCTCACGATCAAGGGCCTGCCCCGGGCCGTGGCCGAACGCATCGTGCGCGACCGCCCCTTTGGCACGGTGAACGACATCCTGCAGGTCAAGGGCATGGGCGAGAAGCTGCTCACCCGGATCCGCGGCCAATTGACGCTCTGATCCGGGCCGGCCCGGTCGCCGGCATTTGTGATTGGATGTTGGATGTTCGATGTTGGATGTTGGGTGCTCTCCGGATCACCCGACCTCCCGCCGCTGCCATCCCCACCGACGCATGCCCGCTCAGCCGCCACCGACGTCCCAGATCCAAGGCGTCCTCGAGCGCATCATCTTCTTCAACGAGGAAAACCACTACACCATCGCGGAGTTCCGGCCCGACGACGGTGCGGCCAAAGTGACGATCGTGGGCACGCTGCCCGGCGTGCAGTGCGGCGAGACGCTCGTGCTCCGCGGTGAATGGACCCGCCATCCCGCGCACGGCGACCAGTTCAAGGTCGCGTCGTTCTCGTCGGAACTGCCGTCCACCGTCTACGGTATCCGCAAGTACCTCGGCAGCGGCCTCGTGCACGGCATCGGCAAGGCCTACGCCAAGAAGATCGTCGATCAGTTCGGCATCGACACACTCCGGGTCATCTCGGAGGAGTCGGGCCGGTTGCGCGACGTTCCCGGGATCGGACCGCAACGCGCCGCCCGCATCAAGAAGGCGTGGGACGAGCAGCGATCATTGCGCGAGGTGATGATCTTCCTGCAGACCTACGGCGCGACCGTGGGCCAGTGCCTGCGCCTGGTGAAGCGCTACGGCTCCGAGGCCAAAGCCATCCTCCAGCGCGAGCCCTACCGCGTCGCGCGCGAGATCGACGGCATCGGCTTCAAGACCGCGGACCGCATCGCGGTGAATCTCGGCTTCGCCAACGACAGCCCGCCGCGCCTGGACGCCGGCATCCTCTTCGCCCTCGACGAGCTGCAGGAGGAGGGCAACACCGCCTACCCCGAGGCCGAGCTCGTCACCTACGCGGCCGAGCTGCTGCAGACCTCCATCGAGCACGTGCGCGCGCGCCTCGCGGCGCTGCTCGAGCGGCGCGAACTCGTGCGATTCACGCCGCGTCAGGAGATTCACGATGCGGAGCCACCCGGCGTCTATATGCTGCCGGTCCTCGACCGCGCCGAGGGTAAGGCCGCGTCGGTCGTCGAGCGGCTGCTCAAGACGCCGTCATGCCTTCCGCCGATCAAGATCGAGGCGGCGGTGCAGTGGGCGCAGGACAAGGCCGGTTTCACCTTCGGTCCCGAGCAGGCGGAGGCCGTGCGGCGCGCGCTCGCGAACAAGGTCTTCGTGCTGACCGGCGGCCCGGGCACGGGCAAAACCACGATCCTGCGCGCGCTCGTCGAGATCCTGCGCGCGAAGAAAGCGCGCGTGCACCTCGCCGCGCCGACCGGCCGCGCCGCGCAGCGCCTGGCGGAGTCGACCGGAGGTTTCGCCCAGACCATCCACCGGCTGCTCAAGTTCGACGCCGAGAAGGGCGGCTTCACGGTCAACGCCGACCACCCGCTCTCGACCGACTTCCTCGTCGTCGACGAGGCCTCGATGCTCGACGCGCGCCTCGCCGCCGCGCTCTTCCAGGCCGTGCCCTCGGGCGCGCACCTCGTGCTCGTGGGCGACAGCGACCAGCTGCCGAGCGTGGGCGCCGGGCAGGTGCTGCTCGACCTCATCCGCAGCCAGGCTGTGCCGGTCGTCCGCCTCAACGCCATCTACCGCCAGAAATCCTGGAGCCTGATCGTCAACATCGCGCACGGCATCAACCGCGGCGAGACGCAGCTCCCGCCCATGGTCGAGGACCCCTGGCAGATCGACCCGTCGCACGACATGGCCTTCGTCCAGGCGCGCTCGCCCGAGGAGTGCCTCGCGCAGGTGCTCGCGCTCGCCACGCGCGTGCTGCCGGAGAAGTTTCGCCTCGACCCGCGCGAGGATGCGCAGGTGCTCGCGCCCATGCACAAGGGCGTGTGCGGCGTGGGCAACCTCAACTCCCAGCTGCAGGCCGCGCTCGGCCCGGGTGACAAGGCCGACGCGCTGCGCTCGCCGAGCGGCACCTACCGCGCCGGCGACAAGATCATCCAGCTGCGCAACAACTACGACAAAGGCCTGTTCAACGGCGACATCGGCCGCGTCCTCGCGGTCGACCCGGAGGACGGCACGCTCGAGGCCGACTTCGACGGCGAGAAGCAGGTGCTCGACCGCTCCGACCTCGGCGACACGGCGCTGGCCTACGCCATCAGCATCCACAAGTCGCAGGGTTCTGAATACCCGGCCGTGATCATCCCGCTGGTGAAGCAGCACTTTGTCATGCTCCAGCGCAACCTGCTCTACACCGCGGTGACGCGCGGCAAGCGCCGGGTCTTCATCGTGGGCGACCCGGCGGCCTATGCCATGGCCGTGCGCGCGACCGACAGCCGGCAGCGCTGCACGACGCTGGCCGACCGGCTGCGGGCCCTCGCCGGATCATGAGCCCGGAACTGCCGACCCCGGAGCCCCGGGATCGGCAGCCTCTGACTGTGTCTCTTGCCTACGAGGACGATCCGCCGCTCCAGCGCAACGTAGCCGAGACGCGCGCCGGCGAGACCAGCTCGAAGCTGAACGTCACCGTGGCGTGGCGGAACTCGTGCGTCATCCGCGGATCAGCCTCCACAAATTTCCAGCGTCGCACCGCGGCGACCGCGGCGTCGGCCAGCAGCGGGTTGTCGGAGTCGAGCACCTTGACCGCCGTGACGTGGCCCGCGCGATCGACATCCATGACCACGCTGACGCGGCCCTGCTCACTGGCCCGCCGAAGGTCATACGGATACTCCGGCAGCACCTGCTCGATGAGCGCGGGATTGTCGGGCTTCCCGATGATCTTCATCTCCGGCAAGGCCGAGGGATCGCCGTCCGTGCCAGCCGCGGCCCACGCCACGGACGCACCTCCGAGCAACGCGAGTGCGAGGATGCATGTTTTCATGGGAAAACGTACCCCCGAGGCCTTCCGTTCCAAGGGAGCCCGGCGCATCAGCAGCCGCTTACGAGAAGCCATGATAGCGCCGAGAAAGCGGCGTAATGCCGGCCGCGGCCCGGATCGTCCCGCAGCCATTGGTAAAATTCCCGGGAAAACCCGGCCCTCCAGTGGATAGACACCTCCATCCGGTCGATGCGAAAAAAGTGTAATCTCCTCCATCCCGGCATGAGGCCTTTCCACAGACATCACCCGCTTCGCTTCGCCGCGCCCGATCTCTCGATCGCCTCGGCTCTCGGCTGATCGCCCTGCGGTCCGCCTCGGCCGTCCTGCTCTCCCATCGCCATGATCTCCCTTATCGACGCGCCGGTTGACCCGCGCCACCGCGCCCCCTCGCTCCAACCGCCCGGGCAGAACGCCGCGACCCAGGTCGTGGTGGAGTCCCTCAATCATCCGATCACAACCCTGCGCGGAGATCCGCTGCCCGTGGGTTGCGCGATGGAACTCGGGTACTTCTCGCGCGGGCAGATGGTGCTGCCGTTTCGCGGCAAATGGGTGCCGCTCTCCGGGCGCTTCACCCTCGAGACCAACCGCGGTATCCAGTTTCCGAGGATCGGCGATGGCGGCGCCGGGCCGGGTTGTTTCGCCTGGCGCCACACCTTCCAGCACGGGGTCGAGACGCTCGCGCCCGTGAACGTGCCCCTCGCCATCCGCTTCTACGACCATGCGGACCCGCAGGCGGCCCGGACCTTCAACTCCGTCTCCAATCCGTCCTGGTGGTGCCGTCCGCCGAAGGCAGGCACGCCGGCCCTCGTCTACATGAGCCTCGATTTCGAAGGCACGGTCTGGGAGGCGGGCGAGCGCGACGCGTTTCGCACGACCCTGCCGGTGTTCGGCTCGATGTTCTCGCGTCTGATGTCGCTGGGCGAGACGCCCGAGGAACGTCCGGCCTGAGCGCTCAGCCGCCGCGGAATGCTCTTCCCCGGCGAGCGATGCGCGCGCACAAACTCCGGACGATGCGCCTGCAGTCGTCCGTCACCCGCGCCTTCGCGCTTCAGCTCACCCTCCTCGCCGCCCTGCTCCTCGCCGCCTGCGGGACCACCGGGTCGCGGCCGGTGCGCCGTCCGGCCAAACCCGCGGCCCCGGCCGAGACGCAGCCCACCCCACCGCCGGCCGACGAGGGGCTGATGCTCGGCATCGACGTGCTCGAGCGCCAGGACTTCGCCGCGCTGCGCGGCAAGCGTGTGGGGCTGCTCACCCACCCGGCGGCGGTCAACCGCTTTGGCACATCGACCCTCGAGGTGATCCAGCGCGACAAGCGCAACAAGCTCGTCGCGCTCTACGCCGGCGAGCACGGGATCTACGGCACCGTGCCGGCGGGCGAGAAGTTCGAGGACCACGTGGATCCGGCGAGCGGGCTGAAGGTGTTTTCCCTCTACACCGGGCGCTCGCGCAAACCCACGGCGGCGCAACTCGCCGGCATCGACGTGCTCGTGATCGACCTGCAGGACATCGGCACACGCAGCTACACCTTCGTCGGCTCGATGCGGCTCGCCGTCGAGGCGTGTTTCGAGAGCGGCAAGGAAGTCGTCCTCCTCGACCGCCCCAATCCGCTCGGCGGCCTGAAGGTCTCCGGACCGCCGCTCGACGCCCAGTGGATCAATTTTCTCGCGCCGATCCAGATGCCCTACGTGCACGGCCTCACCATGGGCGAGATCGCGCGCATGGCGCAGAGCGAACCCGGCATGCTGCAGGTCCCCGATGACGTGCGCCGGCGCGGCAAACTCACCGTCATCGCCATGCGCGGCTGGAAACGCTCGATGCGCTGGACCGACACCGGACTCGCGTGGGTGCCGACCTCACCCAACGTCGGCACCTTCGAGGCCGTCGCCGGCTACCCGATGACCGGCCTCGGCTCGCAGATCGGCGGCTTCCGCCACGGCATCGGCACGCCCCTGCCGTTCCGCCTGCTCACCCACCCCGCCATCCCGCAGGCGCAACTCCTCGCGGAACTCAACGGCCGCAAGATCCCCGGCCTGCGCTTCAGCCCGCGCGACGTGACCGTGCCCGCGCCCCCCAAGGCCAAGGATCAGGCGCCGCGCCTCGTGCAGGGCGTCTACGTCGAGATCCTCGACTGGGCCGCGTGGCGCCCGACTGAACTCGGGTTGCACATGATGCAGATCGCCGCCGCCGCTTCGCCGAAGAAAAATCCCTTCGCCGCCGCCACCACCGACGAGGCCGACCTCTTCAACAAGCATTTCGGCTCGAATACGCTCTGGGCCGCGCTGCGCCGCGACGGCGCGCGCCTCGACGTGAAAGGCATCTTCGCCGACTGGGAGCGCCAGGCGCAGGCCTTTCAGAAGCGCAGCAGCAAGTACTGGCTGTATCGCTGAGGCCGGAGACCCGAGGTCGGAGGCCAGGGAGGGGAACAGACAGACCTCGCCATTCGCCCGCCCCATCTCCCATCTCGCATCTCTCACGTCCGATTTTCGTCATGACCACCCTCACCGTCCACGCCGCCCGCATCGGCCCGGTCCTCGCCCGGCATCCCTGGATATTTGCCGGCGCGCTCCAGCAGGTGCCCGAGGGCCTCGAGACCGGCGCACCCGTGCGTGTGGTCGCACCGGATGGGCGTTTCCTCGCGCTCGGCTACTTCAACGGCTACTCGCAGATCGCGGTCCGCGCCTGGGGCTGGGACGAGACCGAGGTCGTCGACGACGCGTTCTTCCGCCGCCGCATCGAACGCGCGCTCGCGCTGCGCGAACGTGTGCTCGCTGGGACCGGGACCAACGCCTACCGGCTCATCTTCAGCGAGAGCGATCTCATCCCGGGCCTCGTCGTCGACCGCTACGGCGACTATTTGTGCCTGCAGTGCCACACGCGCGGCATCGAGGTCTGGCGCGACACGATCGTGCGCGTGCTCATCGATCTGCTGCAGCCGAAGGGCATCTATGAACGCTCCGACGTGAAGGTGCGCGCGATCGAGGGCGCGGCGCCGCGCACCGGCGTACTCCACGGCGAGGTGCCGCCGCTGGTCGAGATCTCGGAAAACCACCTGAGGTTCCTCGTCGACCTCGCCGGTGGGCAGAAGACGGGCTTCTTCCTCGACCAACGCGACAAGCGCGCGGCCCTGCAGCGCTACGTGCGCGGGCGCCGCGTGCTGAACTGCTTCTGCTACACGGGCGGCTTCTCCATCTACGCGGGCGCGGCCGGAGCGACACACGTGACCAGCGTCGACGTCTCGGCCAAGGCGCTGGAAACCGCGCGGCAGCACGTGACGCTCAACGGCCTGCCGGAAGATCGCTTCGAGTTCGTCTGCGCCGACGTAAAGGACTATCTCGCGCGCCTCGCAGGCGAGCCGGCGGGGACGCCGCCATTTGACGTCATCATCCTCGACCCGCCGGCCTTCGTGAAGGACCGCCGCAAGGTGCAGGAGGGGCTGGTCGGCTACCGCCGCATCAACGAGGCGGCGCTGCGCCTGCTCCCGCCCGGCGGCATCCTCGTGACCTGCTCGTGCTCCGGCCACGTCACCTTGGCCGATTTCCGCCACCTCATCGCGGAGTGCGGCGGACGCACGCGCCGCACGGTCCAGATCCTCGAGACCCACGGCCACGGCCCCGATCACCCGGAGCTCGCGCCGTATCCGGAGAGTTCGTACCTGAAGGTGCTGATCTGCGCGGTGTGGTGAGGCCGGGGCCGGTGCAAACCCGGGTCGCGCCGTCGCCACCCCGAATGCCCGCGCGCCCTCACCCGCCGCTGGTCACGAAGTTGACCGGCTCGGACTTGTCCGAGACCCGCTTGGTCTGCTGCGTCGCGCTGTCGGTGCCGATATGGTCGACGGCCGCGCCGACGAGGACGGGCAGCACTTCGTCGACGGTGTCCTTCTCGTCGTCGACCTTCACCTCGACGCGCCAGAGCTCCCGCGGCGGGCGCTCGCCGGTCTCCGCCGCCGGGCCCTCGCGCGCGACGATCGTGAGTTTCTTCTCGTAGACCTCGCGGAGGATGACGGCGGAGTTGTCCGTCAGGGCGATGGGCCGACCGCTGGCATCGCGAATGATGCGGCGATCGGATGGAAGCATCGGGTCCGCAATCGTCCCGGCCATCGGATCGACCGGCTGCACGACCACGCGCTTCGGGCCGACTTCATAGGCGACCTCGACCGTGACCTCGGCCTTTTCCGGGTCTTCCGATTCATACATGCCGTGGCCGGCGAGGGCCTTGCGCACCATCGTCTCGGCGCGCTGCTGGTTGCCATCCGGCGCCCCGCCCTGCGCCTTGGTCACGAGCCGGTAGGAGTGCCCGGACTGGATCTCCGGATTCTGGAGGGCGTCGACCTTCACGTCGTAGACCTGCGCACACCCGGCGAGGACGACTGACGCAAGCAGACCGACGCAGGCGGAGAGAGGGCGGAAACGAAGAGGGAGAACGTCGCGCATGGGGAGGAGCAGGAAGCGAGACGCTAGCCCGTTCCTCCGATTGCGCAATACCCGGTCAGTCCGCCCACACCGGGCGGGGCGCCGGCTCAGTGCCCGCCCTTGACGAAGGCGACGATCTCGTCGCTGTCGCGCAGGCGCACGCGCTCGCTCTTGCCGGTCGAAGTGCCGAGATAGTCGGCCGCCGCTCCGGCGAGCACGGGGAGGTAGCCCTCGAGCGAGTCCTTCATGTCCTCGACGCTGACCTGGACCTGCCAGACCTCGGCGGGCTTGCGGCCACCGTGCACGGCGACCGGCGTCTCGCGGGCGGTGATGGAAAGGTATTTTTCGAATACGTGCGAACCGCGCAGCACGGGCAGTCCGTTGAGCGTGCCGTCCACGTCGAGCTGCTCGGCCGGCACCGCCGCGTAACTCACGGTGCCATCGGCCTTGCGCACCGGGATGATGGCCAGCGGCGCGCGCGCCATCGACGGCTCCCAACCTGGATCGTAGGGCTCGATGCGCAGGCGCTGCGGGCCCACGCCGTAATTGATCACGATCTCGACCTCCGCCTGCGCGGGATCGGGCGCTTCGTACATCCCGCGCCCGGCGAGCGCCGTCTTCACGAGGGCGACCGCTTCCGTCTGCCGCGGGTCCGACATGCCGCGCACCGCTTCCTTGGCCGTGATCCGATACGAGTAACCAGGCACCACCTCGGGATTCTGGATGGCGTCGACCTTCACGTTGTACACCTGGGAGGCACAACCCGACAGACCTGCGACCAGCGCTGCAAGCAGACCGGCCGACAGGACGCGAACGGAGGCGGGGGAAACGGACAGCTTCATGGCGGAACAAACGAGGACTCTTGCGACAGGCGGAAACACCGGCGCCAACGCGCCGACTCTCTTCGTATCGACGCCCGCGCCGTGAGGTTTTCTGCGGAGAGCCTAAACCCGGGCTAAATTTCTCTCAAACGCCATGGGAACATCCCGGCTCGGCCGCTAAACGCTTGCCGCCACGCAACCGCGCGCCAGCCGCGCTCGCGGCGCGACGCGCTTGCCGATCGCGCTCGCCGCCGCGATGCTCCCGGCGTGTCCGACTCGCCCACACCCGCCGCCGACCCCATCGCCGAGATCGCCCTCATCCCCGATCCGCAGGAGCGGCTCGGCTGGATCGCCGAGCGCGGGCGTCGCGCGGCTTCGCTCGGCCCGGAGGCGCGCGTGCCGGCGCATCGCGTCCCGGGCTGCACCTCGGCCGTGTGGCTGGTCGACGAGACGCACGACGGGATCTGCCGCTTCCGCGGCGACGCCGAGGCACCGATCCTCAAGGGCCTCACGACCCTGATCTGCGCCCGGGCAAGCGGGCGGACTCCGCGTGAGGTCGCAGCCGACCCGACCGAGGTCGTGGCCGCGCTCGGCCTCGAGCGCTTCATCACGCCGACCCGCCTCAACGGCCTGCATCAGCTGCAGAAGCACATCCGCGCGTGCGCCGCGCGACACGCGGGCACGTCGCCTGCGTGAGCGAGAGAGAGCATCCGACGTGCGCCTGTTCGACGCCCACAACCACCTGCACGACGCGCGGCTCGATCCACATCGCGCCGCCCTCGGACCCGCACTCGACGCCATCGGCCTGGTCGGGGCGGTGGTCAACGGCACGCGCGAGGCGGATTGGGACGCCGTGGCCGCGACTGTCGCCGCGCGCCCGGGCCTGATCGCGTCCTACGGCCTGCACCCCTGGTCCGTGCGCTCGCGCAGCCCGCACTGGCTCGAGGCCCTGATCGCGCGTCTCGACGATTCCGGTACCCGTGGCGCCGTCGGTGAGATCGGGCTCGACGCCTGGATCCCCGACCACGACCTCGACGACCAGCGCACCGTGCTGCTCGCCCAGCTCAAGCTTGCGACCGGGCGCAACCTCGCGGTCACGATCCACTGCATCCAGGCCTGGGGTCCTCTCCTCGACACGCTGCGCGCCGCGCCGCTGCCCGAGCGGGGCTTTCTCATCCACGCCTATGGCGGCCCGGCGGAGATGGTCGCGCCCTTCGCCAAGATCGGCGCCTATTTCTCCTTCAACCCTGCGCACCTCGCGCCAAAAAAGCACGCGCGACGGGAGGTCTTCCGAAACATCCCGGCCGAGCGGCTGCTGGTCGAGACCGACGCCCCCGACATGGCTCCACCGGACGAATACAATCGCCATCCGCTCCCGGTCGGGGCGGATGGGCGCGCCCCGAACCATCCGGCCAACCTCGAGGTCGCCTACGGGGAACTCGCGCGCCTGCGCGGCCTGCCGCTCGAGTCGCTGGCCGCGCTCGCGGAGGAGAACTTCCGGCGGCTCTTCGGCTGAGCGCTTCGGTCGCGACTCCATGCCGACGCGCCGTTTCGCGCGCCATTCCGCACCCCGCGATCCGCCCTCCGCACTTCCTCAGGCCGACCGCGGCACCGGGTTGTTCGCCTGCACCTGCTGCGCCACCTCCTGGCAGAGGCCGACAAACGTCTCCTCGCCCAGCGCGAGGCGCCGCCCGCGCAGGTAACACACGCCCCACTGGCGCACGAGCGGACGCGATCCCAACGGAATGGATACGAGGGAACCCGCCTCGATCTCCGCGCGCGCGACCCACGGCGCGATCACACCCACCCCCACGCCGGTCTTCGCGAGCTCCTTGATCGCCTCCATCGCCCCGAGCTCGATGTAGTTGCTCAGCGCCACCCGTTCCTCGCGGAAATAGTCGGCGAGCAGGCGGAAGGTAAACGAGGACTTGTTGTAGAGAATGAGTGTCTCCTGCGCGACCTGCGCGCGAGGCACCTGCGGCAGACCGGCCCACGGATGCAGTGGCGAGGCCACGAAACAGAGCTGATCCTCGAACATCGGCACGAAGGTCAGCTCGCGGTCCCCGTCGGGCTTGAGCATCACGGCGAGATCGATCTGCCCCTCGCGCAGGAGTTCCTGCTGGCGCCCGTGGTCGCCGGGCTCGATGCGGATGATGCACTTGGGGAAACTTTGGCGGAACTCGCGCAGCACCGTAGGCAATAGGTACTGGCACGCCGTCACGCTCGCGCCCACGCGCAGGCGCCCGTGCCCCCAGTTCGCGAGGTGGTCGAGGCCGGCGCGCGCCGCCTCCATCTCCCCGAGGATGCGCTGCGCGTGCACGAGCAGCTGCTCGCCCGCCTGGGTGATCGAGACGCGCTTGCCCACGCGGTCGAGCAGGCGATGCCCGAGTTCGTCCTCGAGCGCCTTGATCGCATGGCTGACGGCCGATTGCGTGAGGAAAAGATCCTTGGCCGCGAGCGTGAAGCTCCCGCGACGGGCCACGGTGACAAAGGCCAGCAGCTGGCGACTATCGAGGATCGCGGCTTTCATGCATGAAGTCGGTTCATCATCCGGATAAATTCTTCCCGGAGCAGTAATCGGGCCACCTTGGCCCCGGCGGCACGGCGACGGCTAAAGCACGGGCAGCTCAAAAAAGAACATGCCCGCCACGCTCCACCGCACCCGCTCGATCCACCTGGGATTCATCGCCTTGTCCGATGCCGCGCCCATCATCGTGGCCCACGAACACGGCCTGTTCTCCCGGCGGGGACTCGACGTGACGCTCCGCCGGGAGGTCGGCTGGGCGACGCTGCGCGACAAGGTCATCTATGGCGACCTCGACGTCGCCCACGGCCTCGCCGGCATGCTTGTCGCGACCCAGCTTGGCCTCGGTTGCCCGGCCTCCGACGTGCTGACCGCCTGCGTGCTGAGCGAAAACGGCAACGCCATCACGCTCAGCCGTACGCTCTGGGAGGCCGGCGCGCGCGACGCCGCCTCGCTCCGCGCCGAGGTGCGCCGCCGCCACGGCGAGCGCAAGCTCACCTTCGGCGTGGTCTTCCCGTGGTCCTCGCACCACCTCATGCTGCGCGAGTGGCTGCGCGCCGGCGGCGTCGAGCCGGACCGAGACGTGCGCGTCGTGGTGGTGCCGCCCGCGCAGATGTACCGCAACCTCGCCGCCGGCACGATCGACGGCTTCTGCGCCGGCGAACCGTGGAACTCGCTCTGCGTGCGCGAGGGCGCCGGCATCGTCGCGGCGTGCAGTGTATCCCAGGACATGGGACACCTGGAAAAGGTGCTCCTGTCCTCGGCCCGCTTCGCCACCGCCCGCCGGGATGAGCACATCGCGCTCGTCTCGGCGCTCGTCGAGGCCTGCGCCTGGTGCGACGAGCCGCAGCACCGGGTCGAACTCCTGCCGCTGCTCGCACGGCCGGAGTACCTGAACGTCCCGGAGTCGGTGCTCGCGCCGGCTTTCGTGGGACCGTTCGACTGCGGCGGCGGCCGGCCCGCGCCAGCCACGGAGTTCATCCGCTTCGCCCGGGAGGCTGTCTCTTATACACATCTGACGCTGCCGACGAC
>JACSRI010000080.1 GCA_014879845.1 Opitutaceae bacterium
AGCGCGGCACGACGGACGCGCCGGCCGCCCCCTGTGCCCCGCCACCGGCGGCCGGCGCGTCCGTCGTGCCGCGCTCGATACTGCTGGTCGAGGACGAAGGCATCGTCGCCTCGGCCGTCGCGGCCCTCCTGCGCCGCCAGGGCCATCGCGTCCATCACGTGGCCGACGGCGAGTCCGCCTGGCATGAGATCCAGGCGCGCCCGCGCGACTACGATGTGCTCCTCGTCGACATCAACATGCCACGCATGAACGGCATCGACTTCGTGCGCCACGTCCGCTCCACGGCCTGGGTCGGGCTCATCCTCGTGATGAGCGGTCGCGTCTCCGACGTGGAGCTCCGGCGGCTCGAGCAGCTGCGGGTCCAGCGGGTGCTGACCAAGCCGTTCACGCCCGACGAGGTCGCGGCCGCGCTCCTTGCCGCCGCCCGCTGAGCCGGCCGGCGCGGCGCGCGCTCGAACGTGAGCACGCCGCATCCCTCGCCCGGCGGCCCGCGGCGACTACGCTCGGCGCCATGCACTACCGCAAACTGGGCCGCACGGGCCTGAAGGTGTCGGAGCTGTGCCTCGGCACGATGCAATTTGGCTGGACGACCGATGAAGCCAACTCGCTCGCGGTCATGGACGCGTTCACCGCCGCGGGCGGCAACTTCATCGACACCGCCGACATCTACACCACGTGGGGCGCGTCCGGGATGGCCGGCGCGGGCGAGTCGGAGGCGATCATCGGCCGCTGGATGAAATCCCGGCGCAATCGCGACTCCATCGTCCTCGCCACCAAGGCGCGCGGCAAGATGTGGGAAGGGCCCGACGGCGAGGGCCTGTCGCGCGCCCGCGTGATCCGCTGCTGCGAGGATTCGCTGCGCCGCCTGCAGGTCGACCACATCGACCTCTACCAGTGCCACTGGGTCGACCTGGATACGCCGATCGACGAGACGCTCTCCGCCCTCGACGACCTCGTGCGCGCGGGCAAGGTGCGCTACCTCGGTGCGTCCAACTACCCGGCCTGGCGCCTGATGGAGGCGCTCTGGCAGAGCGATCGCCATGGCTACGCGCGGTTCATCAGCTACCAGCCGCAATATTCGCTCATGGAGCGCGCCGGTTTCGAGATCGAGGCCATGCCGCTGTGCCGGCACCACGGCTTCGGCGTGATGCCCTACTCGCCGCTCGCCTGCGGCTTTCTCACGGGCAAGTACCGCCGCGGCGTGGCGGTGGAGAGCATCCGCGCCGACGAGGTGCGCCGCCTTTACGCCAACGACCGCGGTTTCGCCATCGTCGACGAACTCGAGCGCATCGCGCGCGCGCGCGGCAAATCCGTCTCGCAGACCGCGTTTGCCTGGCTGCTGACCAATCCCGTGGTCACCGCGCCAATCGTCGGTGCGAACACCGTCGCACAATTGCAGGAGTCGCTCGGCGCGGCCGGCTACCGGCTCACCCCCGACGAGATGGAGTCGCTCAACACGCTGTCGAGCTACCCGAAGAACTGGCGGCCGATCTGGGATTGAGCGCGCGACGCGCGGTCAGGCCTCCAGCGCCGCGCAGCATTTCCTGAAGTGGTGCCCGTAGATCGCGAGCGTCACGGCCGTCTGCAGCAGCGCGGGCCGGCGGAAGAACGTCCATATGAGCAGCCGCCAGTAGTGGAAACGCTCGCGGCCGATGAGGCCGAGGCGCACGGCCGAGCGCACGAACGCCATCCAGAGCGCCGGGTTGAAGCTGAAGTGCAGCTTCGGCTGCTTGTACTCACGCAGGAAGGTGCGCACGCGCTGGTAGTACGGTCCGGGCGCGTAGATCGTCTCCATGAGCCGGCGATAGCCGTCGCGCAGGGCCTGCACGTCCATGCGCGGGATGAAGTTCGTCGTGCCGTCGACGTTGTTGCCGGTCGAGTCGCCGGTGAGCCGGCCCTCGCGCTGCAAACGCGCGTAGAGCCGCGTGTCGGGCAGCGCGTTGAGCAGGCCGACCATCGCCGTGACGATCCCGCTCTTCTGGATGAACTCGAGCTGGCGGCGGAAGATCGAGGGCGTGTCGGTGTCGAAGCCGACGATGAAACCGCCCTGCACCTGCAGGCCGGCGCGCTGCAGGCGCTTGATGTCGGCCACGAGGTCGCGGCCCTGATTCTGGCGCTTGTTGCACTCGAGCAGCGCGGCCTCGTCGGGGGTCTCGATGCCGATGAACACCGCGTCGAATCCCGCCGCGACCATCGCCTGCATGAGCGGCTCGTCGTCGGCCAGGTTGATGGAGGCCTCGGTGAAGAAGGTCAGGCGATGACGCTGCCTCGCCTGCCAGGCGGTCAGCGCCGGGAGCAGTTCCGTGCGCAGCACGCGCTTGTTGCCGATGAAGTTGTCATCGACGAAGAAGACCTGGCCGCGCCAGCCGCGCGCGACGAGCCCATCGAGCTCGGCGATGATCTGCTCCGCGCCCTTGGTGCGGCTGCGGTGGCCGAACTTGGCGGTGACGTCGCAGAACTCGCAGTCAAACGGGCAGCCACGCGAGAACTGGATGCTCATCGAGGCGTAGCAGCACAGCTCGGCCAGCTCCCACCGCGGCACGGGCGTGTCGTGCACGTCGGGAAAGGCCGCCGTGGCGTAGTGAGACTTTGGGCACCCGGCCTCGAGGTCGCGCAGGAACGCCGGCAGCGTGATCTCGGCCTCGTTGAGCACGAAGTGATCGACGCCGGGAAATTGCGCATGCTCGCTGGTGAAGAGCGGTCCGCCGGCCACGATGGTCTTCCCGGCGGCGCGGCAGCGCGCGATGAGCGCCCGCACGGACGCACGCTGCGCGATCATGCCGCTGATGAAAATGAGATCGGCCCACGCGAGGTCGCGCTCGCGCAAGGTGCGCACATTCAGGTCGACGAGGCGCTTCTCCCAGGCGGAGGGAAGCATGGCCGCGACCGTAAGCAGGCCGAGCGGCGGGAGCGACGCGCGCTTGCGCACGAACTTGAGCGCATGTTTGAAGCTCCAGAACGTGTCCGGGAACTCCGGGTAGAGCAGCAGCACCTTCATGGTCCCGGGGAGCCTAGTCCGACTCCGGCTGGAGGCAACGCGTGCAGCCCGGCCGCGCCGCAGGCAGTTGTTTCCGTTCGCCTGGCGAATCGCCGCGCTTCAACGTGGCCCGCCTCGTGCCAAATGGATCGACAACGCCCGCCGACCGTGCCTCGCCCCGCCTGACCGGCCGCGCCATGGGTGCACTCTGGCGCCATCGTTTCGGACTCGCCGGCTGGCTCGTGGTGGCGGTGTTCGGGGTGATGGTCGCGCGGTTCTGGCATCCCTTCTACGGGATGACGCGCCTGTTGCAGTTCAACGCCGCGGCGGCCGACCTCGCGATCCACGAGGTGCGCGAGCAGCCGGTCTTCATCTATCCCGACCACGGCGGCTACGACGGGCTCTACTACGCCCAGATCGCCTATCATCCCGACCTCGGCTCGAAAGAACTCGAGCGCGCGCTCGACAACCCGGGCTTTCGCTCGCGCCGCATCCTCATGAGCGCGGTCGCGTGGCTCGCGGCCGGCGGACGCGAGGCGTGGATCGCCGACGTCTTTTCCTGGATCAACATCGTCGCCTGGCTCGCGCTCGCCGCCCTGCTCTGGCGCCTGCTGGACGTGCGCGACGCGCGCGGCTGGCTGGCCTGGGCCGGCCTGCTTTTCTCCGCCGGCGCGTTGCACAGCGTGCGCCAGAGCCTCACCGACCTTCCGGCTCTGCTGCTCGTCGCAGGCGCGATGCTGCTGGTCGAGCGCGGTCGCTTGCGCACCGGCGTGGGCCTGATCGCCGCGGCCGCGCTGACCCGCGAGACCGCCGTGCTCGCCGCCGCCGGACCGGCCTCGATTGACTGGCGGCAACCGCGCGCCTGGACGCGCAATGCGCTCATCGGCCTCGCCGTGGCGCTGCCGCTCGCGCTCTGGCTGCTCTACGTGCGCCACCGCTTCGGCCCGGGCGACGCCGGCACGGGCAACTTCACCGTCCCGCTGCTGGGGTGGCTGCGCAAGTGGCCGGAGATCGCGCAGGCCTACGAGCACCCGGCGTTTCACTGGCTCGTCACCACCACGCTGCTGGCGACGATCGGCATCACGGCGCAGGTGGCATTTTTCCTCGTGTATCGGCGCGTCACCGACGCCTGGTGGCGCATCGGCGCGGTGCACGTCGTCATGGCGCTCTGCCTCGGCCGCGCGGTGTGGGAGGGACACCCGGGCTCGTTCACCCGCGTGCTCCTGCCGATGTCGCTCGCGTTCGCGGTCTGTGCGGTGCGCTGGCGCGTGCCGGTGGCCTGGCTCGCGCTCGGCGCACTTCCCGTCTTCGCCGGTGTGGAGCCATGGCGCGATGTCGTGGTGCACACGGACGATCTCAGCAGTGGATGCGTCGCCGGGCGCGGTTACTTCGCGGACCTGCAGGCGGGGTTCTTCCCGCGCGAGGTCCGCCGCGGGCACGTGCGTGCGTGGAGTTCCGGGCAGGGAACAATCGAGCTGCGTTTCACGGCGCCGCCCCAGGCTGCGAGCGTGCGCGTGGCGATGACCGTGCGCGGCTTCGACTCGCGGAGACTCGAGGTCCGGGACAGCGCCGGACCGGTGTGGACCGGCGCGCTCGACCGCGACTGGCAGGCGCTCGAGTTCGATGTCCGCCCGGATCCCGATGGCCGCTGGCTCGTGTTTGTCGCGAGTCCCGAGCCGCCGACGCGCGAGGCGGAGGTGCCGGGAGCGCGCGACCTCGCCTTCGCCGTGCGCGACGTGCACGTCGACGCCGTGCTGCCGCCGTGAACGCAGGACGCCCGTCCTAGCGTTAGCACTCTCGGGCGTTTGGCGATGGCTCGCGCCCGACTTCACTCTAAAAAACCCTCCCTCCCCGTTCACCCCGGTCTTCTCCCATCATGAGTCCTCTGTTCCGACGTCTCGTTTCCCCGCTGCTCGCCGCCCTCGTGGTCCTGCCGCTCCTGCATGCCCAGCCTTCCGGCGGTCCCTATGGCCCGCAGCCGCAGCGCTACGAGGTCCCGACCGGTGCGAAGTCCGTCGTCTACGTCTCGCCCGACGGCAAGGCCGACGCGCCCGGCGCC
>JACSRI010000078.1 GCA_014879845.1 Opitutaceae bacterium
AGATGTGTATAAGAGACAGGTGCTGAATCCCGACGGCAGCTTCACCTACACGCCGGACTTCGCCTTCAGTGGCGTCGCCGCATTCACCTACCGGGTCTCGGACGGTGTGTTCACCTCCGGAAACGCAACGGTCACCATCACGGTCAACCCGTCGGCGGACATCCTCGCGATCGACGGATTCTCCGATACGGCCCTGGCCCCGTGGTCTGCCGCGATGGGCCTCTGGTCCTCATCGACCGGAACCCTCCTCGGAACGGGACCAAACTACAGCTATAGCTACGCCTACCTCGCTGGCGCCTGGACTGACTATTCGGTCGAAGCCCAGGTTCGCTTTGCTCCAGGCGCCTACGGCGGCGGACTCGGCGGACGGCTCAATGCCTCGAATGGCGCGCACTACGGTATCTGGGTCTACCCCGGAGCGACGGCCGAGGCCCCGGCCTCGATCAGCATCGTGAAGTTCCGGAGCTGGACCGATTGGAGCGGCACGTTCATGCAGCAGGCCGCGCTGCCGGCGGTCGGCACGTCGTGGCACGCGCTCAAGGTCACCTTCCAGGCGAATCGCATCGTCGTCCAGTTCGACGGCGTGCAGGTCCTCGATGTGACGGACAACGGCTACGACAACCGCGCGGCCTACCTCTCCGGCGGCGTTTCCGCCGATATGTGGGTCGACTGGATCAGCGCCGCCATGGAGGTCGACAACCTCGTCGTTCGCCAAATCGCAGCGATCAACCTGCCGCCGACCGCCCAGAACGACGCCTACGCCATGGAGGCCAACTCCACACTCTCGATCACGGCACCGGGCGTCCTGGCCAACGACAGCGATCCGAACGCGAATCCGCTCACGGCCGTCCTTGTGACTGCGCCGGCTTCCGGTTCCCTCACGCTCAACGCCGACGGCTCGTTCGCCTTCACCCCGGCACCCGGCATGACCGGCACCGCCAGTTTCACCTACCGCGCCCACGACGGACAGACCAGCTCGGAGATCGCGACGGTGAGCATCACCGTGAATGCCGCCCTGAATGTGCTCTTCGCGGACGACTTCGACGACGACACGGTCGCGCCCTGGACGGGATCGATGGGCACGTGGAACATCACGGGCGGTGCGCTGCGCGGGTCTAGTTCCAACTTCTCGTATGGGTACGCCTACACCTCGGCCGCCTGGACCGACTATTCGGTCGAGGGGCTCGTCCAGTTCAGCGCTTCCGGCACCTACGGCGGCGGGCTCGGCGGCCGCCTCAACGCCGCGACCGGCGCCCACTACGGCGCCTGGATCTATCCGGAAGGTTCTGCTGGCGGCTCACTCGTGCTCCGACTCGTCAAGTTCCGTTCGTGGACGGATTGGAGCGGCACGGCCATGGCGGAGGTGCCCCTGACGGGGGTCGGCACGACCCCGCGGCTGCTCAAGCTCTCCTTCACCGGCAATCGCATCGTGGTGAGCTACGACGGGGCGCAGGTCATCGATGTCACGGACAATGGATTCGACAACCGCCCGGCTTATCTGGGCGGCGGCATCACCGCGGACCTCTGGACCTTCCAGACGAACGCGCCGATGCAGATCGATGACGTGCTCGTGCTCGCACTGCCCTGAGTCGAGTCCGGTCCCTACTCACTTCACACGCGCCCGGAGCGCGTGCACACTCCCTGCGCCCTCGCGCCCTGCCTCAAGCGGGCCCGGGGGCGCATGTCACTTATGCAGATCAACGTAATCGACTACTTCGAACAAGGCGCCCTCGTGCGCTGCCCCGACAAGCTGGCAGTGAAGGATGCGAGCGGTGAATACACGTTCCGGCAGCTCGGACGATTTGCACGCAACTGCGCCGCGCTGATCCTGGCCCGCAAGGAGATCATGCGGAAGCCGGTGCCGGTGTTCCTGCCCAAGAGCGCGCAGAACATCATCGCGAACATCGGCATCATGTACTCGGGAAACGCCTACGCGAATCTCGACATCAAGTCGCCACCCCAGCGCCTCAAGGGCATGCTCGACAATCTGGCGCCCGAGGTCGTGGTCACCTCCCGCGCGCACATCGCGACACTGCAGGATCTCGGGATCGCCGAGTCGCTCCTCGTGTTCGTCGAGGACGCCATGGTCGAGAGGGACCAGCACGATCACGCGCTGCTCATGCGCCGCCTCGAGGCCATCATCGACACCGACCCGTACTGTTTCATCCACACCTCGGGCTCGACCGGCATCCCCAAGGGTGTCGCACTCCACCACCGCTGCACGATCGACTTCGTCGACTGGGCCTTCGACCGCCTGCGGCTCGATGGCAGCGAAGTGATGGGTAGTCTCGCGCCGATCTACTTCGACGCCTACACGCTCGAGTTGTGCATGCTCATGTCGAAGGGATCGACGATGATCGTCGTCCCCGACACCCTCACGACCTTCCCGATCAAACTCGTCGAGTTCGTCGCAGCCAACCCGATCAACTTCATTTTCTGGGTGCCGACGATCATGGTGAACATCGCCAATCAGGACCTTCTCGCCCGCATCAAGCTGGAGCGGCTCACGAAGGTCTTCTTCATCGGCGAGGTCTTTCCGACCAAGCACCTGAATTACTGGCGCCGGCATCTGCCGACGGCGATGTTCGTCAACCTCTACGGCCCGATCGAGATCACCGTCGCCTGCACCTACTACATCGTGGAACGCGAGTTCCAGGATGACGAGAAGCTGCCCGTCGGCTTCCCGTGCCGGAACACTGAAATCCTGATCCTGAACGAGCAGAACAAGCTGAGCGCCGTCGGCGAACAAGGTGAGATCTGCGTCCGGGGCAGTTCGCTCGCTCTCGGCTACTACAACAACCCCGAGCGGACGGCGAAGGGCTTCGTGCAGAACCCGCTCAACCCGCACTACCCGGAATGGATCTATCGCACGGGCGACCTCGGGTTTTGGAACGAGCGCGGCGAGATCATGTTCCTCGGCCGACGCGATTTCCAGATCAAGCATCAGGGCTACCGCATCGAGCTCGGCGAGATCGAACACGCGGTGCTCCAGGTACCGGGCATCCGCAACTGCTGCGTGGTCTACAACCAGACCCAGCGCGAGATCACGCTCTTCTACGAGAGCGACGCGGCCGTCCCGCCGGCCAAGATGCGCGAGCACCTCTCGTCTTCACTTCCCAAGTACATGTTCCCGACTGTGCTCAACTGGATGGAGCAGATGCCGCGCAACCCGAACGGAAAGATCGACCGCGCGAAGCTCGTGGCCAGCGTCGGCTGAGTCCCCAAAATGCATCGGGTCCGTTCCATCGCGGAGGTTCAGACGGCGATCGACCAGGCAAAATCCGGCGCCACCGACTACTGTACCAACCTGTTCGCCACGCCGGCGCGCCTCCAAGCCTGGGTGGACGCTGACGAGTTGAGCCTTTGGTCCGCGCCAGGCGCCGTCCACCTGCTCCGACGCGAGGAGGATTTTCATCACTGGTACTTCGCGGCCGCCAACCGCGAGACGCTGCGGGCGACAGCCTCCGCGCATCCGGCGCTTCAGTCCGAACCGATCGTGACCGACCTGGTCGGGCCGCCGCCGTCCGTGGACGCCATGCGCCCGATCATCGAAACGTCGGGTTTTCGTCCCTACGCCCGCCTGCAGCGGCTTTCGCGCATCGGCGCGCCGACGTTCCCGGATCAGTCAGGCGCTACAACGACGACGATCGACTGGGCCTCGGCGGCCGATCTCGAGGCGGTCCACGAGCTGCTGCGCGCCTCCTTCAATCGCCACGCGGAGCAGCTGCCGTCACGAACCGACCTCGCCGCCGCCATCGCAAGTCGCCAGGTGCTCGCCGCCCGCGTGCCGGGCGTCGCGATCGCCGGATTCCTTCACTTCGAGACCCAGGGGGCCAGCTCGACGGTCCGCTTCTGGGTCGTCTCGCCCCGGTCCCAGGGCCTCCGCCTCGGCGCGGCCCTGCTTCGCCAGTATTTCTGCACCCAGTCGACCGCACGCCGCTTCACACTGTGGGTCAATGCGAAGAACAATGGTGCGATCGAAAAATACCTACACTACGGTTTCAAGCCAGACGGCCTGATCGACGATGTCTTGGCCAACTCCCGAATCCCTCATGAAAACCATCCCTGAAATCCTCCAGGAGATCCGACCGGAATTCGATTTCGCAAAATCCACCGACTTCCTGGCCGACGGCATGCTCGACTCCTTCGACATCGTGACGCTGGTCTCGTCGTTGGACAAAAACTTCGGCATTTCCATTCCGGGAACGGAAATCATCCCGGAGAACTTCCAGAACATCGGCACGATCGAGACGCTCGTGCAGAAGTGCCGATCCCACGCGTGAACTTCCTCTTCCAGAACAAGCGGATCGCGGGCACGCTGGCGGTGGTGCCTGCCAACGAGCGCACGTATCTCGAGGAGATGCGCAACTTCAAGGCGCCCGAAGCGCGGTCGCTCAAGCTGAAGGAAGTGATGGGGTTCGATCGGCGCCGTATCGTTGACGGCGATGTCTGCGTCTCCGATCTGGCCGCTTCCGGCTTCAAACATATCTTCGATCAGGGGTGGCTGCAGCCCGACGAAATCGACGCCCTCATCCTCTGCACACAGACGCCGGACTATATCAGCCCGCCGACCAGCTCGATCATTCAAGGCCGCCTCGGGCTGAGGCAGGACATGGTCTGCCTGGACATCAATCAGGCCTGCGCCGGGTTCGTCGTCGGACTAATCCAGGCATTCATGCACCTGGAGCAGCCGTCCATCCGGAAGGTCGCCCTGGTCAACGCCGACGTGCTGAGCCGAAAGGCTTCGCCGCAGGATCGCAATATCTGGCCGATCATCGGCGACGCCTGTGCGATCACCCTGCTCGAACGGTCCGACTCCGATCGGCCGATCCACGCCAGCGTGAAAAACGATGGCGCGCGGGCCCACGTCCTGCAGATCCCGGCAGGCGGTCTCCGACTGCCCTCCTCTCCGGCCACGGCCGTGCTCGAGGACGTCGGTGACAACAATCTCCGCGCCAAAGACCACTTCTACATGGATGGGTCGGTCGTCTTCAACTTCGTCCAGACCGAGGTCCCACCGCTCATCCTTTCCCTGCTCGAGACCGCCCAGGTGTCGATCGATCAGGTCGACTACTTCCTCACCCATCAACCGAACCGCTTCATGCTGCAGAAGCTGGCCGACAAGCTCGGCGTGCCGCACGCACGCATGCCCAACAACGTCGTGGAGCGCTTCGGCAACAGCAGCGGCGCGACCATCCCGATCAACCTCGCCCTGAACCTCGCGGATCGGGCGCGCGGGCCGGAAGGTTTCCTTGCATGCATCGCGGGTTTCGGCGGCGGCCTCACCTGGGCCGCGATGCTCCTCCACCTCTCCCGCCTGCGCTTCTGCTCGATCATCGACTATCCCTCACCATGAAAGAATTCCTGCAACGAATCGCCACCATCCTCGAGGTCGACGCAGTCGGTGCTTCCGACGAATTGCGCGCCTTCGCGCAATGGGACTCCCTCGCGCTGCTCTCCACCATCGCCATGCTCGATGGCGAGTATCGTGTGAACCTGACCGCGGCGGACTTTGAGAACATCCGCACGGTCGACGACCTCTGGAACACCGTCCAGGCCCGCAAGCGCCCGTGAACCTGGAGCTCCGCTCAACGGCGCCAGTCGAGCAACGGAAAGCCGTTGAGGGCCTCCTATTCTTCAATCCCAGCCAGGGGCAGGTGCGGGATGGCATCGTCGCGGCGCTCGAGACGTTCGGCATGCCACGCGTGGTCGAACAGGGGTCATCGCTCACGATCCTGACGGGGTCACACCAGCCCCAGACGCTCTTTGCCTACGACGCCGACCGGCCGGCCAGTCCACCGATCGGTGTGATCCTCTTCCTGCGCACGAGCCCGACCGATGTCACCATCCTTCATGTCGCCGTCCGACCGGAGTATACGCTCCAGGGCCGTCGCGAGGGTACGGGGGTGGGCCTCTTCCTCGTCGAGTCGGTGCGAACCCTCTGCACCCGGATCTCGGGTGTCACACGCCTGATCTTCACCTACGGCGGCCGCTCCGTGCTCAGCGTCCCGCAACGCACGCCATCTTCCGGTTCGGGTTAACACCCTCCCACGGCCCCCTCCTTCATCCCTTCCCGACTCCTGGGGCGCTCTCCACCACCTCGCCTCACGCCGCCGGGGCGACACCGCCTGTCGACCATCACGCTTTGATCCATGCACCACACCATTTCAGCCGAGGGATTCGGCATCAGACTCCGTCCTGTCCGGATGGAAGACGCTCCGTTTATCGTTTGGCTTCGAAACCTCAACCACGTCAAGGGACGCGTGGGAGATTCCGCGACGACAGTCGAGAGTCAACGGGCCTGGCTTGCGGCGTACTTCGATCGTCCGAATGACCTCTATTTTCTCATCGAGACGATCAAGGGCACGCCACTCGGCGCCTACGGGATCTACGACATCGCCGACGGCAGCGGCGAGTCCGGTCGCTGGGCGGTGCGCCCACTTGTCCCGGCTGCCATCCCGGCAGTCATACTCGGGTTTGACCTGGGTTTCGGCGCCCTCGGCCTGAAGGAGCTGCGTATTCGAACCGTGTCGACGAATCAGCCCGTGCTTTCCATGAACCGAAAGATCGGCCTCCGACAGATCCAAGTCGTACCAGGCGAGACGGTCATCGGGGGCGAGAGCGTCGACATCGTGCATTTTCGGATAAACGCTTCGGAGTGGGAGCAATCGCGGCGGCGTCTCAGCCCGCTTGCCACACTCGCCGAGAAGCAAATGGCCGAATGCGAATCGCAGCTGGCAACGAATACCGGCGATGACGCGATGCCTCCAGAATCCAAACCTCCCCACCCCTCCCTCACATGACCCTCGAACAGTGCAAGATCATCGATCTGCCCAAGATCGCCGACCCGCGCGGAAACCTCACGTTCATCGAGAACAACCGGCATATTCCCTTTGAGATCAGGCGCGTGTTCTATCTCTACGATGTGCCCGGTGGCGCGGACCGCGGAGGCCACGCCCTGAAAAAGTGCCACCAGTTCCTCATCGCGATGTCCGGCAGTTTCGACGTGATCACGTATGATGGGAAGAACACGCAGCGGTTTCACCTGAATCGATCCTACTACGGACTGCATTTGCCGCCGATGATCTGGCGGGAAATGGACAACTTCTCCTCGGGATCCGTCTGCCTCGCGCTCGCGTCCGAAAGCTACAGCGAATCGGACTACTTTCGAAACTACAACGACTACCTCATGGCCATTGGAGGCAGCGCCCCATGAACGTTCCTTTCCTTGATCTCCAGGCACCCTACAACGAACTCAAGAGTGAGATCGATGCGGCGCATGCCCGATGCATGGCGTCGGGATGGTACATCATGGGCGCCGAATGCGCGGCGTTTGAACAGGAGTTTGCCGCGTATTGCGGAACCCGGCATTGCGTCGGCGTGGGAAACGGCCTTGAGGCTCTCCACCTCATCCTGCGGGCCTACGGAATAGGCTCAGGCGATGAAGTGATCGTCCCTTCGAACACCTACATCGCCACCTGGCTGGCCGTCTCTTACGCGGGCGCCAGTCCGGTTCCGGTCGAACCCGACCCGGTCACATTCAACCTGGATCCCACCCGGATCGAGGCTGCGATCACACCACGGACCAAGGCGATCATGCCCGTCCACCTCTACGGGCAACCGGCGGACATGGACGCGATCAATGCGATCGCCCGACGCCACGGCCTCAAGGTCGTCGAGGACAACGCCCAGGCGCAAGGTGCACGCTACAAGGGCCGGCGAACAGGCGCACTTGGCGACGCGGCCGGAATCAGCTTCTACCCCGGCAAGAACCTGGGGGCCTTCGGCGACGGTGGTGCCGTCACGACGGACGACCCGGAGATCGCAGAGCGCGTCCGCATCCTGCGAAACTACGGATCTCGGAAGAAGTATTTCAACGAAGTGATGGGCTACAACTCGCGCCTGGATGAACTCCAAGCGGCATTCTTGCGCGTGAAGCTCACGCGTCTGGATGAATGGAACGCTCGGCGCACGAAGATCGCGCAAGCCTACGTCGAGGCGCTTGCGGGAGTGGCTGGCCTCGAAATGCCGCGACAGGCGGAGGGCTGCGAGCACGTCTGGCATCTCTTCGTCGTTCGCCACGCGTCGCGAGACAAGCTCCAGGCGCACCTGACCGAGGCGGGCGTCGGAACACTCATTCACTACCCAGTCCCGCCCCATCTCTCCGGCGCCTACTCGGAGCTGGGGTTGAGGCCGGGGGCGTATCCGATTGCCGAATCGCTCGCCGACTCGGTCCTGAGCCTCCCGATGGGGCCGCACATGACACAAGCTCAGGCGGAGGTCGTCATCGAGGCTGTGCGCTCCATGACAGGTTCCACCTGACCCCGCACGACCGAGCCCCCTGCTCTCGGACACACACCACTCCGTCCAGGCTATGGATACGCCACCGACGAGACCCCTGCTCTCGCTTTCGATCGCGGCCTACAAACAGGAGCCTTACATTCGTGCCGCGATCGAAGGCGCATTCGCGCAGACCTACTCACCCCTCGAGATCATTTTGTCCGACGACTGTTCTCCAGATCGCACCTTCGACATCATGCAGGAGATGGCCGGACGCTACTCCGGCCCGCACCGGATCATTCTCAACCGCAACCCCAAGAATCTTGGACTGGCTCGCCACGTCAACAGGCTCTTCGCGCTCGCAAATGGAGAGGTGTTCATTGGTTCCGCCGGCGACGACATCTCCCTTCCGCACCGTGTTGAGGCGACTTGGCGAGTCTGGGAGAAAACGCAGCGTCGCGCCACGGGGATTCACTCGACCCTGATCAGAATCGATCATCACGGAAACCGCACAAAGAGTCCTCCTGCTGCGGCAACAGAACTCGATTTTTGCGAGAATGGACAGACGCTGCTCTCGGAATACCTTCGTTGCCACGCAAGCCTGCTCACGGGCGCGAGCGCCGCGTGGGCGCGTGTCACATACGAAGCCTTTGGTCCCATTCCTGACGGCATTATCAACGAAGACATGGTCCTGAGTTTCCGAGCCATGCTCTCGGGCGGCATCGCACTGATTCACGAGCCTTTGGTCCTTTACCGCTGCCACGAAAACAACCTCCACAACTCGTCGAAGTCGATCGCCGTCGACATTGATCAATTCCGCGCTGAAGAGGCGCGACGTTTGACCATCGTGGATCGAGAGTTGGCCGTCGCCCGGGCTTTTAGGTCGGATCTCTCGCGCGCCCTTGAGCTGAAACTCCTGACGCGGGAAGCAGCCGACGAACTCGCCCGAAAGATCGACCACTATGAGACTTCACGGAGACTCGAGCGCTCGATGCTGACCTCGAGCTGGCCGGCGTCCCTGTGGTACTTCCTGCGACTTGGTCGACGGGTGCAACAGCTGCGCGGGACATCCCTCGCGCGCGCCGCCACGCCTCGCGCGCTGTATTTCACGGTGCGCCGCACCAAACACCGCTTGCTGGCGACCAAGAGTTGACAGAACCCAACCGCCCTTCATGGGCGGTCGACTCCGTGACGCGCGTCTGCCGCGTCGCATACAAATCAACAGTGAGCGATTCCACAGACGACACCCAGGCCGCGATGCCGCACGTGGAGTCGCATGGACCGGGGGCCAAAGGAGCCGATTCGATGTCGGCCAGCCCTGACGAGCGGATGTCGGCGTTGCGTTCGACCTCGATCATCGGTGGGGCGTCGGGAGCGGTCCTGCTTGTCCGCATCGTGCGCACAAAAGTGCTGGCCCATCTGCTCGGGCCGGCCGGAATCGGTCTCGAGGCCATCTTCGACTCGATCATCTCGATCACGCGAACGCTCTTTTCCTGCGGCATCAACAGTTCCGGAGTCCGCCAGATCGCTACCGCGGTTCAATCCGGCGACATGGCACGCGTCGCATTGACCGTGCTGACCCTGCGACGGGTCAGCCTCGTAATCGCCCTGGCAAGCGCGGCGGCGTTGATTCTTGCCCGCGATCCGATCTCGCGACTGGCGTTCGGCAACTCCGAACACAGCACCGCGATCGGGGCACTGTCTATCGTGCTCCTCTGCGGTGCGATCACCGGCGGCCAAGGCGCCCTTCTTCAAGGCATGCGGCGTCTCGGTGACATCGCACGCCTGAACGTCTACGGGGCCGTCATCGGTGCCGTCGTGAGCATTCCCATCGTCTACGTCTGGGGTCAGAACGGGATTGCTGGATACATGATCGTCGGGGCCGTCATCTCCGCGGTCGTATCGTGGCACTTTGCCCGCCGCATCCAGCCCGCCGCCACAAACCCGCCCTTGCGGACGATCACGCACGAGGCGAGCCAGATGATCAAGCTGGGGATGGCTTTTGTCGCATCGGCGCTTCTCTCGACCGGCGTGATCTTCGCGCTCCGAGCATTCGTCGTTCGCGAACTCGGCATGGTCGCGGCCGGGCAATTGCAGGCCGCGACGGCGCTCTCGATGGTATATGTGGGGTTCATACTCCAGGCGATGGGAACAGACTTCTATCCGCGGCTCACCGCCGCATCGGAGGACCACACGCGCGCCAACCGGCTGGTCAACGAGCAGACAGAGATCTCGCTCATCCTCGCCGTCCCGGGAATCCTCGCGACGATAACCCTCGCACCGTGGATCATCCGAGCATTCTACAGCGCGGAGTTCGCTCCGGCCTCGACCATCCTCGTGTGGCAGGCCGCCGGCATGATGCTGCGCGTCATCACTTGGCCGATGGGCTATATCATCATCGCACAAGGCCGCGGTGCGCTGTTCGTGGCGACCGAAGTCGCCGCGGCAGTGATCTACCTCGTGCTTGCGTGGCTCGGACTGCGGTATTTTCACCTGCCCGGCATCGGACTCGCGTTCACTGGCCTGTATATCATCTACGGCCTGATGGTCGCCGGCATCGTCCGCAGGATTTCAGGCTTCCGGTGGTCAGGCGACAACACTCGGACCATTCTCGCCACCGTGATCGTGGCGGCACTCGGCATCGCCACTCGCCTGACGCTTCCCGAACCTTTCGCGACGGTGGTCGGTTGCGTCCTCACCGGACTCGCCGCACTCGTGTGCCTGCGACGTCTCGGCGGCATTTTCGGATTCGAACGTCTTCAGCGGCTCGCGCAGCGCACGCGACTCCCTTTCGCCCCGGAGTTTGCGCGCTGGATCTGCGCACGATAGCATCCGAAAACCGAATGCGCTGACCGGCAAAGCGATTCTCACCGGAACAACCCACGTGAACCCGATCATACGCATCGCTCATCCGATCCCGCGCTCTTTTGTCCTAGCCGCGGGTGCCGTCACGGGGCTGGCCCTTCCCGTGCTGATCGAGCTGGGACGTTTCGCGCTCTCCAGCAACCTTTACTCGCACACCGTTGCCATGCCCCTCGTGGTCGCGTGGCTGGTGGCGATGCATCCCTCCGCGATCCCGCCGGGCCCACGCTGCGTCTCCGGCACGATCCTCGCCGGCGCGGGTTCGCTGGCCCTGGCCGCCTGGGCGTGGATGTCTCGATCGGCGTATCCTGCAAGCCATGACCCGCTGGCCTGGGCCGCCGCGGCATGGGTCGTCGCACTGTCCGCGGTCGCTTTCTGGTTCCTGGGCTTCGGGTGGATGCGGGCGCGCGCCGGCACACTCGTGTTGCTCGCATTCACGATTCCGTTTCCAGAAGTGCTCGAGAGTGCCCTCGAGGCATTCCTCCAACGGGGATCGGCGGAGGCGGCCGACCTCCTCTTCGCCGCCTCCGGCCTGCCCTACCTGCGCGATGGCCAGATCTTTCGACTGCCGTCGATCACGATGGAAATCGAGCAGGAGTGCTCAGGCATTCATTCCAGCGTCGTCCTGTTCATCACGAGTATCGTGGCCGGGCAGATGTTTCTGCCTGCAGGCTGGCGGCGCTGGGTGCTCACCCTCGCGGTCATCCCGCTCGCGCTGATCCGCAACGGCTTTCGCGTCCTTACTCTCGGCGTGTTGTGCGAGCGCATCGGGCCACACATGATCGACCACTGGATTCATCATCGTGGCGGGCCGGTGTTCTTCGCGCTCTCGCTGGTCCCGTTTTTCGCCATGTTGGTGCTGCTCGCGCGGGTCGGCCGGCCCGGAGTATCGACGCCGCCACGTGCGCACACAACCGACGGCAAATCCGCATTGCCGTGATCGGAAACCTGGGATCATACGTGTCCCAAAAGGTGAGTGGATTCGGATGTTCAGGTCGTTAGTTCCCGGGTAGGTTGCCGTCTTCAACGCCCGTCGCACATGCCTCCCAGACCTCGCTGCATCACCGTTTTCTCGTTCATCGTCTCGATTCTCGCCGCCGGGTGCTCGCCCAAGGCAAAGATCGAGAGGCACGTCGCCGCTGGATACCGCTACATGGCGGAAGGCCGGTACGATGCCGCGGAGATCGAATTCCTCAACGCCCAGCGCCTCGACCCCCGCAGCGGCGAAGCCATGGCAGGTCTCGGCACGCTCTTCTATGACCAGGGCAGTCTGACGAAGGCCGCGCCCCGTCTCCTCGCTGCCCGCGATCTCGCGCCGGAGGCGCTCGATGCGCGTGTGCGACTCGCACGCACCTACCTCACGCTCGGACGACCGACGGAGGCCCGCACGGAAGCGCTTTTCGTTCTTGGACGTCGTGCTGGCGATCCCGAGGCATTGATGATTCTGGCCGAGACCTCGACCTCTCCGGAGTTGGTCGCCGACACGCGCGCCCGGATCACCGCCGAAGACGCCGCGTCGCACGCGGCTCTCGCGATCCTCGACCTGCGCGAGGACCGGGTCGACGCAGCGACCGTCCACATCGACCGGGCGCTCGCACTCGATCCGAAGCTGGCCGCCACCCACGCGGTGCTGGCCGGCCTGCACCTCCTGCGCAACGAACCCGAGGCAGCGGCGGGCGCCTTGAAGACCGCGGCCGAGCTGTCCCCCGTGCGATCGCCACGCCGGCTTGCCCTGGCCCGATTTGAAGCGACCCGCGGCGACCCTGCGGCTGCCCGTGCGACGCTCGAAGCCACGCTTAAGCAGGCACCTGACTTTCTGCCCGCGGCGATCATGCTCGCCGAACTCGAGGCGACATCCGGTGCGACCACCGAGGCCCAGAAGCGCCTCGATGAGGTTCTCCGTCGCGACCCCGACCATCCCGAAGCGCTCGTCCTGCGCGCCCGGGTGCTTCTGAGCCGCGGCGAGAACACGGGGGCCGTCGCCGCCCTCGAGAAACTTGTCGCCCGGTATCCCGATGCGGCCCAGATGCACACCCTCCTTGCGAGCGCGTATCTGGCAACCAACGACACCACGCGTGCTTCCGCGAGCCTGACGCGTGCGTTGCAGATCAACCCCGACGACGCCGAGGCCGCCGTGACACGCGCCGCCCTGCAGTTGCGCGGCGGCGACGCCGGCGCGGCCGTGCCGACCCTGCGCGAGATCGTCAGGAAGTTCCCCGCGAACACCCGCGCCCGCGTCCTCCTGGCCGATGCCCTCCGCACTCGGGGCCAGAACGACGAAGCCCTGCAAGTCTACGGCGAGGCGATCCAGACTGCTCCCCAGGACCCCCAGCTGCGCCTGTTTGCCGGCATCCTCCACGCCCAGCTCGGCCAAGCAGCCGAGGCACGCCAGGCCTTCGATCAGGCATTGGTCCTGAAGCCGGACTACACCCTCTGTGTCGAGCAACTCGTCGCTCTCGACCTTGCCGCCGGCGACGCTTCGGCGGCCGCGCGCCGGGCCGAGGCACACGCCTCCGCCTTTCCGACAAGTGGCGAGGCGCATGTCCTCGCCGCCAAGGTCGCTATCGCGCAGGGCGACAGGGCTCGCGCCGAGACGTCGCTGCGCCGGGCCATCGAGGCCAACCCCGAGACGAACGCCGCCTACACGATGCTCGCGCAAGTCTACCTCGCCGACCGTCGCCAGGATGAGGCCCTCGCAAACCTAAGGACCGCCGTAGCCAGGAACCCACGCGATGTCGCCGCCTTCATGCTCATCGGCATCCTCCTGCAGGAGCGTGGCGAACTTCCGGCTGCCCGCGAAGCCTATGAGCGTCTCCTCCAGACAAACCCACGATTCGTGCCCGCGCTCAACAATCTCGCCTACCTTCTTTCCGAGGACTTTGGTGAGCTCGACAAGGCCTATGAACTGGCCAACCGGGCCCGCGAGTTGCGTCCGAACGACCCCGTCGCACTCGACACCTTCGGCTGGATCCTTTTCCAGCGTCGCGACTACACGTGGGCGGCCAGCGTCCTGTCTGAGAGCGCCAGCCGGCTCACCGCAAATCCCGAGATCCAGTACCACCTCGGCATGGCGCGCTACATGTTGGGCGACGAAGCCGGTGCGCGCGCCGCGCTGTCAGCCGCCGCCGGTGCCACCGCCGACTTTCGCGGCAAGGACAAAGCGGCCGCGTACCTGGCGATCCTCGAAATCGCCCCCGGCTCCGCAACGGATCGCGATCTGGCAACCCTGCGCGCGCGCGTCGCATCCGCATCCGACGATCCGATCGCACTGTCCCGGATGGCGGCGATCCAGGCAGAACGAGGCCAGCATGCCGAGGCGCTGGCGTCGTTTGAGGCGGTGCTCACGGCCCACCCGAGCAGCGCCACAGCGAAAATCAACCTCGCCAGCTACCTCCTTTCACGGCCGGACGGGCTGGCCCGCGCATTTGATCTGGCGAAGGACGCCTACAAGAGCGCACCCGAAGATCCGACCGTCCTGCACACGCTCGGCCGGGCGGCTTTCGCCAGCGGCGACCACGCTTGGGCCGCAACCCTCCTGCGCGATGCCACCCGCCGCGCGCCAACCCGTCCCGATGTGGAGTACGATTTCGCCCTGGCAGCCTTTGCCGTGGGGCAGATCGACGACGCCGCAGAAGCGATGCGCATCGCGCTCAGCCGCGGCGATGCCGTATCCCACCGCGACGCCGCGCAGCGGTTTCTCACGCTCGCGGAGGCCATCCGGACGACGCCTGTGCCTACGGCAGCCATCGGCCTCGCCGAGAGCGTCATCGCGACAGACCCGGCTGATGTCGCGGCACTCATGGTAACCGGCCTCGCCCGTGAGCAGCACGGCGATGCGGCGGGGGCGCTCATGGCTTTTGAGAAAGCCAACTCGCTCTATCCGCGGTTCGCACCGGCGCTCAAGCGGCGGGCCGTGATCCTGGCCCGCGAAAACCCGCCGGCACCGGCCACCCTGGAGATCGCCACTCGGGCGCGGGAGGCGCTGCCAGGCGACCCGGAGGTCGCCGCAGCCCTCGGCACGATCCACTTCCGGCGAGCCGAGTTTCCGCGCGCCGCCACACTGCTGAGCGAGGCGGTCCGGGCTCCAAGCGCGACGGCCGAGACCTACGCGACCCTCGGTCTGGCGCAGGTGCAGGTCGGCGAAAAGGATCGCGGTCGGATCTCGCTGGCGCGCGCGCTGGACATGGGTCTCTCCGGGCCATTGGCCGACGAGGTGCGCGCCGCCTTGGGAACCACGGGCGTCGCGCCCTAGCGTCACGCGACAGGTGGGATGGCCGCGAGCTTCGAACCAGACCCGGATCTTCCGGTCTCATCCCATCCGCCAGAGCCGCCCCGCCACTGGAACCTGGACGATTGATCGCGCCGCGAGCCGGCACGTCCCATGCCCCTGACCTATCATCTCGCCCTGATCAACGCGCTCGCCTGCATGGTGCTCGCATTGGCCGCGCTGATCCGGCGTCGGCAGTCCGCGTCGCAATCAGCATTTGCCGCAGGCATGCTTTTGTTGGCGGCCCGCAGCGCATGTGCCGCATGGACGGACGGCGCGGCGCGTCTCGAGGAGATCACGCAAGCGCAAGTCTGGACGCTTGCCTGCGTGGCGTTGACGCCTGCGCCTTGGATGTGGTTCAGCCTCGTGTATTCACGCGGCAATGCCGCTGAGTTCGTCCGGCGCTGGGCGTGGGTGCTGGCAGCGTCGGTGGGTATCCCATGCACCATCATCCTCGTCGGAAGCCACAACCTTATCATCGCGGTCGAGCGGGCGGCGCCGAACGCGGTGAGCGTCGTGGAGTTCGGCCTCGCGGGTGTGATGCTTCATGGGTTCAGCCTCGTGAGCATGATCATCATCACGATGAATCTCGAGCGCACCTACCGCGCCTCGGTCGGCACGATGCGCTGGCGAATCAAGTACATGCTGCTGGGGGTCGCCGTGCTCAACTCGGTGCAGTTCTACGTGAGCAGCCAGGCCGTGCTGTTCCACGGCACGAGCACCGACATGGAGGTGCTGCATTCGGCATCATTGCTCATCGCGTGCCTCTGCATCGGCCGCTCATTCATGCGTCCGGGGCAGTTCTCCATCGACCTGCATCCCTCGCATACGGCGCTGTACGGCTCGATCACGCTCATCCTCGCCGGGGTCTACCTCGTCGTGGTCGGCGTCCTGGCGCGATTCGTCGCCTTCGTCGGCGGCGACGCCGCCTTCCCCGTGCGCGCGCTCGTGGTCTTTCTTGGCCTGGTGGGTCTGGCGGTCATCCTGCAGTCCGACCGCGCCCGGCTGGTGTTGCGCCATTTCGTGAGCCGCCATTTCCAGCGACCACTCTTCGACTATCGCTCGATGTGGCAGAAGTTTGCCGAGGGCATGGCCTCTGGCACGGATGCGGCCTCGCTCAGCCACTCCGCGGTGGAACTGGTGTCCAAGAGCTTCGAGATCCAGTCGGTGTCCCTCTGGCTGGTGAACGAGCGGCGCGATGGCCTCGTGCTCGCCGCCTCGACGCTCATCGACTCGCCCAGCGGCAGTGCCGGCGGCGCCGAGATCGCGGACTTTGGCGAGGCGCTCGCTCACCTGCAGGCGCATCCCGAGCCCGTGGATATCGAGGAAGCGACCTTCCCCGGTGCCGCGGAAATGCGCGCACACCATGGGCGGCAGTTTCCCAAAAGTGGGCACCGCCTCTGCGTCCCGCTCGTCGCGCGCGGCACCATCACGGGCGTGATCACGCTCGGCGACCGAGTCGGCGGGTTGCCCTATGCTCCGCACGATTTCGACATGTTCCGTTGCATCGGCGACCACGTGGCGGCCGCGCTCCTCGGGGTGCAACTCTCCCAGCGGCTGGCGCAGTCGCGGGAATTCGAGGCGTTCCAGACCATGGCGACGTTTTTCGTGCACGACCTGAAGAACGCGGCCAACACGCTCTCCCTGCTCCTGCAAAACCTCCCTGATCATTTCCAGGACCCGGAGTTTCGCGAGGATGCGATGAAGAGTTGTGGGCGCACGGTCGACCACATCAACGGCCTCATCGAGAAACTCGGCACGCTGCGCAGCGGCCTCGCCCTGCAGCGAGTTCCGACGGATCTCGCCGCGCTCACCACCCGTGCACTCGAAGACTGGCCACCTCAATCCGGCATCACACTGGAACAGGAACTCGCACCCGTGCCCGAGGCCTCGCTCGACCCCGATCAGATTCTCAAGGTCATCACCAACCTCCTGATCAACGCCCGCGAGGCCACGCCGGGCGGAGGCCGCGTCCGCGTCGGGACGGCCCAGCGCGGCGCCTTTGTCGCAGTGACCGTGATCGATACCGGCTGCGGGATGTCGCCGGAATTTGTCCGGCGCTCCCTCTTTCGCCCGTTCCAGACAACGAAGAAGCGCGGATTGGGGATCGGCATGTTTCAGAGCAAGATGATCGTGGAGGCCCACGGCGGCCGCATCGACGTGCGCAGTCAACCCGGCGTGGGTTCGACCTTCGAGGTCCTGCTCCCCCTGGCCGGGAGCTAGAGCCCTAGCCTCCCGTCTCCCGACGCGTGCGCACGTCCAAGTCGAGCCATCGGTGAAATCCCGACGCCACAAGCAGACCTCCGGGCGGCGTTTACCCTTCAGTTCTGTGTCTCCCGCCCCTTGTCTTTCCACCCGATGAAACCCCGCCTGCTGATCGTCGACGACGACGAGGAGATTCGCACCCAGATGAAGTGGGCGCTCTCCAAGGACTACGATCTGTCGCTCGCGGCCGACCGCGACACGGCCCTGTCGGCGTTTCGCCAGTACCAACCGGCCGTCGTCCTGCTCGATCTCGGGCTGCCTCCCGAACCCGCCAACCCCGAGCAGGGCCTGGGCATCCTGGGCGAGATGCTCGCCATCGATCGGCGCTGCAAAGTGATCATCATCTCCGGCCAGAGCGAGCGGGCCATCGCCCTGCGCGCCGTCGGTGCGGGCGCCTACGATTTTCACGCCAAGCCTGTCCAGCTCGACGAACTGCGGCTCATCCTCAAGCGCTGTTTTCACGTCGCCCTCCTCGAGCGCGAGTTTCTCGAGATGCGTGCCCGCATGGACCAAGATGCCTTCGAGGGAATGATCGGCTCGAGCCCGCAGATGCAACGCGTCTTCGAGTCGATCCGGAAAGTGGCAACGACCGACGCGCCCGTCCTGATCCAGGGCGAGAGCGGCACCGGCAAGGAAATGGTCGCGCAGGGCATCCACCAACGCAGCGCCCGGCGCAACGGGCCCTTTGTGCCGATAAATTGCGGGGCCATTCCCGAGGCACTGCTGGAGAGCGAACTTTTCGGCCACGAGAAGGGGGCGTTCACGGGAGCGCACGTCCAGCGCAAGGGCCACATCGAGGCGGCCGACGGCGGCACGCTCTTCCTCGACGAGGTCGGCGAACTGCCGCCGCCGCTGCAGGTGAAACTCCTGCGCTTCCTGCAGGAACAGCGTTTTTCCCGAGTCGGCGGCCGCGGCGAGATCGCGGTCAATGTCCGCGTGATCGCCGCCACCAACGCCGATCTGCGCAAGGCGATGACGACCGGGGCGTTTCGCGAGGATCTCTATTACCGGCTCGCCGTCGTGGAGATGGCGCTCCCGCCCTTGCGCGAGCGCGAGGGCGACATCGAGGTGATCGCACGCAGCTTTCTCGACCGCTTCGCCCGCGAAAACAAGAAGCCCGGACTATCCTTCGCGTCCGATGCCGTGCGATCCATGGCTCGCCATATCTGGCCCGGTAACATCCGCGAACTGCAGAATCGCGTGCGCCGCGCCGTCATCATGTGTGACGGCCGCCGACTGACCGCGGCCGACCTGGAACTCGACTCCGCTGAGGCGGGCACGGCGATGACCTCGCTCAAGGAGGCGCGCGAGCAAGTCGAGCGCGAGATGGTCACCCGCGCCCTCAAACGCCACCACGGCAAGATCGCGCCCGCCGCCGTCGAGCTGGGCATCAGCCGTCCGACGATGTACGAGTTGATGGACAAGCTCGGCATCCAGAAGGGTGAGCCGGCCAAGGAGTGATACCAGGAAGGGTTTTGCCCGCGCCGCCCGCACGCTCCAGGAAATCCGACAACCTCCAGACATTCTCATGAGCACCACCCGAAATACGCTCCGTGCCCTCGTCGCATCGATCTCGCTGGCCGCGGCCCTGAGTTGCGCTCCCGATCTGGCCGCTCAGGGCGCCCCAGCCGCCGAGGCCGCGCCCGAGCCCATCGTCCTGCGCGAGGGCGACGAACTGCAGATCACCTTCCCTGGAGCTCCATCACTCAACACGCAGCAACGCGTCCGTTCGGACGGTCGCATCACCCTCGACCTCATCGGGGAGATCTCGCCAATCGGACTGACCCCGCTGCAGTTCCAGGAGCGCCTCATCCAGCTCTACGCCTCGCAGCTGGTCTCACGCGAGATCACTGTCCGCCTCGTCTCCCGGTCCTTCTACGTCTACATCAACGGTTCGGTCGGCACCAACGGTCGCCTTGAGTTCGACCGGCCGGTCACGCTGCTCGAGGCCGTGATGGCGGCCGGGTTCGCCGATGGGACGGTCAACCTGGGCAAGGTGCGCCTGATGCGCATCGAGGGCGGAAAAGTGCGGTCTTCGGTCATCGATTTGAACCGCATCATGGACGGCAAGGGCGACGAAAACCCTGCGCTGAGGCAGGGCGACATGATCATCGTGCCAGGACGCCTGCTCTGACGCGAGGCGCACCTCGCAGGGGCAACGGTGTTGGTCCTGAGTCCGCAAGGCCGACGCAGTCTGCTGCGGCGGCCTTGCCGCGTACAGGGCCCACGCCTACGGCCGCACGGTCACCGTAAACGGCGCAAAGAGCTCGCGTCCGTCGATCTTCACCTGGGCCCAGAGGCGATAGGTTCCTGGATCGGTCAGGCTCAACTGAAAGCGCAAGGGTGTCGCGCCGACGATTTCGCCGGCCTGCGCCGGCGTCGGATGCAGGTGGGCGAACCCGGTCCGGCCCAGATCGAAGGCCACGACATGCGCGGGTGCACCCATGATCTCCTCGAGCACGGTGAACGCGCCGGTGCTGTCTGACACGAGCAAGCGCAGCTCCGCGACCTCGTTGATGCGCGGGGGATCGCGATCGAGTTCGAGCGCAAAGCGGTAGCCATCCACGACGGACACGCGCGTCTCGTCGGTGGCGGCAGCCATGCCTGGAGAAGACGCGGCCGGACCTGCGACCTCGAGCCTCGCGCCAGCGTAGAGCGCCCGGCCCGTCGCCCTCGGCATGAAATCGGCAAACACGCGATACTCCCCGGATCGGCGCGGGGTGAACTCGACCGCGTACTCGCCCGGAGAGTCCGTCGGCTCGGGGTGGAGGTGCTGGTAGTCCTCGAGCATCGGATCGATGACGAGCAGGTGCAGCTTGCGGGTGTGCACGACGAGCAGGTCGTCGGCGGTCACAGGCTTGCCACTCGCTGCAGTCAACCGAACCGAGAGGCGCACCGCCTGGCCGACGGAGAGCGCACCCTCACCGATGGCCCGCACGGCCATGTCGACGGGAGACCGTACCCGGTCGACCGGGACGAACTGCGGCCCGCCTGGCTCGCAAAACTCGAGCGCCCCCGGCTGGCCCGCGCCGAAATCGTCGTAGTGCAGCACGCCGCGATCGACGGGAAGGGCGCGGATGCCGACATAGGCCAGGGCCGCCACGAGGGTGATCCACAGCGTCTGACGCAGGGCGCGCCTCGCCCGCGGCAGGGAAGTCGCGCCGCTGCTCATGGGGTTTTCGGGCCCTCGGCCCGGCGCAATCGACCGGCGAAGTCCTCGGCGCGCCACTCCGAGCCGTCGACGCGGTGCACGATCTTGCCGCGCGGGTCGATCAGGACGGTCGCGAGCGTGTGCTGGAGGAGCGGGCCGTTCTGGAAGACGAGCACCCCGAGCTGCGCAAGCATGTCCTTGATCGCCCGCTCGGGACCGGTGAGGAAGTGGTAGTTCGAGGTATCGATGCCGCGGGAGTCGGCATAGTCGCGCAGCACGCCGGGCGTATCATATTCGGGATCGAGCGTGATCGAGACCAGCTCGAGGTCGGCGACACCCGCCTCGCGCGCCATGGCCTGCAGTTGCATCATCTTCATCACCGTCGCCGGGCACATCTTCGCATCCGGGCAGCGCGTGAAGATGAAGTTGAGCACGATCTGGCGCCCGCGCAGTTGCGTGATCTGCACGACCTTGCCGTCCTGGTCGTAGAGGGCGAAGTCGGGCAGGAATTCGCCGACCTCGCGATAGGGCGAGGCGCCGCGCGTGACCGTGTCCTGCCGCAGCGCCTGGCCGGCCGTCTGGACGATGCGTTCGGCGGCCGGGTCGACCGGCCAGATCTCCTCGAGATAGTAGTCACCACTCAGTTCATACATCTTGCCGCGGATACGCAGCCCTTCGCGCAGCACCTTCAAGTCGCCCGGGGTGACGCGAAACTCCATGGTCATGCGCGGCATGTAGCCGGGGATCTCCTCGTGATCGACGAGCGCAGTGCCGCGTTCGGCCGAGAGGCTGATCACCGTGCCGGTGAGCGCGCGACGGTCATCGGCCGGTGCGGTGGCGGCCGCCTCCCCGGACTTCTTCCCGCAACCCGCCGCGGCCAGCACGGCGAGACTGAGGCAGGCGGAGAACAACTTCGCTCGGGACAGCGCGATCATCACGACAACTGATTAAATCCCGGATTCGTTTGTCAAAACCAACGGTGAGTTTATGGCACAACGCCTCCCCCCCAATGGCCGTGTCGTTTCCCCGACGTTCCCTGACCTACCGTCCCGCATTCGCGTGGTTCTGCGTCTTCGCCCTGGGGTGGATGGCGATCCTGCTCTTCGCCGGCGGGTTCACCACGAGCATCCAGGCCGGCATGGCCTTCCTCGACTGGCCGTTGTCCAACGGCTCGATCAATCCCGAGGGCTGGCTGACCGAGGCGGACAAGCGTGCCGAGCACTCGCATCGGCTGCTCGCTGCCTCCTTGGGTCTGCTGACGATCGGGCTGGCCGTGTGGCACGCGATCTACGAGGAGCGTCGCTGGCTGCGCCGTCTCGCGTATGCGCTCGCGCTCGCGGTGCCCGTGCAGGGTATCCTCGGCGGACTGCGTGTCCTGCTCGACTGGCTCAACACCGGCGCGAGCCACAATCTCGTCGCGACCTCCTTCGCCGTCGCCCACGGCTGCGTGGCCCAGCTGATCCTCTGTGCGCTCGTGTCCATCACGCTCGCACATTCGCGTCCGTGGATCGAGCGGGCCGGGGCGTTGCAGCGCGCGCCGTCGCCCGCGCTCGCGCGCACCGGGCTCGTCGCCTGCGGCGTGATCGTCGTGCAGTTGCTCCTCGGCGCCCTCATGCGCCACAACCAGGCGGGGCTGGCCATCCCGACCTTTCCGCTCATGCCGGACGGCGCGCTCGTCCCGGCGGCGTGGGATTTTCGCGTGGCCGTGCACTTCGCCCACCGCTGCTGGGCGCTGGTCGCGACCGCGGCTCTGCTCGTCTTCGCCCTGCGCCTGTGGCGCGCGCGCCACACCGGGCGGGTCCTCGGCGCGGGGGCCGTCGCGCTCGTCGGGCTGCTGGGGATACAGGTCTGGCTCGGTGCGCTCGTCATCTGGACCGTGCGCAATCCCCACGCCGCCACCATGCACATGCTCACGGGAGCTTTTCTCCTTGCCACATGCTGGGGCCTTACATTCCTAGCGCACCGTTTCCGGTTCGCCGACTGCGCGGGCCGCGA